>JACPRB010000267.1 GCA_016190155.1 Planctomycetota bacterium
CTTCCTGATGCTCTGTGCGGGTGCGGGTTTCTTCTTTGTCGTGCGGCCGGAGCTCGAACGCCGCGAGAAGGAAGCGAAGACCCAAGCGGCGCTGGAGGTCCTTCGCCGGGGGCAATTCGAACGGGTCGAGATTCTTGATGAGCGTAAGGATCGAACAGTCACATGGACCCGCCCTCGCGACGAGGCCTTCTTGCGAGAGCTCGAGGAGGCGCTGCGGAACTGCGGATACGATCCGACGCGCGGGGTGTGCAGATGCCTCGGTTATTGGTCGGTCACGGTGTCCGTAGGGAGCCGCCACATTTCATTCTGGTTCGCAGATCTCGGTTCTCTTTGTCACATGCACGGCCTGCCGGGGAAAGGATACATCAAGGGGCCCGCAAGAGACCGGCTGATGGCGCTCCTGGACCGGGATCATTGAAAGAAGGCTGCTATCCCGCCTCATCGTACGGCCCAACGGGCACTTGAACCTTGCGCCGGCCCTTCTCGTGGACTTTCTCGGCGCGGGTCAGAACCGAGGCGTGATAGTAGCGGGCATTGCACGTGTCGCAAATGCCGATAGGGACATTTTCCAGGATCACGTAGTCGGCCTTCGTCACGCGAATGGCCTCTCGTTCCTTGACCTTGCATTGCACCCATCCGTGACAGTAGGCGCACGGATGCTCGTAAAGCCCGTTAGCCTTCCTTTTCCGTGACTTCATATACCGTGATGATCATACCAGATCGGCCTGCCGGGTTAAATTGGAAGACCACGCCGACCGGACGCTTGAGGTCGGTCGCGAGCCCGATGATGACGTAGCGGGTGCCCCATTGGTGCTGCTCAACACGTGCGAGTTCACCATTCAGGATCGCCGCCTCGATGTCGACGCGGTGGAGATCGTCCTCCAGCGCTTCTTCTTGGGCGTGATCCGTCAGTTCGTACTGGCCCGCTCGGATCAATTCGCGGATGCGGAGGAGAACACGCGGAGGCATGAGCGGACACGCTACTGCTCATGGATGGAGCCGTCAATGAATGGACGTGAGAATAACCCCTCGTGCCGGTAAGGGGGGCAAAGCGAGTTGATGCCCTTGAGCCGTTCGAAGAAGTCCGTCGAGAGGGCGGCCGGTTGATCCGGCAGCGCTGCTCTTCTTGCCGCCGAATAAGCCGAAGCATGCCGATCTTCGGCATGGATCAGAAGACGGGGCTCGCGGGCAACACCGCCGGGAGATAGGGCGATTCGGAGATGGGGGTGTAACTTGTTGACCCGCAACTGGATCGGTGTCGCCCCATCGCCATATCTTCCCATTCCCCCCCGAGTTCTTCTCGCCACCCCGGTTCGAACCATGCTCGATTTTCGGTGAAACTCCTGCCGGGAAAACGCATTAACAGCATGGATACGGAGGATGAACCGATGAGGACTTGGACCGCGCTCACGATCCTGTTGGCTTCGGAAGCGGCGTTCGCGCAGAGCGACGACTTGGCTCGGCAGATGGCCCGGGACAAAGCGGCGCAAGCCAAGGCGGATTGCGCCGAGGCGTTGAGCTCCATTTCGGGCGTGGCGGTCCACTACGGCGGCAGCGGCATCACGTATCACCTTGTCGTGATCGCTCCGGACGTTCTGTCGCTGAAGGACGCCCGGACGGTCCTGCGGGGAGGCGATTGGTATGAAGGGGTCCAGATTCTGTGGATGATCCAGCCGCCGCGCACGGCCGCCGCCACCAGAGTCGTCGACCTGCCCGCAGTCGCGACCCCCCGCGACGGGAACGCGACGCTCGTCGCCTCGGGCCACCGAGAGAACTTCTGGCAGGCGGCGGTCACGGACTGCGACATCATCGCCCAGCACTTGGGAGTGAAGAGCACGGCGAAGGTGAAGAGGGATTCCTGGGGCGGGCGCCCTCTCCCTTGCCGGCTGATTCGCCGCAGCGTCGTACCGACGATGGGCTACGGGGGATGGAGCTACAACTACACCAAACACCGGAACGACTGTCCCGTGCGTCTGGGACAGGTTTCGCAGCCGGAATGGGCGGACCATTTCATCGCCTGGGTCTTCCAGGAAGGCTTCACGCCCGTGGCCCGCGCGGGTTTCACGTGGCCGTACGAGTTACGCGGGGATGACCGGATGTGGTCCTTGCAGGCCAAGGGGGACTTGATGACGCGTCTGCCCCACATTCGGGAGGGGGCGGAATGGGTGAATACCCCGACCGATTCGCGTGCCGGCAAACTGGGATCCCGCAGCCCCGGCAGCGGATGGACGTGGGGGCAGTCCTCGAACGTTCCTCAGGCCAGTCCCACGCCCACTCCAGGCTCGGGCGGGCGGCGAGGAGAGAAGTGAACGGCGGCCGTGTGCCGCAGCTCAATCCTGAGCGGATCCTCTGAAGGAATGCGCGGCGAGAAACTCGGCGGGAGAGAAGACGGACAGGGGCGCGCGAGGGAAGTGATCGGGATTGCGTGTGATGACGCACTCGGTTCGGGCGTGCACCGCGGAATGGTACTGGATGGCGTCTTCGAAGTCCTGGAAGCCCGCATCGATGGCCTGGTTCAGGAGTTGGGCGGTCAGATCGATCGGCGTGAAGACGTCGCGCAGCAGGCGGATCGCCTTCTCGGCGCTGCGCCGCCCGGCGTAGCGGTGGACGATGGTGTAGCAATTGCTGAAACTGATGGCGGCCACGTGCGCGTCGATCCGGCCGGACTCCGCCAGGGTTCATACGCGCATGGCGGGTGGATAGAAAGCCTTGCGCTCGGCCAGGACATCGAGGAGGACGTTGGTGTCGACGAAGACCTTCATCGTCCCACTTTGCATTTCTCGCGGAGCGCCTCTTCCAAGAGCTGTCGGTCGCTCTTGCCCGCGGGGAGTTTCACGAGGCCGGTGGCTTTGCTTGTGACGGGGCCCGGCTGCTCCTTTTCCCGCCACTCCCGGAGAACGGCTCGCAGGAACCGGGCGAACATCGAGGAAAGGGATGTGCCTTCTCTGTCGGCCAGTTTCTTGGCCTCCTTGATCAGGTCCTTGTCGGCGCTCAGCGTTAATTTGGTCGTATGCATGGACGGGTGCTCGATACGTATTCCGCCGGGGAGGCGCAAGCCGGCTTGTCGAAGAAGGATTCTCGCTCCCCTATTTCTTCGTCCGCTCCACCTCCACGCCCTGCTGCTTGCGGTTCACGTTCCCGCCGAAGTTCTGCTCGAAGCGATCGTTGGACCTGAAGATCTCCTCGTCGAGCGCCTCTTGCTGCGGCGCAAGCCGCTGCCCCTGGCCCCACTGCTGCTTCTGCTCCTCCATCATCCCCAGCATCGCTTGCCCGCGATACATCGCCACGTGCCCGTCCTTCTCGGCGACGACCACCGCCAAACCCGTCACGCCCTCCGTCTCCCAGACGCCCCGCAGATCCGTCTTGTCGCTGGCGATCCGCTGGTCCTGCGTCCCGAAGATCGTCACCTTCACGCCTTCGGCAAACGCCCCCGTGGCGGCGTCGGCGATGTTGACGCGCACCGTGCCGCCGCGCTCTTCCTGCACCGTCATCGCCAGATCGCTGCGCAGCACCAGCCCGCCGGCGAAGAAGTCGCCCGCCTTGACGCCGATCAGATACGCGCCCGGCGATTTGAGCTCCAGCGCCAGCCTCTGCCGCTCGCGGCGCTTGGCGTCGGGGTGATCCAGCGCCACGCGGCGCTCGAAGACCGGCTTGAAGCCCGCGACCTCGATCGACGCCGCGTCCGCCAGCCCCTTGCGCCTAAGCGCGAGCATCGTCAGATCCACCTTGTACGCGCGCACGTGCGCCTCCGCGACCCCCGCGTACTCCAGCTCCAACTCCGCGGGCTTCGACATCGGCGCCACCGTCAGGTCCGGAATCGCGATCGCCTCGCGCTCCAGGAACGCGACGGACCGTGCCGCGTCGGCGGACGTCGCGCGGACCTTCTTGTAGTTCTCGATCGCCTTGTCGAGCTCCCCCTTGGCATGGAAGATCTGCGCCTTCATGAGCACCGCCATGTCGCGCATGACGCCCGGCCCGGGGTTCGCGTGCTTGCCGTAGTCGAATGTCTCCAGCCGGTCGCACAGGATGAGCGCCTCGGCGAACTTGCGCTGCGCGAAGAGCCCGAAGGCGTGCACGTAGTCATAGCTGTCGAGGAAGCGGCTCTTGGGATAGCGCGCCGCGGCCGCCCGGCCCGTGCGCTCCGCCAGCCCGTGCTTGCCCGCCTCGAGATACGCGCTGCCGAGCGTCAGCGAGACGTTCTCGCCGTCCTTCTCCGCCGGGAACCACGCCAGGTATCGTTCCAGCGCCGCCGCCGACTCCGCCAGAAGCTCCTCGCGCGTCAGTTGCTTGGGATCCTTCTCGGCGGGATCGCGATGCGCCTTCGACCGCGAGTACAGCCGCTGGCCGAGACCGAAGAGCATCTCCTTGTTGAGCGCGCTGTCGGGATGCTCGGCCAGGAGCTGCTTCATTTGGTCCACCGCCTGCCGGGTGCGCCCCAACTCCTCGAGCGCGCCCACGACGTTGGCCTCCTGCAGGAAGTACGCGTCGCACGTCCCCGAGTGCACCTGCATGGCACGCTCGTGCTCGCCGGCCGCCGCGTAGGCGCGGCCGATCCCGCGGATCTTGTCGAACGGCACGACTTCGCCGGGCGATTTCTCCTTGAGGACCTCGAAGGCGCGCACGGCCGTCTCGTGGTCGGCCAACTCGACGGCGGCATAGGCGAGCATGCGCGCCGCCTCGATCATCGCCCCGTCCAGGAGCGTCCCCTTCTCGAAGAGCGGCGCGAGCGTCGCGCGCGCCTCCTTCCACTGCTTCTTCTCGAAACGGACGCGGCCCGCCCCGAGCCGCTCGCCGTGCGTCATCTGCCGGCCCGCGAGGAAGTCGCGCCCGGCCGGAAGCACCTCGATCTCGTCGTACGCGCCCGGCGCATCGGCGTAGGCGGGCATCGACACCGTGATCGTGCGCTCCGCTTCCGTTTGCGGACGGATGAGCACGCGCCGCGCGGCCGCCGGGATCCGCAGCCCCGTCACCGGCGGGAACTCCACGACACGATACTGCGTCCTCGGCCCGCGCACGGTCAGTTCGTGCGTGATTACAAACGACTGGCCCGCCGCGACCTTGCCCATCGACGGATTCTCGATCGGCTCCTTCACGGCGACGGCCTCGCGCGGCACCGTGATACCCTCAACGACGAGCGCGGGCCACTCCACCGTGCGTTTGATTCCAGCCTCCGGCGCCTTCGGCGTCTCGCGACGCGCCAGCGCGTAGTACGTGCCCGCGCCCGCCGGCTCGATCACCGCCTTGGAGACGGCGACCTCGCCGAAGCCCTTCACCGCCTGTCCGTCCACCTTGAGCTCGGTCACGCCGCTTTGGTCCGGCGCCGACTGCATGGCGAGCGCGAGCACGGCGCGCTCGAAGGGCGTCGCGGGACTGCGCGCCAGCAGCCAGGCGCGCGCCTTCGGAAGGAGCGCGCTTGTCGGATCGACTTCCGCCATCGCGAACGCCACGAGCGCCGTCGTCGCGTAGGTCGTGTTCGACGCGTCGGGCACGGGCACCTCGATCGCCTCCCAATGGTCCGTCTTCGCGAGCCGGTTCAGGGCCGCCTTCGCTTCATCGGGCTTGCCGGCCGCCTTGAGCGCGAGCGCCACGCAGGCGAGCGCCCGCGGCGAGAGCGTGTCCGCGGCGCGCCAGAGGCGGTGGATGTACCCGAACTGCGCCTCGCCGCCGCGGGCCAGCGCGAAGAGGATGAGCGCCTTGATGTCGTCGTGCGTCGCCTGGGCGAAGCGCGCCTTCAGCATCGACGCGTCGGGCGCGATGTCGAACTCCTCCGCCTTGGCCTCGGCCGCCGCGAGGTAGAGGAGGACGGGCCAAGCCGCATCGTCGCGGGCGGGGTCGGCAAGCCCCGCGGCACGCCGGGCCGCGAACTCCATCACGGCGAGCTTGGTCGCCTCGGTTTTGGATCGACGGTGACGCGCGATGAGCGCGATGAGCCGCGCGGCCGCGTCGGGCCCTTCCGCCAGGCTTTCCAGCAGCGCCTCGGGTCCCGCCGCCACGCGCACGAAGAGTCTCCCGTCGCCGGGGATCGGGATCTCGGTCTTGCCGGTGAACGCGCCGCCGGCCTCGAGGTAGTCGATGGGGCCGTTCGGACGCAGCGCGACCGCGTGCACTTGGCGCACGCCGTCCAGCGCGAACTCCGCGCTCTCGGCCGCCGTCCACTCGAACGCGTGTTCGCGCGTGGAGCGCGCGGGGAGCTTCACCTTGACCTCGACACCGTCCAGTGCGAGCGTCGCCTCCTGCTCGCGTGACGTGTGATTCGTCAGCAGCGCCACGGCGCTCGTCTTCTCTCCTTCGACCGCGCTTTCCGGAACGCGGAATACGACGGTGACCGGCGCGCGGGCCTTGAGCTCCGTCGTCGCCGTCCCGATCGCGTATCCGGAGTCCACCGCCCATGCCTTCAGCGTGTATTGGCCCCAGCCTTGCGGGATCCGGAATCGGAACGTGGCAATACCCGACGCGTCGGCCTCCTCGGACGCGAACACGAGCGGGGCGGGCTCCGAGCGATTCTCGACCAGACCGCGCTTGCCGGCGTAGTGGCCGCCGCCGCCCCCGCGGGCGACCATGCGCTTCTTTGTGGACGGCTTGTCCGTCTGGAAGCCCAGTTCATCGCCCTTCGCCTTCTCGAACTCCTTGAGGTCCTTTTCGAGCATCACGCGCGTGGCGCGGTTCTCCTCCAGGTCCCTCAGCCGCGCGATCGCGTCGAGGATCTGCGGATCGAGCCGGCGCGTCGCCCACGCGAACGAGGTCGCCGCCGACGAATCGCCGATGAAGTACGGTCCCGGGCGGATTGGATGGAAGGCGTTCGGATCCAGCTTCACCACCACATGCTCCGCCGCGATGAGGATCACTTCGCTCCCGGGGCGCGCCTTTACGCGCACCGTCGCCTCTTCGCCCGGCCGGATTTCCTTTTTCTCGGGCTCGATCCTGACCTCGGGGGTCTTCACGCCGAAGTCGCGCGCGTCGGCGTGAAACGCGTTGGCCTGCATCATCATGATGGCTACGGCGAAGTCGCGCGTGCTCGATGGCGGCGGGCCGAGCTTGATCGCGTTGACGCCCTTCCGCAGCGTCACCGGCACGACTTGCTCGACGTGCTCCCCTTCGACGGTCACGAACGCCAGCCCGTTCTCGAGCCGCGAGAAGACGGTGAATTCCATCGGCCGGCCGGGCTCGAACTCGTCGGTCGCGGAGCGCAGCCGCAGTTTCTGTTCATCCTGGTCGTCGAAGACCTGCACGACCGTCTCGGCGCGCATCGGCAGGCCGTCCGCGTCGAGCGCGAAGACGCGGACGCGGTAGAGGCCGCCTTCCTTCGCGACGAACGTGACCGGCGCCTTGCCGTCCTTGTCCGTCGTGACCTCGCCGGAGGCGACGGGCAGGCCTTCGCGTGTCACGGCGGTGCGGAAGGCGCGGCTCACGGGCGTGTCGTCGGCGCGCTTGGCGATGAGGGTCAGCGTTTTCTTTTCGCCGCTCAACACGGGCTCCATGACGCGTCCGTCGAGTGAGAGCAGGACGCCGCGCGGCAAGAGCGGGATCGTCTGGGTGTCGGCGATGCCCTCGAATTCGGCCGTCACGCTCGCGAGGCCCGATGCGGTGTCGCGCAGCGGAACGGCCACCGTGCCGTCATCGCCCGTCACCGCGTCCGTGGGTTCGGCGTCGGCGCTCGTGTGGATGCGCACCTTGCGATTCGGCATGGGGCGTCCCCACGGGTCGCGCAGCACCACCGTGACGTCGATGTCGTCGCCGGCGAAGTACGGTTTGTCCTCCCAGAGGAAGTCGAATGCGACGGCCGGCTCGGCGCGCGTGCCGATCTCGATGCTGGCTTGGCCGATAAGCTTCTCCTGCGGCTTGGCCGCGTCGAAGACGTCGACGCGCACGTAGTCCGAGAGGCCTGGAAGGACGCGGAAGGCCGTCGCCGCGGCGCCGACCTTCGAGAGCGCCAGTGTCTTCTCGAAGAAGACGACGCCTTGCGCGCTCACGGCGGCGACGCGGACGTTCTTGTCGCCGCCTCGGACGATGAGGCGCACGCGCACCTCGTCTTCGGGCGCGACCGTGCGGCGGTCCGTGAGGACGAGCGCCCTTGCCGCGCGGTCCGCGGGCGCGGGCAGCGCCGAGACGTCGATGTCGCGGAACGCGAGGTGTCCGTCCGATTCCGCCATGAGGGAGAGCCGGCTCGCGGTTGTTTCCTGGGTCCAGGTCTTGAGGTGTTTGCCGTCGGCCGCGGTGCGGAGGGTCGGCTTTTCGACCGCGAGACCGGTGCGCAGGTTTTGGACGAGGACGGTCGCGGCTTTGCGGCCCGCGCGGGCGATCATCGCGAGGTCGCTGACGAGCACGACGGTGGTGGCCTCCTGCTCGCCGGCGCCGGCGGTCACGACGTAAGCGCCTGGAGCCTTCATCGGGAGCTCGACGTCGAGCTTCGTCTCCTTGAAGCGTTTGAAGTTCTCGACGGCGTGCTCCCACTCGCGGTCGGGCGCGATGACGGACACCTCGAGGCTCTGCAGCCCGGACATGGAGGCCTTCTTTTCGAAGTAGTCGTTGAGGTCGAGCGTCCACAAGCGCAGTTTGACCTTCTCGAGATTGCGCAGGGTGAGTTTCACCTTCGGCGTTTCGTCGGAGCGGAAGACGCGCTCGCTCTCGATCGCGAGGGACGGGGCCTGGAGTTTTCGCAGGAGTTCCTGGGCCGCGCCGGCGTGGCTGCCGCCGACCTTGGCGAGCTCCTTCATCGCCAGCTCGAACTCGTCGAGCTCGGTGGCCAGCAGCTCCGCGGCCTTCAGACGCGCGTGGTCTGACGCGAACCGCGTCGCGGCCTTCATCCAGGCGTCGACGGCCTCGCGGGACTTTTTCTCCTCCTTGAGGCACTCGCCGGCGCGGATGGCCATGGCGGGCGCGCGCGGGTCGGCGGCGTGCAGGGCGACGAACTCCTCCGACGCGGCGCGCGCGGCGGGCCAGTCCTTTCTCGCGAAGGCGCGCTCGGCGCCGTTGAACCGCGCGTTCGCGATGGATTGGCGGATCTCCGGCCATCGCGGGCTGTCGGGGAAGCGCTTGAGGCAATCTTCGTAGGCGGCGATCGCCTTGGCGTCGTCCTGGTCGTCGAGCCAGAGCTGCGCGACGCGGAGCATCGCGTCGGGCGCGCGTTCGTGCTTGGGGTGGGCGTCGGCGAAGGCGGTGAGTTCGCGGCGGGCGTCGTCGCGCAGTTCCTCGAGCGTCGACAGGGTCAGCGCGGCGAGGACCGCGGCGCGCGGGCCGAACTCGGTCGCGGTGTAGTCGCGGGCCACGCGCCGGAGGTTCGGCAGGGCGCGGCGGATTTTTTCGACGTCGGCGGCGGGGGCGGTTTCGTTGAGGTGCAGGAGCGCGACGGAGAAGAGGGCTTCGGGCGCGAGTTTGGAGGTGGGGTGGTCCGTCGCGAGGCGAAGCCACGTCTTTTCCGCTTCCCATACGCGGCCGAGGTCGCGCAGGGCGGCGGCTTGGGCGAAGAGCGCTTCGTCGAGTCGCGTTGAGGTCGGGAATCTCTCGAGGAAGGTGCGGCAGGATTGGAGGAGCTGCGGCCGGGGCAGGTTGCCTTTGTGTTCGCAGGTGATGATGTCGAGGCGCACGGCTTCTTCGTCGGTTCCGAGGGCTTCGAGCTCCAGCGATTGGGCGAGGAGTTTCTGGGCGGCGGGGTAGTTCGGCGCGAAGGTCGGGTCGTGGGGTTCTTGGGGGGTCAGGAACTCGCGGGCGGCGTCGACGTAGACCATGGCGAGCTTCTTGCGTCGGGGCGGCGCGGTGAGGGCGGCGACCTGATTGTCGGTGATGCGAGCGGCGGAGGCGAAGTCCTTCTTGGAGGCGAGCGCGTCGCCTTTGCGGAAGAGCGCTTTCATGCACAGGGGAGAGGCGGGGTGGTCGTTGAGGAGTCGATCGAGGGTCGCCAGAGCGTCGTCATATCGGCCGGCGTGTTGTTGGGCGGTGGCGAGGAGGAAGAGGAGTTCGTCCTGGTCTTGTTTGGCGGAGGGGATGGCGTTCTTGAGGAGTTTCTCGGCCTTGGCCCAGTCGCGGTCTTTGAGGGCGGTTTCGGCGGCGGCGCGCGGGTCGTCCTGGCGGGCGGCCGCGGCGGCGAGGCAGCCGGCGAGGGCGGAGAGGGTGAGCAGGGCGCCGGTGAAGCGGGTGTTCATAAGCGTTGGTTCTCCCGTTCGTTTGTTCAGGCGTTCAAGATCGTTCGCCGAGGGGCACGTGGGTGAACGCTCTATGGAACGCGCACATCGCCTGAGGGTTCATGCAACCGGCGTGCCGCGCGCGGCGGAGAGAAAGAGCGAGGGTGGGCGTATCTTCTGTGGTTGGGAGTGTACGAAATTGGATACGGTCTGTGGAGGACTCTGAGGGGGCAGAGGACGCAGCGCGGCGGTGCCGCAACCAAACGGGGCATGGGTGAGGGGGCGCAGAGGGGACCAGAGAACC
>JACPRB010000275.1 GCA_016190155.1 Planctomycetota bacterium
AGTTCATGCACTTGTAGCAGACGCCGTTTCGGACCGTCACGTGCCCGCAGATGTTGCAGAACGGCGCGTCGCCCATCATCGTGGACAGGTGCCTGGACAAGGTCTCGTGCTCGCCGTTGAAGAGATCCGTCTCCGGAGCGGGCTCCGGCTCTTCCTGAGGCGCTTCGCCGTTCTCAGCCAAATCGCCCACCTTCAGCATCGCCGTGTCCTTTCCCGTGATTCGAGGCGTCGCCACGTATCCGTCGGCGGGCTTCACCTGCGCGAACTCCGTCATGCCGAGGTACTCCAGGGCGAGGACACGGAAGACGTAATCGACCACGCTGGTCGCGAACTTGACGTTGGGATGATCCACGGGGCCGTGCGGCTCGAATCGCGTGAACGTGAAGCAGTCGACGAATTCCTTGAGCGGGACGCCGTACTGCAGGCCCAATGAGACGGAGATCGCGAAGCAGTTGAGCATGGAGCGGAAGGCGGCGCCTTCCTTGTGCATGTCGATGAAGATCTCGCCGATCGTCCCGTCCTCGTATTCGCCCGTGCGCAGGTACACCTTCTGGCCGGCGATGCGCGCCTCCTGCGTGAAGCCGCGGCGCTTCCTGGGCAGCCGGATGCGGCGGATGTTCTGGAAGGCCGCCGTCGGGCTGATCGGGTCGGCCAGGGTCGTGGGCAGCGGCGTCGCGGAGACGTTCACCTTGGCCTCGTCGGCCTTCTTCTTGGTCTTGCTCGACAGCGGCTGCGAGGCCTTGCAGTTGTCGCGGTAGAGCGCCACCGCCTTGAGGCCGAGCTTCCAGGAATCGGCGTAGGCTTGCTGGATGTCCTCGACGGTAGCCGACTCGGGCATGTTGATCGTCTTGGAGATCGCGCCGCTGATGAACGGCTGCGCCGCGGCCATCATGCGGATGTGTCCCATGTGATGGATGAAGCGCCGGCCGTGCGGCCCGCACTTATTGGCGCAATCGAAGACCGGCAGGTGCTCCTCCTTGAGATGGGGCGCGCCTTCCACCGTCATCATGCCGCAGATCGAGCCTTCGGCGGCTTCGACCTCCTCGTCGGTGAAGCCCAGGGCCTTGAGCGCGTCGGGTTCGTCTTCCTTCAAGCCGAGGCGCTTGAGCGTCGCCGCGCCGAGGTTCAGCGCGCCGAAGGCATGGCGCAGCTCGAACATCTTCGGGAGGGTCTTCTCGATCCGGTCGATGTCCTCGCCGGTGAACCCCTTCGCCTGAAGCGTGCGCCGGTTGACGGCGGTTTCCCCGTCGAATGAATTGGTGCCCATCACGTGGGAGAGGATGTCGTTCGTCTGGGCCGGCGCGTATCCGAGGCGGTTCAGGGCCTCTCGGACGGATTCGTTGACGATCTTGAAGTAGCCGCCGCCGGCGAGCTTCTTGAACTTGACGAGCGCGAAGTCGGGCTCGACGCCCGTCGTGTCGCAGTCCATCAGGAGCCCGATCGTCCCCGTCGGGGCCAGCACGGTGGCTTGGGCGTTGCGGTAGCCGTGGATCTCGCCGAAGGCGACCGCCTCGTCCCAGTCCTCGCGCGCGGCCTTGGCGAGCTCGGCCGGACAATCCTGTTCGCGGATCTGGTAGGCGGCTTCGCGATGCATGCGCATGACGCGCAGCATCGATTCGCGGTTCTTGTCGAATCCCTTGAAGGGGCCCTTGGAGCGCGCCATTTCGGCGCTCTGGCGATAGGCCCGGCCGCACATGACGGCGGTGATCGCTCCGGCGATGGCGCGGCCCCGGTCGCTGTCATAGGGGATGCCCATGAGCATCAGGAGCGTCCCGAGGTTCGCGTAGCCCAGGCCGAGCGGACGGTACGCATGGGAGTTCGTCGCGATTTCCTTCGTGGGATAGCTGGCGAAGTCGACGATGATCTCCTGCGCGGTGAAGAAGATCTCGACGGCGTGGCGGAAGCGGGCGACGTCGAAGCGGCCCTTCTCGTCGAGGAATTTGGTCAAGTTGAGCGACGCCAGATTGCACGCCGTGTCGTCGAGGAACATGAACTCGCTGCATGGATTCGACGCGTAGATCTTGTCGGTGCCGGGGCAGGTATGCCAGCGGTTGATCGTGGTGTCGAACTGCACGCCGGGGTCGGCGCAGCGCCACGCGGCGGCGGCGATTTTCTCCCACAGGTCGCGCGCCTTGTGGGTGCGGGCGGGCTTGCCCGTCGTGCGCCAGGTGGTGATCCAATCGCCGTCCTTCTCGACGGCGTGCATGAATTCGTCGGGCACGCGCACGGAGTTGTTGGAGTTCTGGCCGCTGACGGTGCGGTAGGCCTCGCCGTTGAAGTCGGGATCCAGCCCGCCGAGCTGGACGAGCATCTGGGCCTTTTCCTCCTCGTGCATCTTCCAGGTGATGAAACGCTCGACATCGGGATGATCCATGTCGAGGCAGACCATCTTGGCGGCGCGGCGGGTGGTGCCGCCGCTCTTGATGGCGCCGGCGGCCTTGTCGTAGATCTCGAGGAAGCTCATCAGTCCGCTCGAGGTGCCGCCGCTGGAGAGCTTCTCGCCTTCGGCGCGGATGCGCGAGAAGTTCGTTCCGGTGCCGGAGCCGAACTTGAAGATGCGCATCTCGCGTTTGACCTGATCGGCCATGTCCATGAGGTCGTCCTCGATCCTCTGGATGAAGCACGCCGACAGCTGCGGGCGCGAGTAGGAGTCGGGCGTCTCCTCGATGCGATCGGTCTTCTCGTTCCAGTGCCAGTTGCCCACGGCGTGGCCGGTGATCCCGTATTCGTGGGCCAGTCCGCAGTTGAACCAGACGGGCGAGTTGAACGCGCCGATCTGGGCGACGAGCATGTAGGTGAGCTCCGCCTCGAACGTGTCCGCGTCCTCGGGGGAAGCGAAGGTCTCGCCGAGCGTCTCGCCGGCGCGCCGCAAGGTCCGCGCGATGCGGGCGACGACCTGCTTGACGGAGGTTTCATGGCCGCTGCCGGGGACGCCGGCCTTGCGGAAGTACTTCGAGACGACGATGTCCGTCGCCAGCTGGCTCCAGCTCTTGGGCACCTCGACGTTCTTCATTTCGAAGACGGTCGAGCCGTCGGGGTTGGAGATCTTCGACGAGCGCGGCTCCCAATCGATCATCTCGAAGGGATGCAGGGCGGGCTTGGTGTAAATCCTTTGGAACCGACCGGCGCGGGCGGCCGCGTTGCAGCGAACGGTCTTCTTGGCGCCGACGGCGGTATTGGCGACGACATGTTCCATCTGTTGTCCCCTCCTCGCACGAGACGGAATCAGAACCGAAGGTGGTGGTTGTTGAAACGGAAGACGTGCTCACGCAGGACCCCTCTCTCTGGCCTCCCCCCCAGGAAAACGTCACTTCCGATGCGTCAGGGTCACAAACAAGAGCACAATATATACTACCTAGTCGGACATATACCACGACCCCTAGTGCCTGTCAAGCCGGGATCATGCGAATTCGAAGCGAAAAGTTTGGATTTCCATAAACGCGTTCGCGGCGGCATCCGGGGGCGGTTTTCGCGATGTCCCCGGAGATCTTTTTTCAATGACCCGCCATGAAGCGCAAGGATGTGTAAGAAAGGGAGAGGTGGAGAGTCTCTGAATTCTTCCATCCGAGAGGGTTCTCTCCCTCTCCCCTTTTCCTACACGTTCTTGGCTTTGTCGCGGATCGTCGTCTTTTCTCGAGAGCCGTCAAATTCCCCTGGCGGCGGTCGCGGAATCTGGGTTGGATGGAGGGAGCACGCGGGAGGGAAGTTGATCGTGCCTTCGAGCTCAAGCCGCTACGAGATCCTGGAGGAACTCGGGGGCGGCGGGACGGCCGTCGTGTACCGGGCGCGCGACCGGGTGCTGCAGCGGGAGGTCGCGATCAAGGTGTTGCGCCGGGAGGTGGCCCAGAACGCGAAGGCGGTGGCCAGGATGCGCCGCGAAGCCCGGATCATCGCGGCGCTGACGCATCCCAACATCGTGCGGCTGTACGACGTGGAAGAAGAGGCGCTCGTCATGGAGCTGGTGCGCGGCCGGCCGCTCAGGCTCTTGAAGCTCCCGCTGCCGGAGCGCCTGCGCATCATCGAGGAGATCGCCCGCACGGTGCACGTCGCGCACGAACGCGGGGTGGTGCACCGGGACCTCAAGCCGGAGAACGTTCTGATCGAGGATGGAGGGCGCATCGTCGTGACGGACTTCGGGCTGGCCCATCTGGCCTCGGCCGAGAGCCACCTGACGCGCACGGGCATGGTCATGGGGACGCCGCTGTACATGGCGCCGGAACAGGTGTGCGGCCGGCCGGTCGACCGCCGGACGGACGTGTATGCGCTCGGCGTGATGCTGTATGAGTCGCTCGCCGGGCGCCATCCGCTGACGGCGGCCTCGGTCTTCGAGCTGTACGAGAAGGTGATCGTCGAGGAGCCGGAGCCGCTTCGGGACGTGCCGCAGGATCTGGTGAAGGTCTGCGGCCGGGCGCTGGCGAAGAACCCCGGAGATCGCTATTCGACGGCCGCGGCGTTTGCCGAGGATCTGGCGCGCTATCGCGCGGGGGAACCCGTTTCGGCGCGGCCCATCAGCGCGTGGACCCATCTTGTGCGGCGACTCGCTCGGCGCAAGATCCTCGTCGCGGCCGTCGGCGCGGCGGTCGTCCTCGTCGGCGTGGCGGCGGCGATGGGCTGGAAATGGAGTCAGGCCCAGCGAGGGCTTACGAAGACGCAACGCCTGCTCTTGGAGGAAATGCGCCGGAGATCCGACGACTGTCTGAGAGCGGCCTTGGATCTTCGTCGCGCAGGCCGGCTCGATCGCATGGAGCAATACGGCCGGCGGGTGGAGGAGGCCTGCGGCGAAGTCACGCGCGAGATGCCGCATCTGGCGGAACCCCATTACTTATGGGGTCGGATGCTGAGGGCGCAGATGAAAGACGCCCGAGCCCTCGCCGAGCAGGACGAGGCGCTTCAGAGGGATCCTTCCTGCGCTCCCGCGTTGTACGAGCGGATCGTGCTGACGAGCCGGGCCTACCGGGCGCGCCTGCTGGAGCTGGACGCCGAGGCGCGACGCGCCGAAGGAGACCGCTTGGCTCGGAAGGGACGGGGGCGGGTACAACCGGGCGCCGTCGCCGTCCTTCCGCGCGCCGCGGAATTGGCGAAGAAGGATGCTCAAGCGATGGACCAGGCTCGACGGATCGAGGCGGACATGCGCGCCATCGAGTCGGCGGCGAGCGGGCTGGCGGGGGACGAGGTGCTGTGCCTGCGGGGATGGAAGGCGTGGATCGCTGGAAACGGGAAGGAGGCCGCAGAGAACTTCGCGAAGGCGGCGGCCGGCGAGCCGCCCTTGGAGGAGGCGGTCGAAGCCCTCATCGAGGTGGAGCTCGAGCTTGATTACGGCGACTGCGAGCCCGCGGTCCGGCGGCTGGATGAAGCCATCCGGCGGGATCGGGGATACGTGCCGTACTGGGTCAGGCGCGGTCGCCTCCATGTCGAGTGGGCGATGAGGGGGCAGAGCCTGGGGCGCGATGTGGAGGACCTTTTCCGGGCGGCGGTCGCCGATTTCGACGAAGCGTCGAGACTGGATCCCAAACGGGACGACACGTATCTGCAGAAGGCGGTGGCCTACTTGAACTGGGGTGGCCTGGTGGACGCGCGGGGAGGAGACCCGGAGGAGTTCTTGCAGGAGGCGTTGAGGGACTGCGATCAGGCGCTGGAGATCGATTCGCGGAATCCCGAGACATGGGTCTGGCGAGGCGTTGTCTGCGGCGATCAGGCGGTCTTCCGGGAGGCCGGGGGTCAGGTGCCTCTGGAGCTTTACGAAGCGTCCGTCCGAAACCACACTCGGGCGATCGAACTCCAACCTCGCCACATCGAGGCGCGCATACTGAGAGGCGTCACCCGCATGAACTGGGGCGACTATTTGGGGGATTCGGGAGGCGATCCGGCGGAGGTGTTCGAAGCGGGGATCCGGGACTTCGATGAGGCCCTGGAGCTGAATCCCGTTCGTGACGGAACGTGGCTGGGACGCGGCTTGGCGCGCGTTCGGTGGGCGAGCGATGTCGCCGCGAAGGGCAAGGATCCGACGTCGCTGTTGCGGGCGGCCGTCGATGATCTCACGCAGGCCCTGACGTTGAACCTGGGGCGGGATCGGACGTGGTTGGCGCGCGGCGTCGCGCAGTCGATCTGGGGGCTCTACGTGGCCGGCCAAGGACAGGATCCGGGCGGTTTTTGCGAAGCGGCGGTCGAAGATCTCACGCAAGCGCTCGCGCGGAACGCCAGGCGAGACGAGACGTGGCTGGAACGCGGGACCGTGCGCAGCAACTGGGCGATATACAAAGCGATGCATCGGGGCGATCCGGCGGCTCTGCTGGAATCGGCCGTCGGGGATTTCGATCGGGCGCTGGAGTTCAATCCGAAGTCCGTCGGGGCGTGGTCGGGTCGCGGTACCGCGCGCATGAATTGGGGGAATCATGTGATGCTTCGCAAGGGTGATCCCGAGCCGTTCTATCGGGATGCGATCGCGGATCTTACGCAGGCGTTGGCAATCAACCGCTCCCTGGCGGAGGTCTGGCGCGGCCTGGGCGACGCGTGGGGCAATTGGGCACGCCACAAGCGGCTGGAGGGGCTGTCTCCCGTCGCGGAGTATCGTGCCGCGTTGGAGGCGTACGAGGAAGCCGCGCGCGCCAGTCCCGCGCTGGGGCGGGCGTTGGAAGGGAAGATGGAGGCTTTGCGTCGCGTCTTGGAGAGGCGCTAGTCGACGAACTCGGGCTCCACGCGGTGAGGGATGATCCCGGCTTCGTGTCCGAGCCGGAACAGCAGCGCCACCGCCTCCTCGCCGCGCCGGCCCAGTTCGACGGCGTAGTCCTTGACGTACATGTGGACGAAGCGGTCGGTGAGGGAGCGATCCATGCCGCGCGCGAACGAGAGGGCGTGTTCCAAGGCCTCCGCCCGGTGCTCGAGCGCGTATCCGATGGAATCGCGCAGGACGTCGCAGATTTTTCCGGCGATCGCGCGATCGATGTCCCGGCGGATCGCGACGCCGACCAGCGGCAGGGGTAGGCCGGTCTCGCGCGTCCACCACTCGCCCAGGTCGATGACCCGATGAAGATGCATCTGCGGGAAGGTCAGCTGGCCCTCCCGCAGGACGAGGCCGGCGTCGGCGTCCCCTCTGGCGACCGAGGCCAGGATCTGTTCGGAGGGGACCGTTTTCGTCCGCACCGCGGGGCAGAGGAGTTTCAGGGCGAGGTACGCCGTGGTCATTTGTCCGGGGATCGCCACGGTCACTTCGTCGAGGTCCTGGGCGGTGATCGGTCTCTTGGAGACGAGGAGCGGACCGTAGCCGTCGCCGACGCAGGCTCCGCAGGTGATCAGGCGATAGTGGTGTCGCACGTAGGGATAGGCGTGGAAACTGATCGCCGTGACTTCGTAGAGCCCCTCTTGAGCGCGCAGGTTGAGCGCCTCGATGTCGTGCAATTCGTGGAGGAAGAGGAATCCCCGAGGATCGATCTTGCCGGCCGCCAGCGCGAAGAACATGAACGCATCGTCGCTGGCCGGGCTATGCGCGACGATCAATCGGCGCAGGCGGGAGGAATCAGGCCTGAGGGTCACGCCGTCACTATATCCAGGCCGTATCCGTTTGGCAAATCGAGGGGCCCAGGGATAGACTAAGGGTGGCATGAGTGGAAAGCACCCCAAGATCAAGTTCTCGGAGACGGAGATCCGCAGGCTGAGCGGCAAGACGACGAACATGTATTTTCGCTCCGTCATGCAGAAGGTATTCCGCGAGAAATGGTCGCATCACCTCGAGCGGCTGCTGTCGGGGGACATCGCGACTCTGGATTTGTGCGCGGAGAATCTATCGCACAATCTGGACTTTTTTCCTCTGCTGCACACCGTGTGTTTGGTCACCGGGCAGAAGTTCGATTTGGACGAGAAAGACCACGCCAAGGCGGCGGACGCGTGGCTGTGTTGGTATGAAGAGCACCGCGGTCGCCTCGGGTGGAACGTGGAGATGGGCGCCTGGCAGGTGAAGTAGGCGATTCGGGCCGAGAAGCCGTCGAAACGCGCGAAACGGGGCGAATTCGGTGGCGCGGTGTCGGACGGCGGCGTATGATCGTCACGGCGGTTTCCAGGAACAACGGCCGTGAGCAATCGTCCGCAAAGCAAGTGCCGGAAGTGCAAGACCGTCTTCGACGGGCGCGGAGGGCTGTGCCTGCAGTGCTTGGCGAATGCGCCGACGCTGCTGGAGGCGTCCGTCAGACCGTCCGTGCGCGCTCCGGCGAGAAGCCATCGAAAGCGTCCCGAGGAGGGGCCGGTGTGCCCGTACTGTCGGGCGGAGCTTTCGTGGGAAAGCATGCAGTCGAGCGAGGTCGAGGTGACGATCTACGTTCGCGAGAAGATGTACTTCTGCCCGTCCTGTCGAGCGCTTCTGGGATTCTCGAGCTGGCACACCGAGGGGTAAGGGGCAAGCAGGCATGTGGCGGTGCGCGAGTTGCGGCGAGCAGAACGAAAGCCCTGCGACGGTTTGTCGCAAGTGTCAGGGGCCGTTGAAGACGATCGATCCCGAGGCGGACCCGGAAGAGACGCAGCTGGACATCATCTTCGATCCGGAGCGGCCGCAGCCGATCTCGGAGAGGGGGGATGTGCAATGTCCGACGTGCGGCCAGCACTTCCAGGTGCAGACGCATCGGGAGGAATCGTCGTGGATTCGCCGGCGGGTGGATCACGCGATGTGTCCGTACTGCGGGCACACGGTGACGCCGGAGCTCCTGGTGCGGGTGGCGCCGGCGAAGAGGGAGACGGCGCAGGTGCGGGAAGTGATCTACGCGTGTCCGTATTGCGGCAAGGTGCTGACGATCCACGTGGAGTAGGGCGGAAGACGGGATTGCAGGGCGCGGCGAACTTGACGGGGTGGATCCGGGTTGATATTAGGTAGTGCCTTCCGGGCCGCGTGCCGAGGCATGCGGGGGTGTAGCTCAATTGGTCAGAGCAGTGGATTGTCGATCCACAGGTTGCGGGTTCGAGCCCCGTCACCCTCGCCACTTCGCCCGTTCGAGACTTCCTTCGGCTCCAAGGACTTGCCGCTCGTTTCCGCTCCCGCCGCGAGCGCCAGCGGCTCGCGTTTGACTTCCTTTCGACTATCTCGCGAGCAAATCGCCCCGTCGAGCTTCTCGACCGCCGCCCGGAGCCGCTCCGCGTTCGACCGGGCGTAGGTGTTCATCGTCAGGTTCGGCGTCTTGTGGCGCGCGAGGGTCTGCGCCGTCTTCACGTCGAACCCCAGCTCAATCCCGAGATTGACGTGAGTGGTCCGGAGGGAGTGGAAGTCGATCTTCCCGCCGAAGGTCCGTTGCAGGATTCCGGCCGCGGCCAGGTCCTTCCAAAGCCGCCGTGCCGCGTGAGCCGGATTCAAGTCGGAGAAAATGGAAGCCTCCGGCGCGCGTCCCGCCGTGAGCGCGGCAAGCGCGTCGGCCAAGTCCGCCGGGAGCGCCGCCACTGCCTCGCGCCGGTCCTTCGCGTTCGCGGCACGCAGGGTGATGGTCCGTTTCACGGCGTCCAGGTCACCGACGCGGAGGGAATGCAGTTCATTCGACCGGAACCCCGAGACCAGCGCGAGCCGGTAGAGCGTCCGGCGCGGCTCCGGCGTCACGGCCAGGAGCTTGCCCACCTCGTCGAGCGTCAGCCGTCCGTTCTGCTTCTCGTCGCTCATGCGTCCACCTTTGACCACTCGACCGGCGAGGCGGCGGGGGGATAGCATTCACCGCAGCGCCAGTCCCCGCCCGGCATCCGCCACAACCGGCGGTGCGACGGGTACGTTGTACAACGTGGACGGCCGTTTCCGGGGGCTGATGCCGCTACACCGCTACAAGCGCCGTTTTCTGGCTTCGAATGGCCGTCTAGTGGCGCGTCAATCTCATAGCTGTGGGTAGACCCTGCGCAGCCTCTCGCGAGCGCGGTCGATGGTGAAACGCCAGTTGACGCGGGCACCTGCATGATTTCGCCCCTTCCGCCATGCGTTGACGTGCGTTCGCATCTGCTGCAATGTGCCGATGCGTCGAGCGAGGCATTGACGGGTCAGGGCACTGAGTTCGTTCTCCGCGATGTTGAGCCAACTGCCATGCTTGGGGGTGTAGTGGATCTCCAGGCGCTGCGCCAAGCGTCGCGCTTCCGCCGGAGGGAACGCCTCGTACAAGGAGCCCGCCGTGTGGGTGTTGAGGTTATCCATGACCAACGTCAGTTTGGGTACTCCGGCATATCGGCCGTCCAGGAGCTCCCGGACTTCGTAGGCCCAATCGAGCTTCGTGCGTTGCTCTCGGACCGTAACGCGGCGCCAACCGGCTTTCGGCTCGGTGAACATGAATATCGCCGCCGTGCCGTTGCGCTCGTATTCGTAGTCGACGCGGGCCGGACGGCCGGCCGCCGCGGGGATCGGCTGGCGCGTTTCCTTAACCCGCTGCATCGGCTGTTCGTCCATGCAGACCACCGGAGCGGCCGGATCGTAGGGACGCTCGTAGACGGCCAGCACGTCCTCCATGCACGAGACGTACTCGCCGCTGTGATCGGGTGGGATGACCCACGCTACCTGACGGTGGGGCTGCAGATCGCTTTTTTAGGACCTTGCGTACACGGTCTGAATTACGACGGGGAACTTCCGCCGGAGCCTGCCCCTTCGTCATGTCAAGCGCGTCCAGGAGACGAACTCCAAACGGACGGGTGCACTTCCTCCGGACAGCACGGGGAGTGCTCCGCTATAATCCCAACGCCGCAGGGAGAATCACGACGATGAGTGCACACGGTCCGCCGCCAGATCCCTCGCGCCGACAATTCCTCGCCACCACGCTCGGCGGCCTCCTGAGCGCTTCCGGAATAGGATGCGGGCTTCTGGGGTCGCGACCCGGCCCGCCGTCGAGCGTGCCTCCGGGCGCGTCGAACTTCCCGATCGTTCCCGTCCGTCCCGAAGAGCCGCTCCGCGCCTTCACCGGCGACGCCTTCGAACGCCCGCATGCGGCGCTCTGGCAGAAGGAGGCGTTCCTGCGCGAACGAGGCGGCCGCCTTCCAGAGCCGCAGGAGCGCGTCCCCGTGGCGATCGTCGGCGGCGGCATGGCCGGCCTGACGGCGGCTTACCTCCTGCGGGACCTGCACCCGCTGCTGCTTGAACAAGACCCGCGCCTCGGCGGGAACGCGAAGGGCGAACGCTGGGGGGACTTGGCGTACTCGATCGGTGCCGCGTACGTCGCGCGACCCGAGGAAGGCGAACCCACGCACGCGTTGCTTTCCGAGCTGAACCTCTTGCCCGCATCCCGCGAAGAAGGGATGGCTTCGGAGGCGACCGTCCTCAAAGACGGCACGCTCTGGAACGGTTTTTGGGACGGCGTGACGGACCCGCCGCGCGCGGATTCGTTTCGACGCGTCGCGAAGGAGCTCGCGCGCATCGGCGACGACGAGTTCCCGGACATTCCGCGCACGGACGAAAGCGCCCTGTCCGCGGAGGAGATGGACGCGTTGGATCGCACGCCGTTTCGCGATTGGTTGCGGACGAAATTCGGCGATCTGCATCCGCACCTTCGGGAGTTCCTTCGCGCCTACTGCTGGTCGTCCTTCGGGGGTGACGACACCGAGATCTCCGCCGCGCAGGCGCTCAATTTCCTCACGGCGGACCTTGGAGGGATCCTCGCCTATCCGGGTGGAAACGCCGCCATCGCCCAGGCGCTTGCCGAGCGACTGGACCGGCTTCGTACGGGAGTCGTCGTGTTCGACATCGAACGCGACGACGCGGGCGTGCGCATCAGCTATGCGGACGCGTCCGGCGCGCTGCACGCGGTGCGCGCGCGGACGTGCATCGTTGCATGTCCGAAGTTCGTCGCGCGTCGTCTCCTGCGCGATCCTGGGCGGTCCGCGGCGATGGGCCAGCTGGAGTATCGCGCGTATCTCGTCGCGAACGTGCTCCTGCGACAGCCGCTTCGCTCGCCTTGCTATGAGCTGTTTCGCCTTACCGGCCGCCTTCACCCGGAGGCGCGCCCGCGCGAGGCGTTCCGCGACCTCGCGTTTACGGATTTGGTCTTCGGCGCCTGGGCGGCCCATGATCGGCCCGATCGCTCGGCGCTGACCCTCTACGCGGCCCTCCCCTTCAAGGAAGGGCGCAACGAACTCATCTTGCCGGAAGCGTACGAGCAGGCACGAGCCGGGTTCGAACGGGAGATGCCCGACCTCTTGGGCGCGCTGGGCGTTCACCCTGACCGCGTGGAGTCCCTTCGCATCGCGCGATGGGGACACGCGCTCCCGTTGGCGTCCGTCGGCCTTCTGGCGGAGGGCATCCCTCAGCGGGCGGCCGCGCCGATCGACGACGCGATCTTCTTCGCCCAGCAAGACAACTGGGCGAACCCGTGCGTCGAGTCGGCGATCGGGACGGCGATGACGGCGGCCGGGGGCGTGCGAAAGGCGCTCAAGAATTCGTAGGCGCCGTACGCTTGACGATCCGTTGCACGTCCGCCACCACCAGATACGCGCACGGCACGATGACGAGCGTGACGCCCGTGGCGAAGACGAGGCCGAAGGCCAGCGAGACCGCCATCGGGATGAGGAACTGCGCCTGCATGCTCTTCTCCATGATCATGGGCGCCATCCCCACGAAGGTTGTGAGCGTCGTCAAGAGGATCGGCCGGAACCGCAGCGGCCCGGCCCGCAGAATGGCTTCGACGAGAGGTTGACCTTCTTGGCGGGAACGGTTGATGAAGTCGATCATCACGATGGCGTCGTTGACGACCACGCCCGTCAGCGCGAGCGCCCCGACGAACGACATGAACGTCAGATCCATCCCGAGGAAGTAGTGCGCCCACACGGCGCCCGCCAGGCCGAAGGGAATCGACAGCATGATGATCGCCGGCTGGAGATAGGAGCGGAACGGGACGGCGATGAGCGTGTAGATCATCAGCAGCGCCAGCACGAGTCCCCGCGCGATGCCGGCGAGGGTCTCCTGTTGTTCGCGCTGCTCGCCTTCGAGTCCCCACCGCAGGCCGGCGAATCGTTGCGTGAGCTCCGGCAGGAAGGTCGACTGGAGGTCCGCGACGATCGCGTTGGCGTTCGCCTGTGCGAGGTCGACGTCGGCACTGACGCTCACGCTGCGGCGCCGTTCGGCCCGCTGGATCACGGCGGGCCCCTGCGCGTGCCGGACCTCGGCCACGGCGGAGAAGGGGACTTCCACCCCGCCGGCGGCGCGGATGTGCATGGCGTGGACGTCGGCGAGCGAACGGCGCGCCCGGCCTGGGTAGCGCACCATGACCTTCACCTCCTCGCGCCCCCGCTGGAAGCTCTGGGCCTCCTGGCCGTAGAACGCCTGACGCACCTGACGGGCAAGGTCGGCCTCCGAAAGCCCCGCCGCCTCCGCGCCGGGCTTGATCCCAAGCTGCAGCTCCCGCTTGCCGGCGACGAACGAGTCCGTGATGTCGTAGACGCCGGGATAGTGGCCGAGCTTCTCCTTCAGGGCGGCGGCGGCCGCGGCCAACGCCTCCATGTCGCGCGCCGAGAGCTGGATGTCGATCGGCTTGCCGGCAGATTGCATCTCGCCGCTGAAGGAGATCTCCTTGGCGTCCGGGACGGGCCCCGCCTTCTCGCGCCAACGACGCAGGATGTCCGCCGTGCGAACGGATCGTTCCTCCGACGGCCGAAGCTCGATGAAAATCTCGGCGAGATAGCCGCCGGTCGACTGAAGCCGCAGCCAATCCTGAGACGCCTTGGCCGGTTGCGCGCCGACGGTGGAGGCGACGTGGCGGAGGACGCTTCCGGGCGCGTCGCCCTCGACCTCGCGCCGCACGTCTTCGAGCGCCTGCTCCAGTCGGCGCACGACGCGGTCCGTCGCCTCCGCGGTGGTGCCCTGCGGCATGACGATCGTGCAGGCGGCGAAGTCGGCCTCGATGGGTGGGAAGAACGTGAAGCGCAGGGCGCCGCCGCCGACGAGCCCGACGGTGATGAAGAGCGCCGCGGCGCCCGCCGCGAGCGTCGCGTAGCGCCACGTGGCCGACAACCGCAGCACCGGCCGGTAGATGCGCCGCACGAACCAATCCAGACGCCCTCCGAACCAATCTTGCACCCGCGCGAGGGGGCCGCGGCGATTCGCGCGCACGCGCAGGCGCGCCAGATGCGCCGGCAGGATGAACAACGACTCCACCAGCGAGAAGACCATGCAGGGGATCACGACCTTGGGAATGACCCCGGCGAAGTCGCCGTAGACGCCCGGAATGAGGAGCATCGGGATGAAGGCCACGATGTTCGTCGAGACCGCCAGGAAGACCGGCAGCATCACTTCTGTCGTGCCCAACGTCGCGGCCTCCAGGGGCGGACGGCCCTCCTGGTTGTGGCGGAAGACGTTCTCGCTGACGACGATCGCGTCGTCGACGAGGATGCCCAGAACGAGCACGAACGCGAACAACGACATGAGGTTGATCGTGACGTCGAGCATCGGCAGGAGCCAGAAGGCGCCCAGCAGCGCCGTGGGCAGCCCGACGACGACCCAAAACGCCAGCCGGAACCGGAAGAAGAGCAGCAGCGCGATGAAGGCCAGTCCCAAGCCTAGCATGCCGTTGCGGACGAGGAGATTGAGGCGCCCTCGCAGGATCCGCGAGTTGTCGGTATAGGTGGCGACGTGAATCCCCGGCGGCAACGTCGGCTCCACCTTCTCGACGTACTCGTGCACGGCGCGCGCGACCTCGAGCACGCTCTGATCGCCCGAGCGGAAGATCGACAGCGTGAGGGCCGGCCGGCCGTCGAAGCGCGACCAGAGATCCTTGTCCTCGAAGCCGTCCACGACGTCCGCCACCTGGCGCAAGAGCAGCCGGCTGCCGTCGGCAAGGGTCTTCACCGGAATGCTCTCGAATTCCAGGCCGGCGCGCGCGCGTCCCGCCGTCCGCACGAGGATCTCGCCCCCTTCGGTCTTGAGCGAGCCGCCCGACAGCTCGACGGAGCCGCGGCGCACCGCCGCGACAATGTCGTCGAAGCTGAGGCCGTAACGCCGCATCGCGTCTTCGGAGACCTCCACCGAGATCTCGTACGCGCGCATGTTGACGGGAGTGACCTGGCTCACGCTCGGCAGCGACGAGAGCTCGTCGCGGATGCGTTCCGTGACGCGTTTGAGCGACGCCTCGTCCGTAGTTCCGTACACGGCCAGGTTGAGCACCTGCCACTTGGGCTCGACCTCGCGGACCGCCGGCTTCTCGGTCTCCTCCGGGAACGTGTCGATCGCGTCGACGCGCGTGCGAACCTTGTCGGTGAAATCGGCGGGATCGAGGCCGTACTCCAGTTCGATCGTCACGACGCCGAGACCCTCGACGGCGGTGGACTTGAGGCGCTTGATCCCTTCTAGGTCCTGCACGGCCTCTTCGATCTTGATGCAGATCCCTTCCTCGATCTCCTCGGCGCC
>JACPRB010000269.1 GCA_016190155.1 Planctomycetota bacterium
CCTACGCATGCTATGCCGGAAGAGCGCTCCATGCCGACTTCTTTCCTACAGTGTCATTCTCTCCCGTTTTTTCCTTTCTCTGCTTTGCTAATCGGTCAAGTCTTTGTGTTGCGACGAGCTTTTTCATGTGTACCTGTAACACATTGGCCCTCAACGCGCTCGACGTCGCAGTCCGAAATCAACAATCGCGCGGCGGCTCGCCGCAACAACCCCGTTGGGTTGCGGCATTCGCCGCGCTGCGATCCTCTGCGGCCCGCGGTTTCGGCCGCGGCTGTGCGTTCTCTGCTCCCCGATGAAAGACCAAAGGCCGGAGAGGGTTCCCCCCTATTCCCCCCTCGAAGGAGGCCGGGGGGTGACCTCCTCTGGTCTTTGCTCTTTGGTCTGGGGTCTTTCGGCGCCAACGGGTCACCTTTCAATGGGGCGCCGTAGTAAGTCCGGACTGCATCCATTGCTCCCGCTCCATCCCCTCGACGCAAAAGCCCGCAACGCACCGCCCCCGCCCGCAGTCTACCTTCCAAGGAGGGAACGATGGGAAAGGCACTCCAGCAGCTCATGGCGGGCAACGACCGGGCGCTCTCAGCGGGTCAGGCGCTTCCCCAACCGGGTGAACGTCGACCGACCGCCGCCGTACTGGCCTGCACGGACGAACGCGTCGTCCCCCAAGCCTTATTCGACCACCCGCCGGGCAAGATCTACAGCGTACGCATGGCGGGCAACGTCTACACACCCGAGGTGGCGGGAAGCCTCGAAATCGCCGTCGAGCGCCTCGGTTGCCCGCTCGTACTGGTCCTGGGCCATACCGACTGCACGGCCGTCCACATGGCGATGACGCGCGAGCGCCTGGACGGCAAAGCCTATGAAGTGGCCCGCCTCGTCCGCCACGCGATCGACGGGCTCCCCGCGAACACCCCGCTGGTTCAAGCCGTCGAAGCCAACGTGCGCTACGTCACGGGCCAACTGCGCGAGCGCAGCCGACCCCTCCGCGAACGAGAGTCGGCGGGCCTGTTGGAGATCGCCGGCGCCGTCTACGAGATCGAGACGGGGCGAGTGCGGGTGCTGTAGATCCCGATTGCGCCCGTCCCCGCCGCCCCGTACAATCCCGCCCGCAAGCATTCACCCGTTCGTCGGTTCGTCCGTTCCGGAATCGGACGCCCGAGCGGGACTCTCGAACGGATGGACGGGCGAACCCATGAACGAATGAACGGCACCTATGGCCCATCGCTCCACCTCCGGCCGCCTGCGCATCGGCGATGAATGGAACGCCATCGCGCTCCTGGCCCGCACGCAGTCCAACCCCCTCAAGGCCGTCGCGGAACTCGTCGAGAACTCCATCGACGCGAAGGCCCGCACCGTCGAGATCGTCCGCGCGCGCCGACGCGGCCGCCTGACGCGCATGGAGGAGCGACTGTAACCGTTCACACGTTCGTTCCGTTCACCCGTACCTGCTCGGGCACGCGGATAAGACGGACATCGTCGATCCCGCAAACACCGCGCGCCTCTATCGGAAAGCGGGCTGGGTTTCCGCGGTGGTGCTCGTCCGGGGTCGCGTCGCGGGAACCGGGTCGTCGGATGGGCGGGTCACGCTGAAACTCTTCTCCAAGATGCCCAGGAAGATTCTCGAAAGGGCGGAAGAGGAACGGCGCTCGCTGGAGGGGTTCCTGTTCGATTCGCCGGCATGAGCGCGGGGATCGTTGACCCAGAGCTTTGTATGCTTTACATTAATATCAAAGCATTCAAACGCTACCATGATCAAGATCGCCGACCCGAACAGGATTGACCGTTGCATCCTTGAGTTCGCCGCGGAGCGAGGGGTGGGCGGAACCGGCCGGGCCTTGGGAACAATCCGCGATATCATGCGAGATCGGGGATTCCCCCCGGAGGAGGTCGATGCGTCGATCCAGACCCTCAAGAAAAGGGGACACATCGACTACAGGCGCGTCGAGCCCGGACGAAAGTCCCTGGACGATCCCGGCACCGTGGTGGCCATCACGACCGAAGGCAAGGAACTGCTGCGTCAAATGCGCGCGACGATGCAGTTCAACGTGCGACTCCCCGAGGAGTTCCAGGCGGAGCTTGCCGGGTTCGTGGGGAAAGCGGGCGACTCCGTGAGCGCCGTGGCGGTCACGGCCCTCAAGGAGTGGGCGCGCGCGCAGAGATTCCCCGGCATCGACTTCCGCTGGACGCCGAGCGGACGGCAACCGTGCGTCACGGGAACCGGCCTGAAGGTGTGGGACGTCTACCGAATCTGGCTCGACCATGGCGAGAACGTCGAGAAGATCGAGAGGAACTACGCGAATCTCAACCGCAACCGAGTGAACGCGGCGGTCGCCTACGCGAAGGCATTCATCCACGAGATGCCGGAGGGCGCGTTCGGGAAACGGCCGCCTTTCGCGGCCGAAATCAAGGTCTAGCAGGTGGCGAAGGCCAGGTTCCTGCTGGACGAGCAGATCGGCCACCGCGTCGCCGAAGAAGCCCGTCGGCGCGGGGTGGACGTGCAGGCCGTCGACGGCTCCGAGCTCTGCGGGTTGGATGATCTGACGATCTTCAGGCGCGCGATCACGCAGGGACGCATCCTCGTGACCTACGATAACGCGGACTTCGCGCCGCTCATGATCGAGCTGTCGAAGGAAGCGACTTCGATCCCGGGTCTGGTCTTTGTGGACGTTGATACGATTCCCACTTCCGACGTCACGGGGCTCGCTCGGGCCATCGTGCGCATGGCGGAACGGATCGAGGCGGGTGAGGTCGATCCGTCGGGAGGCGTCTTCCTGAGGCGAACGTGACCGGCGGCGCTTTCACTTCGCCCGCGCCCCGAGAATCTTCCGAAGGCGCACGCGGACCATCGTTCTACGCAGGGGATCGCGAATGCGCGCGATCCACCGCGCGCACTCCTTCTTGTCGAAGCGGCGCGGCAGGGTGAGTTCGGGAAGATGCGCGAAGAGACGGCTGCGAGCGCTCGTCAGATAGAGGACATCAAGGAGGGCCTTAAGGTGGCGGACATCCCCGCCACACTCGCGCAGGTGGAGAAAGCCGGGGGCCGCACGCTCAAGACAAGAACGCCCGTCATAGAGGGATCCCAGGAGTACGGCTTCTTCGCGCTCTTCGCGGATCCCAACGGCAACCGACTGGGACTGTGGTCCAGGACGTGATCGGCCGCCGCACCGAACACCTGGCGCTCTTCTCCAAGTCCGGCTTCGCCAAGTCCCTCGCGCCTCTCGCAAAGAGCGGAGCCGTCGAGCTCTACGACCTCCCCGCGCTCGAGAAGCTGCTCGCCTGAAGCGCCCCCACCAACCCCTGCCGCGCCCGAAACAACAGCGCCTGCGCCGCCGCCAGCGACACCCCCAACGCCTCCGCCGTCTCCCGATCCGACAGCCCCCCGAAGTACCGCAGCGCCACCGCCATCCGCTGCCCCTCCGGCAACCCCAACACCGCCGCCCGCACCGCCTCCGCTTCCTCGCGCCGCTCGACCGGATCCGGCGGCACTACCGCCTCCTCCCCCGCCGGCTCCCGCCCCGCCCGGCGCGCCACCTTGGCGCGTGCGTTCAGACACAACCGCGCCACGATCGTGTAGAGCCACGTCGAGAATCGCGCCTCCGGCCGGTACCGCCCTCGCGCCTGCCACACCCGCAGATACGCCTCCTGCGCCAAGTCGTCGGCCTCCCGCGCGCGACCGACGAACCGGTAGATCAGCCCGTACACCCGCCGCCGCGTCAGACGCACGAGCTCGGCGAAGGCGTCCTCATCCCCCTGCGCCACGCGCATCATCCGCCGCGTCTCGGGATCTATGTCCATACGTCACTTCACTTGGGAGTCGAGAACCGCCGCGTCGTCCGCCCCGCCCGCGGCAGCGCCCCGCATACCGTGTCGCGCCCCGCCCGCTTGGCCGCGTACAGCGACTCGTCCGCCACGCGCAACATGTCATCCGACGTGCGCACGTCCCCCGTGAACGCCGTCACGCCGATCGACAGGCTCAGCTTCACCGGCCGACCCGGCTCCAGGACGCCCTCGAACGCCCGCTCCGCCACCTCCAGCCGCAGCTGCTCCCCCTTCTGCAGCGCCGACTCGTAGCTCGTTTCCGGCATGATGATCGCGAATTCGTCGCCGCCGATGCGGCAGACGAAGTCCACCTCGCGCGTGTGGTTGCGGAAGAGCTTGGCCGTCTCGACGAGCACGAAGTCGCCCTGCTTGTGGCTCATCGTGTCGTTGATCTCCTTGAACCGGTCCAGGTCGATGAGCATCAGCGACAGATCGCGTCCATACCGCGCCGCGCGCTGGATCTCGTCCGCCAGCCGCTGGTCGAAGAAGCGCCGGTTGTACGACCCGGTCAAGGCGTCCACGATCGATTGCAGGCGCACCGTCTCGTAGAGGTGCAGGTTCTCCACCAAGAGGCCCAGCACGCTCGACAGCGTCTCCAGGAGATCATGGTAGCCCTTGAGCGCCCGCTCGTTCCCTTCGAGCACCTCGATCTCCTTCGGATGAAACTCCACCTCGAGGATGCCGATGTGACGCTCCCGTCCTTTCAGCGCCAGGACGGCCTCTTGCTTGGTGACCACCGGCGGCTCCTGGCCCTGCAAGATCCGCACGAGCCGGGAATCGCTCGAAAGCTTCGCGCGGCGCTTGCCCGTTCGGCCCGCGTTCGAGTAGGCCAGCTCCAGCGCGTCATCGCGAACCAGATAGAACGTCGCCGCCGAGCATCCCAACCCGTCGCGCGCGCACAGCATCTCCGCCGCCCGCCGCAGGAGCTCCGACTCGTCCGTGATGGACAGGAGCTTCGGCGTCAGCTCCGGCACGCGACGGATCTTCTCCGTCAACGCCAGGATGCGGTTGCTGGCGAACCCGAGCTCCTGGATCTTCTCCCACATCTCCTGCTCCAGACGCTTGTGCGCGGAGAGATCGCGCACCGCCCCGAGGACGACCCCCCGCCCCTCCATGACCATCCGCTTGACGGAGATCTCCACCGACTTCTTCTGCCCGTCCCGACAGAGCATCTTCAGGTCGTATCGATCGGACGGATGAGCCTGCCGCGCCTCCCGCTTGTTCTGGAAGGTGCTCATCGACTCGGGGGCGATCAGCTTGGGAGCGCTGACCAGCCCGCCCAGAAGCTCGTCGCGCGTGTAACCCGTCAGCCTCTCGAAGCTGGCGTTCACCTCGAGGAAGCGTTGCGTCTCCAGATCCAGCACGTACTGCGCGTCGTTGGAATGCTCGAAGAGCGCGCGATACGCGTCCGACCGCGACAAGTCGATCGCCTCCGGCCGGACGCTCAGGCGCCTCGTCGTCCGCCGCGGGGCGCGCAGCCACCGTTCGGGCAAGACCGCCCCGTCGATCTCCACCCGGGCCGCCATCTGCACGAGGTCGACGTGGATCGGCACCGAGACGACGCCGCCCATCGAGGCGTTATGGCCCAAGGCCAGGTGGACCGTGCCGCAGGCCTTGGTGTCCTCGATGGGATTGCCGATGACCTCCGCGTGCGGATTGAGCCCCACGCCGAATTCCGCGAGATTGAACGCGAGCTCGCCGCGCGATGCGAGGAGCGCCGACAGCGCTTCGTCGCTGATCTCCGCGGCGCGGCCGCTCTCGAAACGGATGCGAACGGGCCGCTCGCACACGCCCAGACCGCCGATGCTCCCGTCGATCAGGAGCGTGCCTTGGGCCGTTCCTTCCAGCGGGGCCAAACTCACCTCGCCACACGGCAGGTGGCCGAAGGCCCCCGGCTCGCCCAGCCTCCCCGCGTCGCGGTAGACCTTGCGGTTTCCGATCGCGAACTCCAGATCCGTGCCCCCGGTCGAGACGATGCGGATCCGGTGCGGTCCTTCGAGCCGCTTGGCCACCTCCTCGCATCGGGCCGCCAGCTCGTCGTAATCGATTCGAAGCAAGTGCTCCAGGCGCTCCGGATCCACCCCGGGCATGCCGGCGATGCGCACGTGGTGTCGCTCGGTCGCCTCCTGCCGGGCCCGCGTGTGGCCGAGGCCGGAGGAGGTCAACAGCACCGCCACGGCGCAGTGCTTGAGCGCCTCCGCCACGGCCGGCGGGGGCTCCTGGCCCTGACCCTCGCGCGCCGGCATCGAAATGAGCGACGCCTCAAGACCGAGGGATACGGCGGCGCGATGGAATTCGACGCCGAGACGCTCCATGATCGTATCCGTAACGACCAGGACCGTTTCGCCGTCGCGGGCGCCCAGGCACTTCCGCAAGACGAGTTCCGCGACTCGTTTGTCCATCAGAACGGCCTCTTCCACCCTCCGGGTTCCAGAATCATCGGCAAAGCAAACGCCTAAGTCAACTCCCAGCGCGGCGGTCGCAACCGAAGGGCGGGGGCTGCCGCCGCGAGAATCCCCAATCCCAACCATCAACTCCCAAGGAGGAAACCACGGAGGCGCTTCTGGCTGGGTTCCTATCAGCCGGATTCTTGTTTTCTTGAGAAGATTCTCATGCGACTCTCCGAAGCTGTTCGAGCATGCCCCCCCTGGGCTTCAAGAGATGTGACCGGAGTACCTCTGAGGAAGGCAGGAAACCAGGAAAGGAAAGCGACACCTCCGATGGAAGAGGCATCCTCACCTTTCGTGCGAAGAAGCCCCCCTCTTCCTCCTGGCTTCATGCCTGCCTTATAGGTCTTCCGGACAGAAGACGGGAGGCGAGCCACAACCGGGTTTCGGAATTGGGATGCGGCCGCCGCGCTGGGTTCCTAACGCCCGGAATCTTCGTGTTTCGAGAAGATTCTCTGCAAGCGTTCAGAATAGCCTCTCAAGAGAGTAACCACGGATTTCGCGGATGTCGGCTGCA
>JACPRB010000303.1 GCA_016190155.1 Planctomycetota bacterium
ATCGGGCACTTCGTCGAGGCGCAGATCCTCGAGGCGCTCAAGGTGGACTTCATCGACGAGAGCGAGGTGCTGACGCCGGCCGACGAGCAGTACCATGTCGACAAGTGGGCCTTCAAGGCGCCCTTCGTCTGCGGCGCGCGCGATCTGGGCGAGGCATTGCGGCGCATGGCCGAAGGCGCGGCGCTCATCCGCACCAAAGGCGAGGCCGGCACCGGCAACGTCGTGGAGGCGGTTCGGCACATGAGACTGATCACCTCGCAAATCAAGCAGCTTACGACCGCGCGCGAGGAAGAATACGTGGGCAAAGCCAAGGAACTGGGCGCCCCCGTGGATCTCGTGCGATGGGTCGCCAAGCAGGGGAAACTCCCGGTCCCGAACTTCGCCGCCGGAGGCGTGGCGACGCCCGCGGACGCGGCACTCATGATGCAACTCGGCGCGGAGGCGGTCTTCGTCGGCTCCGGCGTCTTCAAGAGTTCCGATCCGGCCAAGCGCGCCAAGGCGATCGTCCGCGCGGTCACGTACGCCAACGATCCCGGGGCGCTGGTGGAGGCCTCGGCGGAGCTGGGCGAGCCGATGCCGGGCATTCAGCAGCCGGAAATGCAGCTGCAGACGCGAGGCTGGTGATGAAGATCGGGGTTCTGGCCCTTCAAGGCGACTTCGCCGCGCACGCGCGGGTCTTCGGCGCCCAAGAGGTTCGCCGCGCGCGGCACATCGATGAACTGGACGCGCTCATCCTCCCCGGCGGCGAATCCACGACGATGTTGCGCCTGAGCGAGGGCACGGGCATCGAGGACGCCGTCAAGAGGCTGGTGGAGCGCGGAGGGGCCGTCTTCGGTACGTGCGCGGGCGCGATCCTCTTGGCGCGGGAGGTCGTCAATCCTCGACAACATTCGTGGGACCTGATCGACATTACCGTCGAGCGTAATGCGTACGGCCGGCAAGTCGACAGCTTCGACGACGAGGGGAGGATCTTCATCCGCGCGCCGCGCATTCGCAGAGTCGGCGCCGGGGTAGAGGTGCTGGAGAGTCGGCGAGGCGAGCCCGTGGTCGTCCGACAGGGAAACGTCTGTGCGGCCACGTATCATCCGGAACTGTCCGACCCGTTCGTTCATCCGTTCGCCCGTTTGCCCGTTCATGCACTCCAGCGGGCGAACGAATGAACCGCTGAACGGGTAGGCGCTGTATACTGGGTGGATGGCGCAATCCGCCGACGAGCGGGAGTTCGCCGAGTTGCTCCTGGAATGGGGCTTCGTGAGTCGGCAGGAACTCGAGGAGGCGGTCGGGCTTCACGAGGCGGCGTGTCACAAAGGAAGCGCGCGTCCGTCCTTCACCGACACGCTCATCAAGTACGGCTTCCTCACGCCCCGACAGGTCGCGGAAGCCCGCAGCGCAGACGTCAAGGGCGTTTTCCAATGCACCGCCTGCGAGGGCGCGTTCTCGGTGCGCATCAGCGCCGACCGGCAAACCTATCGCTGCCCGCGCTGCCAACAGCCGCTCGTACGCCGGCCGGGAACGGACTCATCCGTCACGATCGGCTTGATTTCGGATGCCGTTCCGGTCGACGTGCAGGTGGCGCTGCACAAGCCCGAATCGAGGTTCGGCAAATACGTGTTGCTGCGGGAGGTCGGGCGCGGCGGCGCGGCGGTGATCAAGAGGGCGTGGGACACGGAGGAGCGGTGCTACGTGGCCCTCAAGTTCCTGAGTCTCCCGCAGGGAACCGTCGCGGATCCGGCCAAGATCGAGGACTTTCTTCGGGAAGGCGAGAGGGCGGTGCACCTGCGCCATCCGAACATCATCCGCGTGTACGAAGTGGGGCGAATCAACGCCGAGTACTACCTGGCGATGGAGTGTCTGGAGGGGTACACGCTGGCGGAGTTGATCAAGAGCGCGCGCATGCGGGGCAAGATCACGCCGTTCTATGAAGATGCGGTTCGGTACCTGACGATGGTGCGCGACGTGGCTCGCGCGGTCCACTATGCCCATACGCGCGCGCCGTCGTTGATCCATTGCGACCTGAAGCCCGCGAACATCTTCATCGAGCTCTCCTGGCGGCCGTACGTCCTGGATTTCGGCGTGGCCCAGGAGCTCTCGGCGGTGGCTCAGCAGGCACAGAAGGGCACGCTGAAGGGATCGCCGGCGTACATGGCTCCCGAACAGGTCCTGGGCAAACCGGAAGAGATCGACGCGCGCACGGACGTGTATGGGCTCGGATCCATTCTCTACGACCTGCTGGCCGGCCGGCCGCCCTTCACCGGGGAGCTTCAGGAGGTGCTCGACAAGAACCTGCTCATGGTCTCAGTCCCCAAGCCGAGCGAGGTGCTGCGGGTTCGCGGCGAGATCTCCACGGGCGCCGCCAAGACCTATCGCGTGCCGCCGGAGGTCGAGGAGATCTGCACGAAGTGCCTGGAGAAGGACAAGAAGGATCGCTACGCGACGGCCAAGGACGTAGCCGACGCCTTGACGCGCGTGCTCAAAGCGCAGCCCGTGACCCACACGCAGAGAGGAAAGACGACACGCCGCGTCATCGCGGACGACAAGATGCCGGAGGTGACGCCGCTGGCGGACGTGGCCTACGCGCTGAAGTCGGTGCGGTTGAAGCTCGTCCTGACGACGACGCTGGTCGCGGCGGCCGTCCTCGGTATCGGAGCCGTGGTCTACGTCAAGCTGGCGTTTAATCCGCGCGTGTGGACCTCCGAGAGCACGTTGGAGATGGCGGCGGACAAGCTGGCGATGGTCCTGCGCTTGGAGGAGGCGGAGCAACGGTATCAGCAGTTCGAAGAGAGGAATCCGAATCCCGCGACACATCGGTGGGTCGAGGGCCGGCTCGAGGAACTGGCGGCGATGAAGGCGATGCGCTCGGTATTGATCGGCGTCCTCCTGAGAAAGAAGCCGGTGTTGGCGAAGGTAAAGCTGCGCGATCGAGCGGTGGAGAACGTCCGAATCGAGCACGCGACGGCGGTGAATGTGCGCGCGACGATTCAAGGGGAAGGGACGAACCTCGCTTGGGGCGAATTCGACCCGCGGGAGCTGATCGGGCTGCTTCCGGAGGATTCCAGCTTGCTTCCGCAGGCGCGGTTGGGAGCGGCCCACTTTGCCGCCAAGAACGGCCTCTACGAAGAAGCGTTGCGACGTCTCGAACGGCTGGACGGGACGTCCGTGGAGGTCGAGGCGAAGAGGCTGATGGAGGAGCTCCAGAGCGCTCGGAGGTGATCGCCTGCAGGAGGCGGACGATCTTCGGCCGCGACAAGAGATAACGATGCCGGCCTCTCACGAGGTGCAGGCGGACGTGCTCGGGGGGAAGTCCGTCTCCGGCCAGCGCGCTGTGGATCGTGACGGTTCCGTCGCCCGGCTCCCAGTAGCGTTCGAAGAGGAAACCCCGACGGGTCAGGCACACGGCGGCGCGCGTTCGGATGCGGTCGCAGGCGATGAGGTGGGACGGGACAGGCGCCCATCTGGGTCCGCGTTGAAGGGACTCGCGAAAGGTCCGGGCATGGGCGGCATCTTGAAACGGATCGAAGTTCGTCGCCGTGCCGTCTTCCTGTCGCCACGCGCTTCTCCACGTCGGCAGGGCTTCATGGACGGACGGGAATTTCCGCACCATGTCCGGGGGGAATCGCCGGCCGAACGGCGCCGCGCGCCACCCCAGAGTCATGTCGCGCGCGGCCGCCACGGTGCCCAGCCACGGCACGCCGACCCAAATCAGCGAGGCGAAACACCGGGCCAAGGGGAAACGCGGCTCGCGCGTCTCTTCCAGGCGGGCATCTCCATAACGCACGCAGTAATCCAGCGCGTAGCCGCCCGTAGAGTGCGCGATGGCGTGCACGGGGCGGCCGAGGCGCTCGATGAACCGCGCCAGCGCTCGGGCGGTTTCCTCGTGGCTTCGGCGCCAATCGTAGGGGAAGACGATCAATCGGGAGCCGAAGGCGCGCTTGAGCCGGCCGTAGACGTTGTGCGTCCAGACGCGAGGGATTACCGTGATTCTCTCGACGGCGCCGGCAGGCTCGCAATCCCCGGTCAGCTCGTCGGGCGTCGTGCGGTAGAGGGAGCGGAACGTCCCCCACACGAGACGTCCGTTGCGGCGATGGCGCAGACGCGTCCCGAGATAGCCCGGAATCAACAGGACGGGGGTCTCGATCATTCCCTGACATATTGTTTACATGATCCCGGGCGGCTTGCGGCGAAAAAAGCGACGGCGGAACGGGTATAATGAGTTTCGAGCGATGAAGATCCTGTTTCTCGACGACGATCCGTTCCGCGAGACGCTGGTGCGGTTGGATTTGCGGCGCAGCGGGGCGAAGATCGTCTGCGTGCGCTCCGCGGCGGACGCCATCCGGGCGCTGGAGCGCGAGAAGTTCGATCTGATCCTGCTCGACCACGACCTGGAAGGCCAGGTGTATGTCCAGAGCGGACCGGGCACCGGATTCGAAGTGGCTCAGCGGATTCCGGGGACGGTGAACCGCTCCACGCGCGTGATCGTGCACACGATGAACGAGGACGGCGCGCGCAAGATGATCGAGGCGATCGGTTCCACCGCGGAATGGGTGCCGTTTTCGAACCTGCAGGACGTCCTGCAGAGGATGCGGGCATGACGTGTCAGCACCCAATACCGACTACCCAGTAGTGGAGGGAGAGACCACTACCCGATAGTGGGTACTGGTGAATGGTGACTTGACAGAACGCATTCGTCGCTCCAGACTCTCTAGGTGCCTCCTATCACGTCCGCCATCGACCGCGAAGTCCTGGAAGATCTCATTTGTGTCGAAGACGCCTGCCGGCTGTTTCAGGCATTGGGGAAACCGGCGGAGTTCTGGGAGACGCTCTGTCTGGTGAAGGCGGAACGGGAGCTCCTGCACGAGGAGGTGCGCCGCCTCAAGGAGCTGCATGAGGCGGGCCATGCCGCCGGGGTCGCTCGCCTGGTGCTCGAGAAGCTGCGCGCCATCCACGAGCAGCTGGATCCACTGATGCAGGGATTGCGGAAGTTCATGTCCGTGGTGCCCGGTGCTCCCATGGATCCCGAAGAACTGGAATTCCTCCTCGGGTTCATCGGGATCTCTCCGAAGGGACGCGAGGCCGCCTCCCGATGGGTCGCCGATCCGCCCCGGCAAGTCGGCGAGGCGACCGACAGAATCGCCTCCATCGCGGAGGTCGTGCGGACGTATCGGACCCACCTGAGGCAGATACGCCCCAAACCGCCTCCGCTGGAGAAGGCGGTGTTCGAACGGATCGCGCCGGCTCCTCCGCCCCCCGCCCCGCCGGTGAGCGAGCCGCCCAAGACCGAGGCGCAGGAGAAGGCGATTCCGGCGGAACCCCAGGCTCCGGCCAAGAACGAAGGGCAGGAGAAGCCTGTCGCCACCGAGCCTCCACCCCTCGCGGAAAAGCCGCCCGAATCGCCCGCACCGAGTCCGCCGGCGTCACAGGCTCCTGCCGCCCAAGGCGCCGTCGAGTTGCCCGCGGGAGTCAATCCGGACATCCTCGACGACGTTCGGCGGGTCGAGCAATGTCGCAAGGTCTTCGAGGTGACGCATCAGCAGATCGAGGTGTGGGAGGTGTTCTGCCTGGTCATGCTCGACCAGAACACGAAGACCACCATGGATCACCTCCTGCAGTTGCGCGAAGGCGGCAAGACGGAGGAATTCACGGAGGGCGCGCTGGCCCTTTTCGAAAAACTGCTCGACATGCGATCGAAGTACGGCCGCTTCGTCCGGAAACTGCGCGAATATGTGGCGCAGTTGCCCGTCGGACATTTCGGAAAGGACACGATGGAGATGGCGCTGGGTTTCATCGTCGTCTCGTCGCGAGGGCGACAGCTGGCGCAGCAGTGGTTGGACGAGCCGGACCGGCACAAGCAGGAGGCATGCGGGCGGCTGGAGGACGTCATCAGCCGCACGCTGCGGTATCAGACGGCCCTGCGACTCACCGGCTCATGACGGACCGGCTCGAAGGACGTGTGTCGGTCTTGGCGGCGCTCGAGGCCCGTCAGCGCACGATCGAGGTCGTGCTCCTCAGCCGCGCGGCCAAGCCCGAGAAGGTGGCGGAGGTGTTGGAGGGGGCGCGCCGGTGCGGGGTGCCGGTCCGCCAGGTCGAGGAGGCGGAGCTGGGCGCGCAGGCTAAGACACACGGGGGCGTGGTGGCGGTGTGCGGGCCGAAGCCCCTGCTGTCGGCGGCGGAGTTGTATCGGAAGGTCGATGCTCTTCGTGAAGCTCCGTTCGTTTTGTTGTTGGAAGGCGCGGACGATTCGCGGAACTTAGGATACGTGCTGCGCACGGCGGAGGCGTTCGGGGCGCACGCGGTGCTCCTGCGGCGTCGGGCCTTCGATGTGGACGCGACGGCGGTTTCGCGGGCCTCGTCGGGGGCGTTCGAGCGCCTTTCGATCGGCCTGGTCGAACGGGAGCTGGACGAAGTGGGTCAGCTTCGCAAGCGGGGATTGAAGCTGGTGGGGTGCATTCCCCGGGCGCGGACGTCGATCTACGAGGCGAAGCTGGCGGAGCCGCTCGTGCTGGCGATCGGCGGCGAGAAGCGGGGGTTGTCGGGGGCGGTGCGCTCGCGGTGCGACGTGCTGGTGCGAATTCCCACGAGGCCGGGGCCGTCGTCGCTGTCGATGACGCAGGCGGCGGCGGTGGCGATGTCGGAGGTGGCCAGGCAGAGGGGAGGACGCTGAGGGGGACGGAGAACCCTGAGGAAAAGACCCCAACACCAGAGGACGCTGAGGACGCAGAGATTCCTTTTGAAAACGGACG
>JACPRB010000271.1 GCA_016190155.1 Planctomycetota bacterium
ACCTTTGCTCGCGCGATGACTTTCTAGAGAGGGCCGGAAAGGTGCTTGCGCACTTTGCGGGTACGATCGCGCGCCACGAGGCTTCCTACCCCTACCACCTCTGCGCGGTTGATGCCGTGGTCGGTCCTCGGCAGGAGATCGTGATCGTTGGAAACGACTCGGCGTCTGAAACAGCCGCCATGCTGCGACTCGTCCGGAGGCGCTACCTTCCGAATGCCGTGCTCGCCTTGGTACCACCCGACGGGCCTAGCGAGCAATTGAAGAAGGTCATCCCGATGGCGGCGGACCGGCCCGCCATCGGTGATAAGCCCACGGCCTATGTGTGCGAGAGCTATTCCTGCAAGGCACCTACATCATCGCTCGAGAAACTGGGCGCGCTGTTGGAGAGGAGGTGACTTGTGAAGAGACTCCTTCTGCTGGGACTCCTGACCGTCGCGGCCTGCAAGGAATCGCGTCCGGCGCCGACCTCGGAGCAGGCGAAGACAACGGACTCCACGAGCCCGCAGAAGATCGCCGTCGCGGTCAAGGGTGAAAAGTACGAGATCGGGAAGTTTCTCGTCCCGCGGCACGTGACTGTCGTTGAGTGTGCCGCCGCATGGTGACCCGCGTGCCGTGCGCTTGAGGGCCCGTTGGCCCGATGGATTCCGGAGACGGCTGGGGTCGTGCTCCGCAAGGTGGACATCGTGGATTGGGAATCGGACGCAGCACAGCAGACGATCGCGGACTTCAAGATCGAGGGCATTCCGTATACGCGCGTGTACGACAAGGCTGGAAGACTTCTCGGGGAAGTCCGCGGTGCTGATTCCGAGGCGGTTAGGGCGCTGGTCCAGAAGGGGCTGTGATAAAGGCCGCCGTTCGGAGAGTCGAGTTTGGATAATGCTCGGCGATTCGTGAATCGAATGACAACTGATGGGAGGTGACGATGCTTCTCATGAAGCGGATGGTTTTTGCCCTTGCGGTGCCGTTACTCCTGGCAACGCTGTTGGGATGCCCTGAGCCGACACGACCTGCGGCCACGCCGCCGGCCACGACACCTGCTACGGACAAGGTGACCTACAAGTGCGGCTGCGGTAACACCAAGACCGTTGCCTCGTCCGATCCCGTTCCCAACTGCTGAGGCCCGATGACCAAGCAGTAGCGTGGCTGCTGCAGACGTTTGAGAAGTGAAAGTCCGGCCAAGTTAGGCGGAGTTCTGATGATCTTGGAACGCCGCCAGACTGTGCCAAGGTGCCGGTTCTACTTCGTATGGAGGAGCGAAGGAACGCACGAATGCTGTATGAATTGCGCGTGCTCGCGACATTACTTCATAGAAGCCGGCGCAAGGGTTCCCATGGGACTCCCGGGTGCCCCGATGGAGTCCTTGAGCCTCTCCGCTTGATCCTGTCAAGAGGTGTCGTATGGTCACCGAACAACGCAACGCGCCGCGGGTCCGCTGCTTCCTGCCCGCCATAGCCGCCAAGGGAGACGTCATCCTCGAGGAACTGAGTGTCCTGGGCTGCCGCCTGCAGTGCAGCTTTCCGGTCAATCGCGATGAGGTACTCCAGTTGCACGTGTACTCACGCTCGACAGAGGCCGATGTCGAGGCCGTTGCATGCCGCACATCAACCACCCCTCTGGGATGCCGGGTGGCTTGTCGAATCGCTGAGAACCCGGCTGCCCGTGAAACCGTCAGCAGCCTGTTTGGTGAGGTAGCCGGTGCGAACGCCGTACGCGTCCAGTGAGATCGAGCCGAGGCATGGGCGCTCGTTGAGGGGACGCTGATGGAGGAACGACATGGGACGAATTATTGCATTGGCGGCGTCCATCGCTTGCCTTTCAGCCTGCTCCCAGGCCCCACCGCACGTCACATGGCAGGGGAATGCTCTCACGATTCATCCCAACGTGCCGCAACCTCAAGGCGCTTTGGTAGTCGAGACTGAAATCACCCGGCAAGTTGACCAAGAGAGCGGGGCGACTGAAGAGCGTCGCCCGTTCTTTGTGTACACGGATGATGGCATCTTCCTCCGGAGCGAGCAGGCTGAGTTTCCGATCAACCTTTCGCCGGGCCGATACATTGTCGTTGCCCGCGTTGGCTCCAAGATGAAGCAGGTTCAGGCAATTCTGGAGAGTGATCGTACGACGAGAGTCCATGTCTTCGATTTCGAATCATCTGAAGCCGGCATAGTCCAATGCAAATGAAAAAATGAAAAGAAGGCAACGCTTCCAGGGTAGCAGGGTGCTTGGTGCGTGCGGCTCGGCGATTCGAACTCGGCGGCCACGCGCGGATCTACCTACTTCCCCTCGACGACCTTCCGCAGCCGGACCGCGAACTCCTTCGGTCCCATGAACCCGACGACACGGTCGAGCATCTTGCCGTCCGGCCCCAAGATTCACGTGTCCGGGATGGCCGTCCCGGCGAACCAGCCGGCCGCCTCTTTCTCATGGTCAACGTTGAGCTCAACGAACACGAAGTGCTCCTCGATGAGCTTCTTCACATCGGGATCGGCGAATGTCTGCACGGACATCCTCTTGCAGGCCACTCAGGTGTCCCCCATGCAGTCCACCAGCACGAACCTTCTCTTCTCGCCCTTCGCGCGTTCGAGGGCACTGCGGACAAGGTCGGGCGCCTTGCCCATCGCGTGGACCGGATCTCGCCCCTCTCGGAAGCTCGCCGCGTCCACGACGCTCGGGGTGTAGTTCAGCTTCCGAACCACGTCGATCAGCGCCGCCTCGGGTGGAGCATCCCGCTGCGCCAGCGTGACGCGGAAGAGATCCCGCTCCAGATCCATGTCGACCTTCGTGACGCCCGTGAGCCCTTCCAGGGCTCGCTTGACCGACTCCGGTCAGGCCATTCAGGTCTTGCCGCCTTCGCCGCGCTGCATCCCCTCGACCTTGAGGACGACCGCACGAGCGATCGAGGGATCGCCGGATGTGGCCCCTGCGTTCCGGCTCGGCGGAGGGGGCTGCTTGGAGCATGAGGTCACGAGTACGGCGATGCCCACGAACAGCGTCAGGCGCAACATGATCATCTCCTTGTGGTCTTGGCCAATAGCTTCCACACCACGAGCACGGCCAGGGCCGCAGCGACCGCTGCGAGGAGCGTCTTCGGGTCGCATGTCACTCAGGCAAGCAGCCGGTACATCTACTTGTCCTCCCCAATGTGCGCCCGGTAGCCCGCCTTCCCGACCGCTGAGACGAGCGACGCCGCGTCCGGCGGGTGCGTTGCGTCGACGGTGACGATCACGCGGCCTTCCGAGTAGATCACGCTCGCCCGGCGCACGCCGGGCACCGAGGCCAGCTCGCTCTCCACGTGGACGGCACATGACTCGCAGGTCATGCCGTCGATCCGGAGCGTCACCGTTTCCGTCGGCCCACCCGTTTCCGCTGCAGCGACCGGCTCGCGCCGGAGAAGCAGCCCGACGTAGTTCGGGAAAAACGCGACCGCCGCGACGACCGCCGTCGCGACCCAGAGCATCGCCCGGTTGAAGCGCTTGAGCTTCCGGTTCGGGACGGCGCACGCGCTGCCAGGCGCGCATGCCTCCTTTCGGAAGTACGCCATGTAGAAGCCGAGCCCGAGGAAGAGAGGCGCGAGGGCGAGAAAGAAGGGTCGCACCCGTTCGAACGCGGCCGAGGCGCCCGCTGCCGAGGCACCGAAGGCGACGAGCAGGAGCGGGAGGCAGCAGCAGGCAGACGCCATGATCGCCGAGACGACCGACGCGCCAGCCGCGAGAAGTCCGGCGCGCTCGACGCGCGGCGACTTGCCCGCGGCCGGCGCATCCTCGCGTCGAGCCGCGCAGCAGTCGTGCCCCCCGCGGTCTCGACCGAGCAGGTTGGGCGCCAGCCCTGGCTGGTTCCCGCCAAGCGACACGAAGGCGTCCTTGACCACCTTGTTGACGTCGCCGAGGCAGCAGGTTCCCTTCGGGTTCATGGTCTCGCAGCTGCACTCGCCCGCCTTGACTTTCGCGGCTATAGAGGCCGCGACGCTGCTCTGACTGGTTCGCTCGATCTCCTCGCGGATGCTTTCGGCGGTGTGGCCGAAGCAGTAGCAGACCATCCGCGGCGAGGTCTTCTCCTTCGCCCCGACGCGGACCTGGATGTCGTTCTTTAGGACGGTCCTCCCGTCGGACGCGAAGTAGACCACGTCGCAGTCCGGGAGGTCGCAGTAGAACCACTCGCGCCCTTCCACTTCCGAGAGGCGGTCGCTGCGGATCAGACTCCGGAGCGTGACCTCAGGGACGCGCCTCCCCGGCTTGCCGGCGACCGGACACAGGGCTGGCATTTTCCACCTCCTCTACTTGCGCCCACGGCAGCAGCTCGGCACGGCGTCCTTCTTCGCCGAGGACGAGCCCAGCGGACACCGGTCGGCGCAGACGAGGTCGCCCGTCAGGGGGCACTCGATCTTGCCGGGGCAGTCCGGCCGGTCGGGATCGATCAGGGGGCACTGGTCCTTGCAGATCTCTTCGCCGGTGATCGGGCAGATCATCTTGCCCGGGCAGTCGGCCCTGCCTTCGCCCGTGAACGCGAACTCGTAAGCGAACAGCCCCCCGGCGAGAGTCAGCACCACTGCCACGGTCCAGAGTGCAGTCTTCGTCATGGTCGCATCCTCCAGAATGGAGTCCCGGGTCTCGGGTGGCCGGGGCACCCCGACCAGGACCTCAACCCTTCTGGAGGAGAGTCTATACCTTGAACTCAAGTGCAAGGTCAAGGGGAAATCTGAAGAAATCCGACAATCACTTGGAGGCGCGGCGGGCGGCTTTGCCGGGGGGAGAAGTCGAGGCCCGCTTCAGCTTGTCGATCACCTGGCAACGTCCCGTCCGCTCGAACTGGAGGCACATCTTCAGGGAGGAGCGCAGGACGGACTCCACCTCGCGCATCTGCTCCATGCGCTTCCGCAGATCGACCAGACGATCCTTGATCAGCCCTTGAACCTCCTTGCAGCGGGCCGTGGCGCCGTCTCGGAAGCTGAGCAGGGCTGAGATGTCATCGAGCGTGAAGCCGTTCGCTTGAGCAGCCCGGATGAACCGGAGCCGCTCCACTGCGGCGGCTCCGTAGACCCGGTAGTTGCCGCCCGTGCGGCCGTCCGGCCGGAGGAGCTTCGAGCGTTCGTAGTAGCGCAGCGTGGACGTGGGAACGCCGACGGCGCGCGCAAGTTGTCCGATCGTGTATGGACCCACGGCCGCATTATATCGTACCTTGCATCTGGATTCAAGGTAGGCAGAGGCAGGTGAGGCAGGTCTTCCCAGAATTGCGGGTCGCATCGTCCTGCGGTCAGACCTTGGCCGCAGCAACCGGAGTTGCAGCGCCCGATTCGTCTCCACTTGTACTTCATGCCGCGGGGCCCAGATAGCAGTTTGCTTGGTCGATCCGATCACGGCTGTGCCCCAGTCGCTCCACCGCCGCCTCGCGCGCAACCCGGCGCGCGTCGTCCGGAGATACCCCGCTGGTCAACAGACGGGCGTACTCGCTGCGGTAGAACTGTTGTGTAGAGAGTCGCCGCAGACCGTGCGTTCCGGTAACTCGCCCTTCGGCGGCCTGGATGGCTCGGCGCCAAGCCGCTTGGTAGCCCCGCAGATCAGCGAGAGGTTCACCGGCCTTATCGAGGTGATCCGAGATAGCGTCGTAGAGGCCGGGCGAAACGGAGGTGCTGATGAGTTGCCCGCCCTTGCCCTTGCACTCGATGACGTACGGCCCCTTTAGCGAAGCCTTCGTGAGCCGCGCCGTTACCGAGATACTGCGGGCGCCTGATTCCAGCTGAAGCCGCGCAGCCAAATGGTAGGCCCTCTTGCCTGCACGCTCATCCCACTCGCGCAGGACCTCAATTGCGCGCTCGACGGCTTCCCGCGACGGAGTGGACCGCTTGGGCCCGGCGATAGCTCCTGCGGCGACCAATTCTCGAATCTTGGCGCCATACTTGCGCGACAGCGCCGCACCCGATTCCGTCTTGCCGATGCAGGCGAAGATTTTCGCCAGCGCGCTGCGGTGCATGTGGAGTGTCTTGGCCGCCAGCCCGCGCTGGATCGAATCGTCTAGGAACGCTTTGGCGTGCTTCGTGTCGATGTTGTCCAGGCGCTCGACGCCGAACTTCGCGTGCGCGAAGTCGAGAAAGCCCTTCAGCACGCGCTCGTAGGTGGTGCGGGTGCGCCCGGTAAAGAGAATCGGCCGCATGTAGTGATTCTGATCTCTAAAATCGCGCACGCCGGCCATCTTGATCCCGTACTTCGAGATCGGACCCTCGTCCTGCATGTCGAACCATCGCTGCTGGGCATTCCACAGCCGATCATGCAAGTCGGCTTTCATCTGGCTGAGGCTCATCGTCCCTCCTCGACCCCATGGTCCAATTGCAGTGTCTCCGCGGTCACCACCGGACGCGCCCTTCAATTTTCGCGCGATTTCGTTGTTCAGAGCTGGACTCCCTCGCGGGAATCCCGGATAGCCGGCACTTTTGCGCTCGGGAAGTGCCGGAAAACCGCGTGCGTGCCCACGAAACAGCGCCGTCCGCGCCGTTTCGTGCACGCCTCGGCGTCCCCTCGGGACCACGCGCGATCCCGCCTTCTTGCGGAGCCCGGGGACCAGGACCTCCGGGCGGCCCAGGCGCATCCATGGAGCCGCCATCCGAATGGCAAGACCACACCCGCCATCCCTCTCATGCCGAGTCGCGGTTGGTGAAGATCGACCGGCAGCAGGGGGTGGTTGGGTGGTGGGAAAGGGAAAGGAACAAAAGGGATAAGGACAGGCACGGCGAGGTCGGAGCCTCGGCCTCCCTTGCGGGAGCCCGGACCCCTGTGGGGTCACCGCGGCACGGACGATCGGTCACGAGACAATCCCGGTCTCGATCCCGCTCGACCGCGCCGCGCCAGCGGCCCCGACCTCGCCGCGCCGGGCAGACCCCGCCACCCAGGGCGCAGCTTGCCATCCTCCACATTTTCAAAGAGCAGCGGTCACTCGTTCGCCCCGCGCACGGGGCAGACGGGTGACCCCAGGAGGGGGGAGCCCCGGGGTTACCGGGGCTCCTTCGCCATCTACTGTTCGAATTGGCTCCAGATGCCTGCCTCGCTGCGGGCGTCGGCCAGCATGTTTCGGAATCGCTGCCAAGCCAGCCTTGGGTCGCCGATCTTCAGGAGGTCGCGTAGGCGCTTCTCGCTGAAATACCGCAGATAGGCCGGGGTGCGATTCTCCTTTAGGAACTGTTGGATCGGTGCCGGGAGCTTGAGGAGGTTGAGGTATTGCCGGATGCCGGATTCGTCTTTCCCGACGACCCGCGCCAAGGCGCAGATGCTCTTCAGACCCATCTGCTCCATCAGCCCGCGGTAGGACTCTGCCCGCTCCAAGGGGGAGACGCGGCTCAGATGCGTCTCGTACTGTTCCCATGCCGCCTGATCGACCGTGTCCAGGTGCTTCAGCAGATCAGGCTTCTGGTCGAGGACAAAACCCCGGCGATTGTTCCGTGCGAGGGTGAAGAAGACCGTGCGGGCGTTGATCGACCGCTGGGCCATCGCCTCGGCGTCGTAATGTTCATCACGGGTAGCAGAAGGGATACCATCTGATGGGCAGAGATGAAGCACCAGCGATCCGATCCGGCCGTTCCGGGTCGCCGCAACAGCGCTCTTCCGGAGTCGGCGATCCCTTGGTTCAAGTCCCGGCACCACCAGAGGTGATATGCTGGATGAACCTTGTTGTATCCAAGCGGTACGGACCTAATTGTTCGCCACTGCAAGACGTACTAAAGTGGAGTTCATGAAGCAGCGGAACGCGATCCTCTTCTACCGTGTGGGTGATCTATTCGGCTGCTTCTCTAATTTCGCGCCGTATCCCATCAAACTCGATGACCGCGTCTGGCCGACCGCAGAGCACTATTTCCAAGCGATGAAATTCGCGCGGGTCGAATATCAGGAAAGAATTAGAATGACCCCCAGTCCGATGGTTGCTGCTCGCTTGGGCAGGAGCCGTCAGGAACCCATTCGATCTGATTGGGAAGCAGTCAAGCTGGACGTGATGGAAAGGGCACTTCGAGCGAAATTCGGACAACACACAGAGCTTCAAAAACTTCTTATTGAAACGGGCGACCGAGAAATCGTCGAGCATACGTCAAGAGATGGATTTTGGGGGGATGCGGGTGACGGGAGCGGCGGCAATCACCTGGGAGAGCTTCTTATGCGCATACGAGAAGAATTCCAGCGTTCCCACGCAAGTCCGACGTTTAACAATAACGAGGCCAGCCATGGCCGAACGTGACAGGGAGCTTTATCCAATAGAACTGGTCATGCCGGCCGGGCGCAAGGAGAAGGGTGAAGTCATCCTGGATTCGTCGCAGGGGTACACTTCTGGAATTGTTCTTACCCTTCAGTGGGGAAGAAGATCGATTTCCAAGAAGGACGATGACTTTTTCTCGGCCCTGTGCATGATTCGTCGGGATCTGGAACCTCAGGGCATTCGGCTCTATTGCTATGGAGCGAGTCGAAATGTACATCCATCCGGGATGCAGATGGACATGGCGCTCGGCAAGTTGGCGTACAGACTTACGATGGGGCAGCAAGCGACTCGGGAGGACATAGTTTCCATATTCGACGTCGGGTCCGATATCGAGCCGTGCACGGTTAGCGAGCAAGAAGATTTCTATACGAGATGGTGTGCCTCCTGGACAAACGCGGCATCGCATCGGGGGACAGGTCAACGGGATTGGAGAACAGCGCCATGGCCTCCCCCTTGTCGCGAGCGTGCCACTCCACGCTCCATGAGCGCGCGGTACGACGCCGCCCGCGCATCGGCGAAACGCGACGCAGGTGCGTCTCGTACTCCTCCTGCGGACGTGCGTGAGAGCTCTCCAAGAAAAGCTCACGATTCAGCCGGGAAACCGGAATCCCGGAAGTAGGGGCATCTTCCGGGAGGAGCTTTATGAGTACGTTCGGAGACGTTCATTGCCCGGGAAGCTTCGCTCGTTCCCTCCTGCTGGCGCTGGCGGCCATCCCCGTCGGCGTCTTGGGATGCGGTGACGACGGAGCCGACGGCGCCCTTCCGCAAGACGCGATCGCAGAGCCTCCCGACGAGACGGTCTTGCTCGATGCCGACGGGCCAGGCGTCGTCGAAGGCGAGATCCTGGTCAAGTTCCGTCGGGGAGTCGGCCGGGATCGGCAGCGCGCCGCCCTCGAACGCGTCGGCCGACACATCCATCACTTCAGCGACCGCAATGCCGGCCCCAGAGGACGGCGGGGCCCGGAGCTCTTCGATCGCCTCACGCAAGTCGTCCTCAAGGACGATGTCGACGGACGAAAGGCGGCCGACGAACTCGCTTCTCATCCGGACGTCGAGTATGTCGAGCCCAACTTCATCGTGAGAGCCCTCGACGTCATGCCCGATGACCCGAGCTTCTACCAGCTGTGGGGCTTGCACAACACGGGCCAGACCGCCGGAACGGTCGATGCCGACATCGACGCTCCCGCCGCGTGGGAGCTCGGTACCGGAAGCGCGCAGGTGGTCGTGGGGGTCGTCGACACCGGCATCGACTATACCCACCCCGATCTGGCCGCCAACATGTGGCTGAACTCGGACGAGATCCCCGGAAACGGCGTCGACGACGACGGCAACGGCCGCGTTGACGACCGGTACGGCTACGACTTCGCCAACAACGACGGCAATCCGATGGACGACCACTACCACGGCACGCACGTGGCAGGCACGATCGGAGCGGTCGGCAACAACGGCGTGGGAGTCAGCGGCGTCTGCTGGACGGTGCGTCTCATGGCGCTGAAGTTCCTCGGCGCGAGCGGGTCGGGCAGTTTGAGCGGAGCCGTGTCCGCCATCCAATACGCGATCGCCAACGGCGCGCACGTGTTGAGCAACAGCTGGGGAGGAGGAGGGTACTCGCAGGCGCTTCGCGACGCGATCGCGGCCGCGCACAATGCCGGGATCGTCTTCGTCGCCGCGGCCGGCAACAGGAATACGGACGCGATGTTCTATCCGGCAGGCTATCCGAACGTGATCGCGGTGGCCGCCACCAACCACAACGACGCGAAGGCCTTCTTCTCGAACTACGGTTTTCACATCGATGTGGCCGCCCCCGGCGTCAGCGTGTACTCCACCAAACCGAGCAACCAGTACGGCGCGCTCAGTGGGACCTCCATGGCGTGTCCGCACGTGTCGGGACTGGCGGCCTTGCTGAAGTCGCGCAACGCGATGCTCACGCCGGATCAGATCGAAGGCATCATCAAGGCATCGGCGGACGATCGGGGTGACCCGGGCTGGGATCCGATCTACGGGACAGGCCGCATCAACGCGCACACCGCCATGCAGATGGTGGCTCAGGGGCAGATCAATCTTCCTACGGCGAGCATCACGTCGCCTTCCCAAGGCCAGACGCTTTCTCAGGCAAACGTGAACATCGTCGGAACGGCCGCCGGAAGCGGCTTTGCCGGCTATGTCGTCGAGTACAGCGGGTCGGGGGTACCGTGGACCGTCCTGACCTCGTCCAACACGCCCGTGACGAACGGCGTTCTGGCCGTGCTTCCGGCGGTGGCGCTTGCCGACGGCGGCTACCTCCTTCGGCTGAACGTCACGACCCTCTCCGGCCGGCACGTCTATGCGACGGTGGCCGTCACCGTGGATCAGATCATCGCGGAGTTGACCCTGCCGGGCTCGGTGGCGTCGCAAGGCAACCCGTGGCTGACGATCACGGGTTCGGCGTACGTAAACGCCGGGACGTTCGACCATTTTGCGCTGCACTACGGCGAAGGGTTCGCCCCGACCAGTTGGAATACCGACCGCTTCACAGTGGCGGGAGGCGGCGCCCTTCCGATCGTCACCGGGACGCTCGGCACGTTTGACCTGACGGGGCTTGAAGGTTTCTATGTGATACGTCTGACCGTGTTCTCGGCGGTCGGATCGAATTCGAGAACGCACCTCTTGTGCGTCGATCCGTATCTCCGCCCTGGGTGGCCCGTGTTGATGTCGACGGCGATGTCGTCGCCGGCCGTGGGTGACGTGAACGGCGCGAATGCCCGGGAGGTCCTCATTCCGACCTCGGCTGGGTTGCGGGCGTACGATAAGGACGCCGGCTTCCTCTTCGCGCATGCGACGCAGAACTCGGCCGGGAGCCCCGCGCCGATTCAGGCCAGTACGTGCCCGACACTGACCGAACTGGCTACCGCGCCTGGGCTCGAATTCGCGTTCTTCGACACCTACGTCCACAGGCTGTATGCGGCGAACCAGGGAATGGTCCTGCCCGGCTTCTACGTCCCGCTTGCGCACGATAACGTCTTCAAATGGAAGTCGAACAGCGTCATGGCGTGCGACCTCAATGGAGACGGCAACGACGATCTGATCCTCCCGACGGTCGACGCCGGTGCCGCGCTCGCGTACGTGCACGCCAGGAGTCGTAACGGCACGTCGCTTCCAGGCTTCCCCTTTACGTATTCGTATTCGCTGCCGCAGCTGTTGCGGGCGGGAGCCGTGGCTGATGTGGACGGCGACGGCCTTCCGGAGATCTTCTTCTCGGTGGTCCAGAAGCAGCAGCAGAACTCGCTCCAGACGATCGTCAAGGCCACCCTCTTCGGAGTGAGCCACCTGGGGAGCTTGCTTCCGGGGTTCCCGATCGATTTCACGGGTTTCTCCGGCGGGAACGCGAACGTCGTGCTCAGCGATATCGCCATCGCCGACATCAACGCCACGGGCCAGAAGGAGATCGTCTTCTGAGAGACGGCTCGCTCGGCGGACGGCGCATCGGTTCGCTTCGCCGTCCACGCGATCAGCAAGAACGGCTCGCCTGCGCCGGGGTGGCCCTGGGTGTTGGAAGGGCCGCCTGGCGGCGCCATCGGCTTTCCGGGGGGTGGAGGAATCGTGAGGTTGGGCGACGTGACCGGCAACGGAGTTCCTGAGGTCATCGCATCGAGCACGGTGGGAATGGAAGGAAGCTCCGGTTCGGGGGGCGCCATCCGCGTGTTCCTCGGAGACGGCTCCGTCGCGTACGCCATTCCCAAGGCCTACACGAACGAGTTCGGTGTCATCAGCCATGCCGAGCCGGACGGTTTCTCCGTGGTCGACCTGAACGGCGATCAGAAGGGCGAGATCCTCGTCAACCGTTCCGTGCTGCTCGGCACGTTGGGAACGGGCAGCTATCAGCAAGCACTGATTGCGTATGACGGAACGAACCCCGTGCTTCGCCTGATCGCCTCACCGGTGCCGGATGCCGACTCAGTCTTGGTCTTTCCGGCGGGATGCGACGGCGTTGGCGTCGTAGCGGACGACATCGACCAAGACGGACAGCTGGACTTGATCGCCTCCTATCAGAGCATCCGGGGGACGACCGACGGATTTGCCACCCATAGCATCGTCTACGCGTGGAGCGTGCCCAACATGTATTCGGCCGCCGCCATGGAGTGGCCGGCTTTCCGGGGCAATCGGCGGCAGACGGGCGAGTACATTCCGCGTTCGCTCCGGGGCGGCATGCCGGTCGATTCGACGCCGCCGGCGGCAGCTCAACGAGTGACACGACTCCCACATTCGACTGGACGGATGTCAGCGATCCCAGGGGAGCTACCTTCGGGCCGAGATCGCCAACGACAGCTCGTCTCTGGAGGAATACGAGGAGGAGTTGAACCATCTGACGTCGTACCTCTCGATGGAACGCTGATGTCCGATGGACACATCGAGTAACGAGATGAAGGACGCGCTCGGGAAGGGCCTGCTGGGGCCCGAGGATCTGCTCCCGGCGGCCGCATCGGGGGGCGCGACCGGAGTCGAACCGCTGGGGATGCTGGCCGTGAAGATGGGATTGATCAGCACGCCGCGGCTCGCCGAGTGTCTCTCGGAGCAACGGCGGCGAGCCGCGCGGGGACGCCACGGTCCGCTCGGGCGCATCATGGTCGAGCTCGGTTGCCTTCGGACCGAGGATGTCGAGAATATCGTACGCCTCCAGGGAAGGTGCTCCGGGGAAGAAGCGGTGGCATCGATTTCCGGCGAATTGGCCGGCCTGCGCAGATACCGCGACCTGGAGCCCATCGGCAGCGGCGGCGACGGAACCGTCTACCGGGCGCTCGATCTGGAACTCAACCGAGTGGTGGCGATCAAGGTCTTGCGCGACCCGCCGTCGGGCGCCCGCGCCTTGGAGCGCTTTCGCCGGGAGACCCAGATCATCGCCGCTCTGCGGCATCCGAACATCGTCGCCATCCATGACGTGGGGCAACTGGGCGGCCATTGGTTCTACACGATGCAGCATGTGGCGGGCGAATCGCTGGAGAACCTCCTGCGCCGCAAGGGATGCGGCTTGAAGGCGCTGAACGGCGACGGCCCTTTCCGAGCGCGCATGCGGGTGCGATACTGGCTGACGCTTTATCACCTTGAGATGAACCCAACGGTCAGTGTCGGCGCCCACTTGAGTCCGCTGCTCCAGGAGAACGAGCGGATGCGAGAGGTGTGGCGGAGGGCGCAAAGCGAATGGACGGCGTTGGAGGCGAGTTTCCCGTTGTCCGAGCTGCCGGAAGGCCGCGAGTATGTCCGATTCGCGCAAGCCGTTCGGAAGGCGTTCGGCGAAGGCAAGGGCGAGGCGGAGGGCGAGCTCGAAGCACTGGCGCGCGGCAAGACGTTGAGAGTGGAATCGATCTTCGCTCTGGGCATGATCCGGTTCGCGGCGCGTCGATTCGACGAGGCGATCCGCACGTGGCGGCCTTTGGCCGAGGAGCGCCCTGGTCTCGCGAGGCTCCTCCAGTTGCTGGGCCACGCCCACATGGCCGCCGGGCTTTCGAAGGCGACCGCCAGCGGTGATCCGCAGGACCATTATCTCGAGGCCATCCGCTATTTCGATGGGGCGCTGAAGGGGCGCGACCCTTCATTCGCGCTGCTGGGATTCGCCGTCACGCATCGCCTGCTCGGGGAATGGAAGGCCGCCCGGGGTCATGACCCGCGTTCCCACTACGTCGCCGTAATCGACAGGTGCGCCGGAATGCCTTCGAGCCATCCGCTCGCCGCGGTGTTGCTCTGCGAGCTCGGCAACACATACGGGCGGCTTGGAGAGTGGGCCGAAGCCCATGAGGAAGATCCGTTCGACCACTATCGGGCGGGAGGCCGTAGAAGTCGATTATCGGGAGGCCGTCACGTCCCTTGAGAAGTCGATCGCCAGGGATCCGGTCAATCACGACGCGTGGTCGAATTTGGGCGTCCGGTACGTGCGTGTGGCGTTGTGGAAGTCGAAGAAGGGAGAGGATGTGGAGGCGGATCTCCGGCGCGCGGTTCGACGAATTCATCGAGACGCGTTCACTCCCGCTTCTTCAGTTTGATCCGCGTCTTCTCTTCCAGGTTGAACATCGCGCCCGTGGCCAGATCCACGAAGCACCCGAGGAACAAGTTCAGCGCGTTCAGGAGCGTGACGGCATTGAAGCGCAGGCCGACAAGATCGATTCTCGCCTTGTAGCCCTCCTTGAAGCAGAGCACGCCCCACATCTTTCCCTTCTTCAGCTTGACGGTGAACGGCGAGATTCCGAACTCCTTGAGGCCAAGCGCGTCGAGGATGTCCTCGACGAGCGCCTTGGGGAGCGACTTGATCAGCGTGCCGAACCCGGCCACGAAGTCAGGCGGCGCCTGATCGAGCCGGGCCCACATCACGAGCGACGCGACCAGATCGTTGAAGTCCACCTTCTTCAGCGTCTCCCGTGCTTCGGGGCTCATATGCGGCGCGACCATTTCCAGGATCTTGCGCAGGCCGACGTTCGCCTGAGTCGCCGTCACAAGCAGGCCGCCGATCCCGCCTTCGCCGATGACGACGCATGTGGAGCCGACGGGCTCGCAGTCGATCTGGACCTTGTCGGAGGTGCCGCTGAGGATCGTGGCGCAGCCCATTTGAGCGACCGCCAGGAAGGCGGCGACAACGGCGAGTTTCTTCATGGGCGCATCTTCTATGCTGAACCGGCGGATTGTCAAGGATCCGGGAAGCCCCGTTCGCGTGGAGCGGTGGCTCAGGCGGGGAAGGAATAGAACGCGCCGAGGATGCTTCCGAAGACGATGTGGGCCAGGAGCACGGTCTGGCTTGCGCCGGGGTGGAGAATCGGATAGGGTGCTGACCGTTCGGGGAGATCAACTTCGGTAGCCGCCGACCCGTCGTGTCTGCGAGTTCTGAACGATACTCCCCCAAGCTTCCAACGGGAGAAGATCGTCATGTTCGTCCCATGCATCAAGTGCAGCAAGCCCGCCGACCTTCAGCAAACGAAGGTCGATAAGACGAGGGTCTTCAAGTGCCGGGACAAAAAGTGCGCCGAGGTCTTCATCCTCGAGCCTCTGCCGCCGCCGGCGCCTCCTTCGTGGCGGCGATGAGCCGGTAGGCGGAAGGCGGGCGGTCATTCGCGTCAGACGGACACCGCGGTGGTCGAGGCGGTGCGTGTCCGAACGACCAGCAAGGGCACGGTGGCGGCACGCAGGACTTTCTCGGCCACGCTCCCCAGCACCCATCGAGCGATTCCGGAGCGGCCGTGGGTGGTGATCGCGATCAGATCGGCGGACTGCCGGCGACACTCGTCCAGGATTTCGCTCGCGGGATCGCCTTTGCCCAGGAGCGGTTCGGCGTTGATGTCCTTCGCCCGAAGCTGGGCGACCATGCGCGTAATCTCGGGCACGGGTACGCCGACCGGGTCCTCGAGCACGTGCAAAACCGACACGTGACTGGAGAAGAGCGTGGCCAGCTCGACGACGCACGGCACGGCTTCTTCGGAGAGCGCGCTGCCGTCGATGGGCAGGACGATTCTCCGGAACGGCAGCTCGGCGCCGGGTGCCGGCTTGCCGCTCTCTGGTCGGAAGGAACGCACCAAGAGGACCGGGACGGGGCTGGCGCGCAGCACCTTCTCGGTCACGCTGCCCCGGATCCATCGCGCCAGACCCGTGCGTCCGTGGGTGGTCATGGCGATCAAGGTGGCGCGCTCCTGAGCGGCGACGTCAAGGATGGTCTCGGCCGGGGAGCCGAGACCGATGATCCCCCGCGCGCGGATGCCCTGGGCTTCGAGGTCCTTCGCGCGGCTCCGGACGTACTGCTCCGCTTGTTCCTGCAACGCGGGCCAAGAGAGCGCCGTCGCTCCGGTCTCGATGAGCGGCGTCGGCAGCACGCACCGCAGGAGAAGGACGTCGGCGTCCTTGGCGCGCAAGAGGCGCCGGAGTTGCGACAAGATCGACTCAGCCAACGGCGATCCATCGAGGGGAACCAAGATCCGTTCGAGCATCATGGCGGACCTCCCGTGAGTTCGCGGCTGGCATGAGAGAACAGGGTACGCGCCCCACTTTTGAGCCGGAGGCGAGCCGAATGTTACGGCGCGCGCCCAAACCACCGTCACATCAAGTAGTAATCGCCTTGCCAGGTCATCGGATGTGAAACCAACCAGAAGCGACGCGAGAGTGGGGGTGTGCGCGGGAGGTTTCGTGCAGGCGAGTGGTTTTCCTCGTCAAGCAACGCCGTTCGCATGCATCAAGGGAAGGACGATTCGAAACACCGAACCCTCTCCCACTTTGCTCTCGACCTCGACGGAGCCCCCGTGGACCTGCGCTACATGCTTCACGATGGAGAGCCCGAGCCCGGTTCCTCCCATCTCGCGTGAGCGAGACTTGTCCACGCGGTAGAACCGCTCCCATATGCGGGGCAGCGCGTCCGGCGGGATGCCGATGCCGTTGTCGATGACTTCGACGACCGCCTTGCCGTCGCGCGATCGGAGGGCTACGCGGATGCCCCCCCGCGCGGGCGTGTACTTGATGGCGTTGTCGACGAGATTCATGACGGCGCGTTCGAGATAATCCGGATCGCCTGCCACGACGAGTGTCTCGGTCGAGGGCGCGACCTCGAGCGACTGCTCCTTCTTCTGCGCGGCGGGCCGGACGAGATCGACGACCCGTTGCACCGTCTGCGACAGATCCACCTTGGCGGCGCGCGGCAAGCCCGGCCGGCTCTCCAACTCCGCGAGATCCAGGAGATCGTCCACCAGGTTCGTCAGCTGCGCCACGTGTTTCTCGATGATGCCCAGGAACTCGAGGGTTTTCCGAGGCTCCAGGTCGGCGTCGTCGCGAAGCGTCTCGACGAATCCTTTGATGAGCGTCAGGGGAGTCCGAAGCTCGTGGGACACGTTCGCGACGAACTCCCGGCGCAGCTCGTCGTATCTGGCGCTCTCCGTCTTGTCGTGCGACACGAGCACGAGGCCGCTCTCGGGGAGGGGCCGCAGATCGATCCGCAGGACGCGTCCCGACGTCGTCGTCAAGTCCAGCGCATCCGGCCGGCCGGATTGCACGACGGTCGCGGCGGCCTTGAGCAGGGTCTCATATCGAACCGACTCCCAGAGAGGCTTCCCGACGACTTTGTCGGCGTCGAGCGCGAACTGCGAGGCGGCCGCCGGATTAGCCAAGACGACGTGCTGGTGGCGGACTGTCGCGATCAAACCGTCGCCCATCGCGGAGACGATGGTGAGGAGCCGCTGCTTGTCGCGCGCCACCTGCGAAACCAGGCCGGCGAGGGATGCCCCCATGTCGTTGAGCGCGCGCGCCAACGCGCCCACTTCGTCGCCTTTGTCGAAGGTGCTTCGTCGTTCGAGTTCTCCGCGCGCGAACGCCTCCGCGAGGTTCGCCAAGTCGAACAGCGGCCGCGTGTGTCGGAGCGCGAAGACGTAGCAAAGAACACCCGCGGCGCCGACCGCCGCCAGGAGCGCGATGGCCAACCCCCAATAGAGCGCGGCGAGATGCTCCGCCAAACGCGATAGAGGCTCGGCGAGTCGCACGTAACAGCCGGAATCGGTGCGCACGGCCACGTAGAGCAGGTCGGCACGCACGGTATCGCTCCATCGAATGCCGGCGCCTTCGCCCGTGGCGGCGGCCTCGACGATCTCAGGCCTCAGGCGATGGTTGTCCATGTCGCGAGGATGGGCCATCGTATCCGCCAGCACCGAACCGTCCTCGGCGATGATCGTGATGCGCGCGCGGAGGAGCGCAGCGATGTCGGGCAGCGTCCGCTGGAGCTCCTCGAACCGGCGGTCCTGGAGGTCCGCCCGGACCATGCGGGCGACCAGACGCGCCTCCTGGGCGAACGCGCGGCGGCGGTCCTCGACGTGGCTGTGGCGCAGCCGGGTGGCCGCCAGGACGCCGAGCACGCCGGCCATCGAGACGATGAGGGCCAGGTACGGCAGGAAGAGGCGGCGAAAGAGTCGGCTTCGGAGGAGCATCGCTATTCGCGGAACTTATAACCGAATCCACGCACGGTTTCGATGAGATCGCCGGCCTTGCCGAGCTTCTTGCGCAGCGACGTGACGTGCACGTCGACGGTCCGGTCGATGACGGCGACGTCCCGTCCCAAGGCCCCGTCGATGATGTCGTTGCGGGAGTAGACGTGCCCCGGATGAGCCGCGAGAAACTCGAGGACGCGAAACTCGGTCGCCGTCAGCGACAGCGCCTTTCCTCTCCACGTCACCTCGCGGCGGGCGTGGTCGACGATCAGATCGCCGTGCCGAATCACGTCGCGCGGTTCGGTCGCGACCGTCGTGCGCCTCAGGACGGCCTTGACGCGCGCGACGAGTTCCCGGGGGCTGAAGGGCTTGGAGACGTAATCGTCGGCGCCGATCTCGAGGCCCACGACGCGGTCGGTCTCGGTGCCGCGGGCCGTCAGCATGATGATCGGGATGCGGGCCGTGCGCGTGTCGGCGCGAAGCCGGCGGCAGACCTCCAGGCCGTCGATGCCGGGCAGCATGAGATCGAGGACGATGAGCGCGGGGGCGTGCTCGCGCGCGACGGCGAGGCCCGACTCGCCGTCTTGGGCGCCGACGACGTCCATGCCTTGCTTCTCGAGGTTGTGCCGGACGAGTTCGACGACGTCCTTCTCGTCGTCGATGACCAGGATCGTGGCTTTGCTCGTCATGGCTTGCGGAGGGTCCGCGTCTTCTCCTCGTGATGGTGTCTCAGATCGCGTCCCTGGACCAGATAAATCGCTTCCTCGGCGATGTTCGTCGCGTGATCGCCGACGCGCTCGAGGTTCCTCGAGACGAGGATGAGCGAGAGGGCCGGGGGGATGGTCCGCGGGTCGGACATCATGTACGTCAGGAGCTCGCGGAAGACCTGATCCTTGAAGGCGTCGACCTTCTTCTCCTCCTCCAGGACCCTCTGCGCGACGACCGGATCGCGTCTCGCGAACGATTCGAGCGCGTCGCGCACCATCTTCTGGGCGAGCTCGGCCATGATGGGGAGATCGACGAGCGGCTTGACGGAAGGATATTGCAGCAGGTGGTGGACGTTCTGGCAGATGTTGACCGCTTGATCGGCGATGCGCTCGATGTCCGTGGCGATCCGAGACGCGATGAAGAGAAAGCGCACGTCCCAGCCGACGGGCTGTTGCAGGGCGGTGAGCTTGACGGCGCGATCATCCACCTCGATCTGGAGGTCGTTGACTTCCTCTTCCTTGGCGAGCACATCGTCGACGTGCGTTTCGTTGCGCTCGACGAGCATCCGCGTGGCGAGGCGGATCATGGACTCCGCGAGGCCGCCCATGAGCGTGATTCGGCCCCTCAGCTCCTCGATTTGATCATCGAAGTGGCGGTGCATTATCCGAACCTCCCGGAGATGTACTCCTCTGTTCTACTGTCGGCGGGCTGCGTGAACACCTTGTCCGTTTCGGCGAACTCCACGAGCTCGCCCAGGAGCATGTAGGCGGCGTAATCCGAGACGCGGGCGGCCTGTTGCATGTTGTGCGTCACGATCACGATCGTGTACGTCGATTTGAGCGCGATCATGAGCTCCTCGATCCGCGCGGTCGCGATGGGGTCGAGCGCCGAGCACGGTTCGTCCATCAGCAGGACCTCGGGCTCGACCGCCAGGAGCCGCGAGATGCAGAGGCGTTGCTGCTGTTCGGGCGGCAGCGACAGGGCGGAGACGTGCCAGCGGTCTCCGAGTTCGCTCCACAGGCCTGTTTGTTCCAGGCTCCGCCGGACGCGCCCATGGAGGTCGTTCATCCCGTGGATCTTCGGGCCGTACGCCACGTTCTCGTAGACCGACAGCGGGAAGGGGTTGGGGCGTTGGAACACCATCCCGACGCGTTTCCTGAGCTGGGTAAGCGAGAGAGCGTCGCGGTAGATCGAGGCGCCGTCCAGGAGGACGTCGCCTCCGACGCGCGCCCCTGGAATGAGGTCGTTCATGCGGTTGAAGGTGCGCAGAAGCGTGGACTTGCCGCATCCCGACGGACCGATGATCGCCGTGATCCCGCGAGAGGGGATGGCCAAGTGAATTCCCTTGAGCGCGTGGAACGTGCGGTACCAGAGATGCAGGTCCTTGGTCTCGATCTTGGCGGCCGTGGGCACTATCCGAATCTCCCTTCGATGTAGTCGCGCGTGCGGGTTTCTCTCGGGTTCGTGAACAGTTCGTCGGTCGGCGCGACCTCGACCAGCTCGCCGAAAAGAAGGAAGGCGGTGCGGTCCGACGCCCGCGCCGCCTGCTTCACGTTGTTCGTGACGAGGATGACGGCGAGATCGCGCTTGAGCTCCTGGAGCGCCTCCTCGATCTTGCGCGTTGAAATGGGGTCGAGCCCGGAGCAGGGCTCATCGAGGAGAAGGACGTCCGGCTCCATGACGAGCGTTCGGGCCAGACACAAGCGTTGCTGCTGTCCGCCGGAAAGGTTGCGCGCGGGCTCGTGGAGGCGGTCCTTGACTTCGTCCCACAGGAAGGCGGCCTTGAGGGCGCTTTCGATGCGCTCCGCGGCGCGGCCGTTTCCCGTGAGGCTCAGACCGAAAGCGAGGTTCTGGCGGATCGTCATGGGCAGCGGGACGGGAACGGAGAACACCATACCGACCTTGCGGCGGAGCAGGACCGCGTCCACCTCGGGGGTCAGGGTGGGGTGGCCGTCGATGAAAATGTCGCCCGTGACGAGGAGACCGGGATCCAGATCGGTCATGCGGTTCAAGCATCGGAGGAAGGTAGTCTTTCCGGCGCCCGCCGGGCCGATCACCGCCAGGATTTCGCCCCGATGGACGTCGAGGCGGATGCCGCGCAGGATCTGGCCGCGGGTGCCCCAGACGCTGAGGCTCTCGATCCTGAGGCGCGCCTCGGTCACGACGTCATCGACCTTCACGGAGCCTCCTGCGGATGCGGGACCGGATCATGACGGCCGTGAAGTTGAGGGCGAAGGTGAGCACGAGGAGCACCAGGACGGTCGAGTAGAGGATGGGCTTGGTGGCCTCCACGTCGGGCGATTGCGTGGCCAGGACGTACACGTGGTAGCCCAGCTCCATGAACTGATCGCTCAGGCGGGTGGGCAGGTGCGGCAGGAGGTAAGCGGCGCCCGTGAAGAGGATCGGCGCCACCTCGCCGGCGCCGCGACTGACCGCCAGGATGCCGCCGGTCAGGATTCCGCTGACGGCTTGCGGAAGCACGACCTTGCGGATCATCTGCCACCGGGTGGCTCCCAAGGAGTAGGCGACTTCGCGGTAGCTCTGGGGAACGGCGCGGAGCGCTTCTTCCGTGGCGACGACGACGGTGGGGAGGGTGAGGAGGGCCATAGTGAGGGAAGCCCAAAGGATGGCCGGCTTGCCGTAGTGGAGCTCGCCGCCGTACAGGATGTTGTCGATCCCGTGTCCGACGAACTGGATGAAGAATCCGACCCCGAAGAGTCCGAAGACGATCGCGGGGACGCCCGCGAGATTCTGGATCGCCAGGCGCACCAGCCAGACGAGGGGCGAATCCTTGGCGGCGTACTCGTGCATGTAGACGGCGGTCGCGACGCCGAGGGGGATCACGGCGATCGTCATCAGGATCACCAGGGCGACGGTCCCGAAGATCGCGGGGAAGATGCCTCCCTGCGTCACCCCATGTTCGGGCGACCGGGTGAGGAAGTCGAGCCCGAGCCTGTCGACGCCGTGGATCGCGATGTTGCCGAGGATAATGGCGACGACGGCGACGATGATGAGGCAGGCCAGAGCCGTCAGGCTCGTGAAGGAGGTGGCCGCCCATCTCGCTCGGTGCGTCATGCGTCACCCGGTCCGGTGGCGACGTGTGGGGAGGGCATCGTGGGGACGTAGACGAGCTCGCCCCGCAGTTTCCTGCCGAGGCGCGTGACCCACCATTGGCCGGCGAGGTTCGTCACGAAAGTCAGCACGAACAGAAATGCGCCGATGAAGAACAAGACGTGGTAGTGGGCGCCGCCGTGGACGGCGTCGCCGAGTTCGGAGGCGATGGCGGCGGAGAAGGTGAGGATCGAATCCGTCGGCGCGAAGGAAAGGACGGCGGCGTTGCCGCTGGCCATCAGGACGATCATCGTTTCCCCGACGGCGCGGCCGAAGCCGAGCACGCAGGCCGCGAGAATGCCGGGAGAGGCGGCGGGAAGCGCGATGCGCCACGCCGTCTGCCAGCGCGTCGCGCCCATGGCGATCGAGCCTTCGCGGTACGTCTGGGGGACGCTGGAGAGGGCGTCCTCCGAAACGGTGTAGACGATGGGGATGACGGCGAGGCTCAGGCCCACCCCTGCCGTGACGGCGTTCAACCGGAAGGTCCATCCGAAGACGGATTGCAGCCAACCGGCGAGCACCATGAGCACGAAGAAGCCGATGACGACGCTCGGGATCCCCGCCAGGATCTCGATGGAGGGCTTGATGATCTCGCGCGCCAGGGACGGGGCGAATTCGCTGGTGAAGATCGCCGCTCCCACAGCGAGCGGGATGGCGATGAGAAGCGCGATCAGCGTCGCCTTGAGTGTTCCGACGAAGAGGGGCAGGATGGAGAATCGAGGCGGCGTGGAGACGGGTCGCCACGCGAACTCGCTTCCTCCTTCCTCGCCCGGCTGCGGCAGGAACAGACGCGGCACGTCCACCTCCTCGTGCAGCTCTTCGGAGGTCAGGATGGGCAGCGCTTCCCTCCCGATGAAGACGAAGATCAATACGAGAGAGGCGATCGCCAGGGTGGCGCAGATCTTGATGGTCCACGCGGCCAAGACGTCGGCGATCGATCCTCGAGCGGCGCGTCGGGCGAACGGCGACGGACGCGTCAGGCGCTCCTCTTCGGGAGAGGATAGTAACCGACCTGTTCGCATACCTTCTGTCCCTCGTCGCTGAGCACCCAGTCGATGAAGCTTCGGATATCCCCTTGGGGTTCGCCCAGCGTATAGAAGTAGAGCTTCCGCGAGATGGGGTACTTGCCGGAGATCACGTTCTCGATGGAGGGGTCGTAGGCGGGCGCGTCGGCGGACTCCCGCACGCGAACGGCCTTCACCCCTTTGGCGTATCCGATTCCTCCGTAGCCGATGCCGTGGATGTCCTGCGAGATGCCGTTGATGACCGCGGCCGTACCCGCCAGTGCTTGGACGTCGGTCGCGAACTCCTTGTTCTTGAGGACGTGCTCTTTGAAGTATATGTGAGTGCCGGAGCTGGTGTTGCGGCCGTATCGGATGATCGGACCGGGGCTGCCGCCCAGCTCCTTCCAGTCGTTGATCTTCCCGCGATAGACGCCCTCGAGCTGCGCGAGCGAGAGTTCGTTGATGGGGTTCTGTTCGTTGACGAACACGGCCAGACCGTCCAGCGCCACGGGGGTTTCGACCACCTCCTTTTTCCAGCGGGCGCGCGCGAAATCCTTCTCCTTGTCCGTCATCGGCCGCGATGCCTGGCAGATGTCGGTCTGGCCGTCGATCAGGGCCTTGATGCCGGTGCCGGAGCCGCCGCCCGTGATTTGCACCGTGACGGCGGGATTGTGGTGCATGTAGACCTGGGACCAGCGCGCGCCGAGGTCGACCATGGTGTCGGAGCCCTTGACGGTGATGGTCCTGGCCTTGCCTTGCGTCTCGCCGGATCGTTCGCACGCCGCGAGAGCGCACAAGCCCGCGATGAGGACGAGCGTCTGAATCTTCATGGGTGTTTTCCCTCCTATGTTTGATTAGAGAGGCGACGTATTAGCGGCGCATGCGGGTTCCGTTAAGGGCGTGTTATGGCCTGTCCAACAATAAGTGCTCCACTTCGGAGAAGAACAGACTGAACCGCCAAATCGCCAGAGCGCCAAATTGAGACACTGTAGCGAGAAAGTCGAAAGCCAACGTCCTGTTCCGCGATCGAATTCCTCTTAGGAAGCCAGGAAACCAGGAAAGGATGTCAACGCTGAGGCCATTCCGATGCAACAACCCTCTTGGCTTCCAGCGTGGGCTTGGCGAAGTTCAGGATGAGGCTATGCCGGCGTGCGATGGCTCGCAGGTAAGAACGAACGATGGCGAAGTGGACATCTTCGAGGTCACGAACGGCCTTCAGCTCGACGACCACCAGGTCGGCAACGTACAGGTCGAGGCGATGGAGGCCGACCTCCAAGCCGCGATAGAGCACAGGCACGCTCACTTGGCGCACGAAGGAGATGCTTTGCCCTCGGAGTTCGACGGCCAGGGCATTCTCGTAGACCGACTCGGTGTATCCGGGACCAAGCGCCTTGTGGACTTCGATGGCCGCACCGATGATCCTGCCTGTCAACTTCTCGTGTCCGAGCTTCAGACCGGCCATTCTTTCCTGGCTTCCTGGTTTCCTAATCGAATGCAACCCGCCTACGATGGTGTCGAAACAACCCCGATTTCCTCGCGACAGTGTCAGAGAAACGCAGATTTCCCATGAACCTCAAGGCCGGTCGCCGGAGTACCTCTGAGGAAGGCGGGAAACCAGGAAGGAAGTCGGTCCTCCTATCCTTCGCTCTTCCTCCCGGCTTCCTCGGAGTATTCTCCGGACGGAAAACGAATAATCCCCGAGGTAACCGTTCACTGGTTCCCCCGTTCGTCCGCCTGCCCGTTCCGGGCTTCTGGTCCGGGTGGGCGTCCATTCTCCGCCGGCCGCACACGACCTTTCGCAAAGGCCTTCGAGCGCAGGAACGGGTAAACGCAAGAACCGGTGAACG
>JACPRB010000272.1 GCA_016190155.1 Planctomycetota bacterium
CCCGACCATCCTTCGCTCCATCCGGACTTTGGGACTGGATGGAGCTACGGATGGCAAGCCATCCTGACGAAGCGACAGAGGAGCGAAGAATGTCCCTCCATAGCGCAACCCCGAGCGGCGCGACGGAGGGCCACGACGAGTAAACCATGCGTTGGGTCTATCTGCTCGAAAGCCTGCGCTAGCCGGAGCGGCGATACCGTGGCCTAACTGATGATCCTGATGCCCGACTTCGGCGTCACAATCGCGGTGAAGTGCCCTCGACAGCTCCATATCGCCCATGGAGACTCATTGTTGCAATTCGGTTTGAGGACGACTCCCAAGCTGCGGCATTCGAGAAGTACCTGAAGTCCGGCTCAGGTCATGCGTTCGCTTCCCGTCACCTTTGGCCGAAACGCTGACCGCCGAATTGTTCGCGACGAGTAACGGGTGGGCGACCATCCTCGCTGCTGCAACTCGTTGAACTGGGCGTCACCCACAACATTCTCGTTCTGCTCGGCTGTCATCTCGATCTTGAGTCGTGACTCCGAGGTCTCCAGCCCAGCACGCTCCGATTCGTGTTCTTCGCGCTCTTGCCGTGCCGGTTTTTGACCGCCTCGCGACCTCTTGATGAAGCTCGTCGAGGCGAAATGCCAGACGAGCCTCAACTGGATCGTCACTGAGACATGCGTTCAGCGACAGGAACGATGAAGAGCGCGGAAAATCGACGGGGGCGATCACGATGCTCTGGTACCGCCGGCGTCCAGGTGATATAGTACGCCGTGTTCGGGACGTAACTTTCCGATTGCCTGCGACCGATCACATCGATCACGTCCACGCATTCTGAACGAAACCGACCGAGTTTATCTTTTCTGGTTCTGCTCAAAGGAGTGGATGTGAACATCTTCGTAGGTAACTTGTCGTACGAGGTGACCGAGGACGACCTGCGCACCGCCTTTCAGGCGCACGGCGAGGTCCAGTCCGTCGCCATCATCAAGGACAAGATGACCGGACGCTCCCGGGGATTCGGGTTCGTCGAGATGCCCGACAAGGCTCACGCCGAGTCGGCGCTCACGACGCTCAATCTCCAGGAGATCCGCGGCCGTGCCATCACGGTCAACGAGGCACGGCCCAAGGCCGAAGGACGCAGCGACGGCGGCAATCGCAGTCGCAACTCCGGTCGGCGCTGGTAACCGCGCTGATGATCACGGAAGGCGCCCGGCAACGGGCGCCTTCTTCGTTTTAAAGCGGCACGTGAGGCTCAGGCCTGGCTTGCTGATGCGTCGGCGGAGTGCCCGCGTTCTGCGGCATCTTGCGCATCAGAGGGGTCGTTGCGAACGGGCGGCCGTCGAGGTGTCTCTGCCAAGAGGGGCCGCCGTTTCACGGAGGGGAAATCCGGCGCCAACGACCCGCAAGCGGATGCCGCAAGTCCAGGGAGCACAACCGCGCATCGGCTACTTATGCGCGAGCATTAACGGCCGAGATGAGCAGCTTTCGCAGGCGTGAGATCCACGTGATGGACGCAGCCCATTCCGGAGGGCCCTCATCCTCCCACTCGACCCGAAGATAGGCCATGGATCGAAAACCCTCGATGCCGTAGCGATCCCCGCGGATGTCTTTCCTCCGGGGAACGGGAGGGGCAGCCGTGAGCCGCGTGGCCTCCTCCATGAACGGCGCCAGATCCTCCCACGCCACCTCCGCGTCACGAACGCGGATCGAAGGAGCGCCTTTGGAACGAAGCCTCAGTTTCTCCACTCCTGAAATCGCTCTCCCGCGATCTCTGCCCCTGTCCCACACGACTTCTCTCACGACGGGACGCTTGTTCCGCGCGTTCCTTCCGACCGGCAAGATCACAGACCACGTCGTGTAGGCGCCCGACGAAGAGTAGTGCCAGAGCCGAAGTTGGGAGCGCATTCCCTCGATCGTGTCGCGGGGCGGGAGTTCGTCGGCATGCTCAAGGGTCCAGAGCGCACGCTGTTGCATCGTTTCCCAACGATCAAGTCTCGCACTCGCCTTCGACATCGTTATGTTCCTTCAGGACCCTTGGCTAACGCATTCATGGGGTACAAGCGCGTAGGCAGCGTGGAGGATGTCGCACGCCATGGCATGGTAATGGCCTCGACTCCCGAGATCCAGGGGTCTGCGCTTCAGGCGAAATTCCAACAGGTCCCACGAATCCCCGGAAAATCCGCCGCCAAGAACGCCTCCTTCGAAGGGATCTCCTCGGCGCCCCTCTCGCCCTAATGCGGCCTGTCCTCCCGGCGGAAGATCCGAGGCGGCTCGTTGAACCGCAGCTCTGACGGAGGCTGATTCTGGGAGCGGCTTGCCTGCAGCCGCATGGCCAGTTTCTGCTGAAACTCCGGCGTGCGCATCGCCCGGCGTAGTTGCTGGATCTTCACGAAATGCCCAGGGGCCAGTCGCGTCCACTTGATGCCGACTCGGTACCGGCCGAGGATTCTCCGGCTGTCGGCGCACCACACGACGATGCCCTCTCCTTCGATGGTGTCCGAGAAGAACTCGATCGCGACGATGAGGCGAATGGGCTCGTCGACCGGGTGCGGGCCGATCGTGATGATCCCTATCCCGACCTCGCTGATGTCGTCGCCCGTCGCGCGCCCGTTGTCCAGGGGTTTGCCGTCGGGCTTCCGGATCTCCACCAAGCTGCCGTAGAGCGGCAGCCGTTCATAGCATCGGCGCGTGACGAGCTTGGTGTTCTCCGCCCTTCGCGAGCGGGTCTCCGTGATGGAAGAACGGTCTCCGGTCAGGGAAACCAAGAGTTTCTGGATGTCCTCCGGCGTGAAAGGCTTGGGCAGGACCCTCGCCTCGCACTCGCGTTGCAGGTCTTCGCATCCCGATTCCGTCACATAGGCGGTGATGATGACCCGCTTGCTCTGCGGGAGGCGCTCGCGTGCCACGCGAAGGACTTCCCGCCCGTCCACCTCGGGCATGTGCAGGTCGGACATGACGATATCGAAGTGATCCCCGCGTTCCAGCAACGCGACGGCCTCCGCGCCGCCGCCCGCCGACGTGACGTCGTACCTCTGCGCCGCCAGCACGGCGCGGAGATACTGCAGCACCCCCGCGTGGTCGTCCACGATGAGGATTCGGACTCCAGCGCCACCGGCCCTCGCCTCGCCGGAAGGCATCGGGTTCATTCTGGAAAGAAGTCTAGCCCGTCCCTCGGCGGGTTCAAAGTCGAAACGGAGGGCGCGGACGCATCACGAGCCGGTCGTCGCAGACACCGCGTCCACGTGATGCCAATAGACCCGCCCGGACGGCGTCTCGGAGGCGTTGAACGGCTTGACCCTGAAGTAATACGTCGTACCCGGAGCCAGCCCCGTCACGGTGTGGCCGGCGACCTTTCCGAGATCCACGTCGGCCTGGACCGGCATCGCGAAGCCCGGATCCATCGCCACATCCAACAGGTACGTATCGACGTTGCTGCCGTGAAAGTCGGGGGCGCTCCACGTGAGGCTGACGCTGCTCGAGCCCAGCGGCGTCGCGCTCAGGTTGATATCGCGTGCGCTGAAGACGAGGTCGTTCCGCCGCAGACCGCCGCCGTCGCCGATCTTGGGGGAAAACAGCCACGCCGTGTGCGACCGGTCGCCGTGATTGGTCTTGATGATCAGGGCGTTCCACCCCGCTTGGAGCGGCAAGACAACGTCGTATTGGTCCTTGGCGATCGGGCTCTCGGTCACGACGTTGTAGGTGTGATAGCGGTTGGCGGCCAGGGTAGAGGTGTTGTCGAAGACGCTCTGGCCGTTGAGCCACACCTTGCCGCCGTAGCTGACGCCCCACTTCAAATGCACCGCTCCATCCGACGAGTCCTTCGTTCCGCAGTTCAGCCTATCGATTATCGTGCGGCGCCGCTCGCTCGGATCGGTCCCTGATGGCGGAGAGAGTCGCGCGTTCCCAGACTCGGAGGAGCTTGCGGAGGAGGCGGTAGTTTCGGATGGCCCGGGCCA
>JACPRB010000273.1 GCA_016190155.1 Planctomycetota bacterium
GACCAGAGGTTTGGGACATCCTGGCTGAAGTCATTCGCGAGCATCCAGTCTTGCTAAATCGCGCCCCCACGCTCCACCGCCTCGGGATACAGGCCTTTGAGCCGATTCTCAATGAGGGCAAGGCAATCCAGCTGCACCCGCTCGTGTGTATGGCTTATAACGCCGACTTCGACGGCGATCAGATGGCGGTGCACCTGCCGCTGAGCTACGAGGCGCAGATCGAGACCAAGACGCTGATGATGTCCACGCAGAACATCTTCAGCCCCGCCAACGGCAACCCGATCATCTCGCCCACGCAGGACATGGTCCTGGGCCTGTACTATCTCACCCTGGGACGAGAAGGCATGGTCGGCGACGGCAAGATCTTCCCCAGCGTCCAGGAAGCGATGCTCGCCTACGAAATGCGCAAAATCCATGCCCACTCGCTCATCCACGTGCGCTTCCCGCAGGGACGCGACGTGCTGACGAGCCGGACGACGGGAGACGTGCACAAGGGCGGGCGGCTGAAGACCACCGTCGGACGGCTGTTCTTCAACGAGATCCTGCCCAAGCCGATGCCGTTTTACAACTTCGAGCTGGACAAGAAATCGGTCCAAGACGTCATCAGCCGGTGCCACCGCCTGTGCGGCAAAGAGGCGACTTTGAAGCTCCTGGACGATCTCAAGGAGGCGGGGTTCAAGGCGGCCACGCGCGCAGGGTTGTCCTTCTCCAAGGACGACATGCGCATCCCCGACGAGAAGGGCAAGATCATCCGCGAGGCGCAGCACCGCGTCCAGCAGATCGAGACGAACTACATGCGCGGCGCCCTGGCGCCCTCCGAGCGGTACAACCAGGTCATCGACGAATGGACGCACGCTCGCGAACGCGTCACCGAGGCGATGATCCGCGGCCTGCGCGAAGACAAGCGCGAGGGCAAGGCGTACCTCAACCCGATCCGCTTGATGGTCGACTCCGGCGCCCGCGGCAGCCAGGACCAGGTGCGCCAGCTGGCCGGCATGCGCGGCCTGATGGCCAAACCTTCCGGCAAGATCATCGAGACGCCGATCCTGTCGAACTTCCGCGAGGGTCTCAACGTCCTGGAGTATTTCTCCTCCACGCACGGCGCGCGCAAGGGCTTGGCCGACACGGCGCTCAAGACGGCGGACGCCGGGTATCTGACGCGGAAGCTCGTCGACGTCGCGCAGAACATCGTCGTCACGCTGCATGACTGCGGCACGCTCAACGGAATCACCAAGAGCGTCGTGTACAAGGGCGAGAAGGTGGAGGTGACCCTGGGCCAGGCGGTCGTCGGCCGCGCGGCGCGCGACAACATCACCGACATCGCCACGGATCAGGTCGTGGTGCGCGAAGGCGAGATCATCACCGACGAGATCGCCCGCAGGATCGACGCGCTTCAGTATCCGAAGATCCGGGTGCGTTCGCCGCTCACGTGCGACGCGTCGTTGGGCGTCTGCGCCAAGTGTTACGGCATGGACCTGTCGATGGGACGTCTCGCCGAGGAAGGATTGGCGGTCGGCATCATCGCGGCGCAATCGATCGGCGAGCCCGGCACGCAGCTGACGATGCGCACGTTCCACATCGGCGGCGTCGTCGTCAAGACGGTCGAGGAGTCGCGCATCTTCTCCAAGTTCAAGGGAACGGTGCGGCTGTCCAACGTGCGCTTGGCCGAGCTCAAGGAAGGCGAGTACGTCGTCGTCAACCGCAACGGCGAGCTGCTGATCGTGGACGACAAGGAGCGCGAGCTGGACAAGTACATCGTGCCGATCGGCTCCATCATGAAGGTCAAGGACGGCAGCAAGGTCAAGCCCAAGGATCTCCTGGCGCAGTGGGACCCGCACAGCGTCCCGATCATCGCCGGCAAGGAAGGCCGCGTGCGCTACGAGGACATCAAGAAGGGCGAGACGATGCAGGAGGAGAAGGACCCGAAGTCCGGCATCCTCAAGCGCTTCATCATCGAGCACAAGGGCGAGCTGCATCCTCAGATCGTCGTCGAGGACGAGAAGGGCGTCATCCAGGAGGTGCATCCGGTTCCCGAGAAGGCCTACATCGAGGTCGACGAGGGCGAGAAGATCCGGGCCGGCACGATCCTGGCGAAGACGCCGCGCGAGCTGGGCGGCACGCAGGACATCACCGGCGGCCTGCCGCGCGTGACGGAGCTCTTCGAGGCCCGCAAGCCCCGCGATCCGGCCGTCATCGCCGAGATCGACGGCACGGTCGAGCTGGGCGAGAAGAAGCGCGGCAAGCGCGAGATCATCGTCCGCAACGAAGAGACCGGGATGGAAAGCAAGCACGTGGTCCCGTCCGGCCGCCACCTGCGCGTGCATACGGGCGACCGCGTTCGCGCGGGAGACGCGCTCATCGAAGGGCCGATGGTCCCGCACGACATCCTGCGCATCCGCGGCGAGGAGGAGGCCCAGCAGTACGTCCTGCGCGAGGTGCAGTCGGTCTATCGCGCCCAGAACGTCAACATCAACGACAAGCACGTCGAGATCACCATCGGTCAGATGATGCGGAAGGTCCGGATCGTGTCGTCGGGCGACACGAGTTTCCTGCCGGGCTCGGTGGTGGACAAGTTCAAGCTGCGCGAGGAGAACGCGCGCGTGAAGAAGGCCGGCAAGAAGCCCGCGACGTTCAAACCGCTGCTGCTGGGCGTGACGAAGGCGGCGATCCAAAGCGAGAGCTTCATCGCGGCGGCGAGCTTCCAGGAAACCACGAAGGTTCTCACGGAGGCGGCGCTGTCGGGCAAGCGCGACGAGCTCGTGGGTCTGAAGGAGAACGTGATCGTCGGCCACATGGTGCCGGCGGGCACCGGCTTCAAGAAGTACCTGAACCTGAAGGTCTGGCGCGAGGAGCCCCCCACCCAGGCGGCCCCTCCGGCGACCGAGGCGGTTCCGGCGGCGTCCTAACCCTGTCAACTCACAAAGAGAGGCAACGTTTTAAGTATGTGTCGTCGACCTCGCCTGGGACGTGAATGCCCCGGTGAAAAGGCTCGACTTCGCCCAGGCTCGTTTTTATAATCTGCGCTCCTTATGCCAACCATCAATCAGCTCGTTCGACAGGGACGGACGAAGGTCCGCTACAAGTCCAAGTCGCCCGTCTTGGACAACAATCCGCAGAAGCGCGGCGTGTGCCTTCTCGTCAAGACGATGACGCCCAAGAAGCCCAACTCGGCGCTTCGGAAGATCGCGCGCGTGCGGCTCTCCAACGGACGGGAAACCACGGTGTACATCCCGGGCGAAGGCCATAATCTGCAGGAGCACTCGATCGTGCTCGTGCGCGGCGGGCGCGTGCGGGACCTGCCCGGCGTGCGCTACCACATCATCCGCGGCAAGCTCGATTGCGCGGGCGTCGAGGGCCGCAAGCAGTCCCGTTCGAAGTACGGGGTCAAGAGACCGAAGTAGGAAAGAGCCATGCCGACGAAATTCAAGTCCTTCGAACACCTGCTCAAGCCGGATCCCCGCTTCAAGAGCCGGGAGATCGGCAAGTTCATCAACTCCCTGATGTGGGAGGGCAAGAAGTCGCTGGCGCAGCGGATCTTCTACGACGCCATGGACATCGTTTGCAAGAAGATCAAGGACAAGGATCCCGTCGAGATCTTCAAGACCGCCCTCAACAACGTCAAGCCGCAGGTCGAGGTTCGATCCAAGCGCGTCGGCGGCGCCACCTACCAGGTGCCCGTCCAAGTGCCCGGCCGGCGCCAGACGAGCCTCGCCTTCCGCTGGATCATCAACGCCACCCGCGGCAAGAAGGGTCGCGCCATGCACCTGAAGCTGGCGGACGAGCTCATGGCCGCGTACAAGGGCGAAGGCGACGCCATCAAGAAGCGCGACGACGTCCACAAGATGGCCGAGGCCAACAAGGCGTTCGCGCACTTGGCGCATTGACCGTTCGCCCGTTCCCCGGTTCGTCCGTTCAACCGTTCAAAATCCCCGTTCCGGTGTCTAGCTTCCGGAACGAAAGAACGTACGAACCCATGAACGGGTGAACGGACGAACCGGAACGGCTGAACGGAACGTAGACCCCGCCGCGCCGGCACGCTACAATCCCACGCCCATGGGGTGACCCTCGACCGCATCCGCAACTTCGGCATCATCGCGCACATCGACGCGGGAAAGACCACCACGACCGAGCGCGTCCTCTTCTACACGCGCCGCATCCACAGAGTCGGCAACGTAGACGAAGGGACCACCACGACCGACTGGTACCCCGAAGAAGTGCGCCGCGGCATCACCATCTTCAGCGCCGCCGTCACCTGCGAGTGGCGCGGCATGATGCTCAACCTCATCGACACCCCCGGCCACGTCGACTTCACCGCCGAAGTCGAACGCTCGCTGCGCGTGCTCGACGGCGCCGTCGTCGTCTTCGACGCGGTCAGCGGAGTCGAGGCGCAGTCGGAAACCGTCTGGCGACAGGCGGAACGGTACGGCGTGCCCCGAATGGCCTTCATCAACAAGATGGACCGCGTCGGCGCGGACTTCGCCAAGAGCCTCGAATCCATCCGCCGGAAACTGCGCGCCGACCCCGTGATCGTGACGATGCCCGTCGGAGCCGAGAGCGCCTTCCACGCCGTCGTCGACGTGCTCAAGATGAAAATGCTCGCCTTCGACGGCGAGTTCGGCGAGGAGGTGGCCGAGCGCGACGTACCCGACGAGCTCCTCCAAGAGGCGCGGCTTTACCGGCAGCACACGATCGAGGCGGCCGCCGATTTCGACGACGAGTTGATGGCCAAGGTCCTGGAAGGACAGGAGCCCGCGGAAGCGGAAGTGCGGAGGGCCTTGCGAAAAGCGACGCTCGCCAATCGGCTCGTCCCCACCTTCGCGGGATCGTCGCTGCACAACATCGGCGTGCAACCCATCCTGGACGCCGTGGTCGACCTCTTCCCTTCCCCGCTCGACCGGCCGGTCGTCGAGGGCGTCCGACCGGACCGCGATCAGAAGCTCCGCTTCGACGCGCGCCGGGACACGCACCTCGTGGCGTTCGCCTTCAAGACGTCGACCGACCAGCACGGCGAACTCACGTACGCGCGCGTCTACACGGGGACGCTGCGCGTGGGCGAAAGCGTCTACAACTCGCGCGCCGGCCAAATGGAGCGCGCCACTCGCATATTCCGCATGTTCGCCAAGGACCGCACGGAATCGCTCGACCGGGCGGGCCCGGGCGAAATCGTGGCCCTCATCGGTCTGCGGCATACGGTGACGGGGGACACGCTCTGCGACCGCAAGGATCCCGTCCTCCTGGAACGTATGCGGTTCCCCGAGCCGGTCCTGTCCGTCGCCGTCGAACCTAAGTCCAGCGCCGACAAGGACAAGCTCGACGAGGTGCTGCGCCGGCTCTCCAAAGACGACCCCACGTTCCGCGCCTCGACCGATGCCGCCACCGGACAGACGATGATCCAGTGCATGGGCGAGCTGCATTCGGAGATCATCCTCTACCGCATCACGACGGACTTCAAAGTGCCGGCCACGTTGCGCGAACCGCGCGTCGCGTACAAGGAGGCGATCCTCGCGCCCGCGACCGCCGAAGAGCGCACCGTCGTCAAGGCAGGCGAGAGGACGATCTTCGGTCATGTCGTTCTCGCGTTGCAACCCGACCGCACCGGCGTGGCCCCGAAGTTCACGGTCGCCCTGGACGGCGAGACGGAGAAGGCGATACGACGGTACATCCCCGCGATCAAGGAAGGAGCGCTCAGCGCCGCCGAATCGGGATCCATCGCCGGTTATCCGCTCATCTACCTGGAAGCGCGGCTCGTGGGCGGATCCGTGACGCCGGAGAGCGCCGAGGCGGCCTACTCCGCCGCCGCCCTCAACGCCTTTCGCAAGGCGCTGGCCAAGACCAAGTCCACGATCCTCGAGCCGCACATGCGCTTCGACATCAACGTGCCCGAGGAGTACGCCGGCGCGATCCTCAACGACCTCAACAAGCGCGGGGCGGTGATCGACGAGATGCTGTCGGCGCCCGGCCTCAAGATCCTCCGCGGCAACGTGGCGCTCTCCAAGATGTTCGGCTACGAGACGGCGCGACGGTCGCTGACGCAAGGCCGCGGCTCGTTCACGATGGAGCCGTTTGAGTACCGGCCCGTGCCGGAGCACGAGCTCAAGCAGCGGTTCGGGGGCTTGCTGGCGTGAGGACCCTCTGCTGTCTGGTCGTCCTGTCCACCTTCGCCGCCTGCATCCGCCCCCGCTACGCCCATTATGCGGTCGATCGCTATGCCTTCTCCCGCGGCACGACCACCGCGTCGGGATGGCTCGAACCGGCCCCGGATCCCCCCCTCTCCAAGCTCTCCCAGATCTCGCCGGGGCAACATCTCGTGCTGTCGTGCGCCGACTTCGACCGGGGCCTCCGATTCGAAGCCATCGTCACGCCGACGGACGGCCGTTTCGACGTGCTGACGCTGTCTCGCGGCGAGGCGACGCCCGCGACGCACGACCAGCGCTCCTTTCTCGCTCCGCTCCTAGACGTGGACGTCTCGCTGTTGACCCCCTCCGAGCGCGCCCCGACCTACGCCTCGCATCGCCGCGAGCTCGAGCGGGTCATCTCGGCGGATCCGCTGTCCGGCCTGGAGGCGCTGGCCGCGGACGGTATGGCGCTGTTCCCCTCGGATGCCGACGACCTCCTGACGCGCGCGATCCGGCACGCGCGCGCGACCGCGCCGCTCCTCGCATCGGCGATCGATCTGGCGGCACGGCGGCGTCCCGCCGGCCCGGCGCTGCGCGGATGGCTGCGGTCGGGAGGCGCCGCACGCGTGCTCGAGCGGGTCCTGGGGGAACCCGCGTGCACCCGCGAGATCGCCCTGAAGGCGGCGGAGGACGCGATCTCCGACGTCGTACACGGAGATCGAGAACGGGTCCTCGCGAGCGTGTTACACAGGACCGATCTGACGCCCGCCGACTTGCGCGTGATGCTGAAGGGCGCGATCGAGGCGCCGCTGACCTCGTCGGAGCGGCGCGCGGCGATGACGCGGATCGCGCGACATGCCGCGGCGGACGAGGAGACGCTCCGCGCGATCCTGGGCGGCCTGGACGCCCTCGCCTTCTCCTCCCATCGCCGCGACGTGCTGGCGGCGATGCTCGACAGCCGGACGCCGACGGAGGCGCTCCTGCTGGAGCTCGTTCAGACGGCCGGCGCGCCGCTGGACTACGACGACGATCGCGAGGCGGTGTTCCTCGCGGCCGCGCGCCACGCGAACGCCACGCCGGCGGTGCGCCAGGCGATCCTGGACCGGCTGGACGCCTTCCGGTTCGCCGGACCCCGGTCGCGCGTGGAAGCGGCGGCAAAGGAGAATCCATGAGCCGCGGCATCGCGTCCTGGCCCGCTCCCGAGAGGCCCCGAGAGAGGCTCGCCAACCTCGGCCCCCACAGCCTGACGGACGCCGAGCTCTTGGCGATCCTCCTGCGCGTCGGCGTCCGGGGCTCGAGCGCCGTGGAGCTGGGCCGGCAGATCCTGGAGCGCTTCGGCAATCTGCGTCGGATGGCGCAGGCCCCCTTGGCCGCCCTGCTGGACATCCGAGGGGTGAAAGGCGCCAAGGCGGCCCAGCTGGGCGCGGCGATGGAGATCGCGCGACGCGTCGCCCTGCCCGATCGGAGCCGGCCTGTGGCCTTGGGCAGCACCGCGCGCGCCGCGCGTTATTTGCGCGAACGCCTGCGGAACCTCGCAGACGAGCATTTCCGCGTGCTGTACTTGAACCGGCTGAACCGCCTCTTGGAGGACGTCCTCGCCGCCCAAGGAGACGCCGGCAGCGTGCAACCCTCCATTCGCGGCATCATCGCCCGCGCGCTCCAGTTGAACGCGAGCGGTCTCATCGTCGCGCACAACCACCCGTCCGGCCGGGCGCGTCCCAGCGAAGCGGATCGGCTGCTGACCCGGGATCTCATCCGCGCGGCGCGTCCCCTCGGGTTGCGCTTGCTGGACCACGTCATCGTCGGCGGCGAGCGGACGTTCAGCTTCGCGGACGGCGGCCTCCTGGACGAGCTGGAGAACGCCTGATCGTCACTCGCGGCACCGCGCGACGCCCTCGATCAGGCGATAGAGCGCCTCGACATTGAAGGGTTTCAGGACGATCGCATCGACCCCTTCTCGCTCCACCGAGGCCATCTCCTCATTGGAAAGCGCGGCGGCCACGAGCACGATCGTCGCCGAAGGCAAGCTCTTTCGGGCGATCCGCAGGAAGTTGACGGCGTCGGCCCCTTCAATATGGCTGGCCAGGATGAGGTCGAAGCCTCGTCCCGCCCGCACCAACTCGGATGCCGGCGCCGGATGCGCCACCGCCGTCGTCGAGCACCGGCGCAAGCGGCCGATCGTTTCCAGGAGATGACGCACCGCGTCGTCCTCTTCCACGACGAGCACGCGTACCGCCGTATCCAAGGCACGATCCTCCGCAAGGCGACTCCGCCGGCGCATCGGGAGGGCGACGCAAGGAAATTATATCACGATGACATCCTATGGATATCTTTCGTACAGATTGCGCCATCTGCTGGATTGTAGACCCGCTGTCCGGGCCCCCTAGAATCCTTGAGGGACGCTTACCAACTTATCGAAAGGGCGGAATCGCCCAGATGGCTCCCTTCAAGCAGTTCCTAAAGAACTTGGGGCAGCACGTCAGAGAACTGCGGCGCGCGCGGGGCTGGAGTCAGGAGGAGCTCGCCCATGCGGCCGGCCTTTCCCGCACCTATATGGGCACCGTCGAGCTCGGCATGAAGCAGCCGAGCCTGCGGACGCTCTTCCGGATCGCGGAAGCGTTGAACGTCTCGATGGCGGAGATCTTTCTTCCGCCCGCCGCGCTGCGTCCTTCGAGCCGGGACATCATCGCCCGGATCGAGGCGATGCTCGCCGACCCCCACCGCACGATGCCGGAGCTGCGCAAGGCGGAGGACCTGGTGAACGCCTTCTTCCGCAAGAGCTGAGAGCACTGCCGGAATTTCCATTGACTTCGACTCTCTGCCCGCTATACTAGTCGCTCCTTATGGCTCAGAGAATACGCATCCGGATCGAAGGCTACGACCACGAGATCATCGACCAGTCGGCGATGGAGATCGTGAACACCGCCAAGCGCACGGGCGCGCAGGTGCGGGGTCCCATCCCGCTGCCGACCAAGATCGAACGCATTACCGTCCTGCGGTCGCCGCACGTGGACAAGAAGTCGCGCGAGCAGTTCGAGATCCGCACGCACAAGCGCGTGATCGACATCACCGAGCCGTCTTCCAAGACGATCGATGAGCTGCGGAACTTGAACATGCCTGCGGGCGTCGATATCCGCGTCAAGGCGATGCTGGACGAAAAGTAGGGTCAGCCATGGCCGAACTGCCGCTGTACACGAAGGAAGGGAAAAGTGCGGGCACCGTCGCCGTCGACGAGAAGCTCTTCGGCGACAAGGTGAAGAAACGGCTGCTGCACCAGGTCGTCGTCATTCACGAAGCCAACCAACGCCAAGGGACGGCTTCGACGAAGACCCGCGGCGAGGTGGAAGGGTCCAACCGCAAGCCCTGGCCGCAGAAGCACACCGGCCGGGCGCGGGCGGGCTCCATCCGCTCCCCGATCTGGAGGCACGGCGGCATCGTGCACGGACCCCGGCCCCACGACCATCGTCTGACGGCCACGGCCAGCATGCGCCGGACCGCCCTCGACTCGGCCCTTCTGGCCAAGATCCTGGACAAGGAGGTCGGCGTGATCGAGGGCTTCGAGATGAAGCCTCCCAAGCTGACCCACCAGATGGCGGCGATCCTGAAGTCGATCGGCTATGCGCGATCGATCCTCATCGGAACCGATCAGAAGGACCGCAGCACGGTGTTGTCGGCGCGCAACCTGTCGAAGGTCAAGCTCGTCCCCGTCGCCGAATTCAACGCGTACGATGTGCTCAAGCACAAGAACGTCCTCTTGACGAAGGGCGCGCTGGAGGCGCTCGTCGCGGCGAGGAAGACGTCATGAACAGTCCTTACGAAATCCTGCGCAAGCCGGTCGTCACCGAGAAGTCGATGGCGCGCCAGCAGAAAGGCACTTACACGTTCATCGTATCGATGGAGGCCACCAAGACCGACGTCCGGCGGGCCGTCGAGAAGATGTACAACGTCAAAGTGGATCTTGTCCGCACGCTGCTGGTGAAGGGCAAGCTCAAGCGGATGAAGAACATGTTGATGGAAGGCCGGCGCAAGGATTGGAAGAAGGCCTACGTGACCCTGAAAGAGGGATATCGCCTCGATATCATCTAGCCATGGGCGTCAAAGAGCATAAACCGACCAGCGCCGGGCGCCGCTTCGCCTCGGTGTGTGACTTCAAGGAGATCACGAAAACCCATCCCGAGCGGCGGCTCACGGAACCGATGCGCAAGACCGGCGGCCGCAACAACGTCGGTCGCCTGTCGGTGCGCCACATCGGCGGAGGCGTGAAGCGCCGCTATCGCATCATCGATTTCCGCCGCCAGAAGGACGACATCCCCGCCGTGGTCGAGGCGATCGAGTACGATCCCAACCGGTCCCCGCGGATCGCCCTGCTCAAGTACAAGGACGGCGAGCGGCGCTATATCCTGTGCCCCGAGGGGTTGAACGTGGGCGACGAGGTCGTCAGCGGCGAGAAGGTCGAACCGCGCGTCGGCTGCGCGATGCCGTTGAAGAGCATCCCTACGGGGATGATGGTTCACAACCTGGAGCTGACGCCGGGCCGCGGCGGACAACTCGCGCGCTCGGCCGGGACTTTCGCGCAGCTTCAGGCCAAGGAAGGCAACTACGCGGATGTGCTCCTGCCCAGCGGCGAGGTGCGCAAGATCCACGTCCGCTGCCGGGCCACGATCGGGCAGCTGGGCAACATCGAATGGGCCAACATCGTCCTGGGCAAGGCGGGCCGCAAGCGCTGGCTGGGCGTCCGCCCGACCGTTCGCGGCAAGGCCATGAACCCGGTCTCGCACCCGCTGGGCGGCGGCGACGGACGCGGCGGCTCGGGCCGTCATCCGGTCAACTGGAAGGGCACCAAGTACGCCAAGGGCGGCAAGACCCGCCGGTCCAAGAAGCCGTCCGATTCGTTCATCGTGCGCATGCGGAAGGCCGGAACGCATCAGAATACACGAAAATAAGAAGAGGCGTGGATGAGCCGAAGTCTCAAGAAGGGCGCCTATATCGATCCTAAGCTGGTGGCGAAGATCACCAAGCAGAAGGCGGGCGGTTCGCATGAGCCGATCAAGACGTGGTCGCGCCGTTCGACGATCACGCCCGATTTCGTCAACCACACGTTTCTGGTGCATAACGGCAAGGTCTTCAACAAGGTCTTCGTGACCGAGGACATGGTCGGGCACAAGCTCGGCGAGTTCTCGGCGACGCGTTTGTTCCGGGGTCACCCGGGCACGAAGGAAGCGGCCGGCGGCGCGAAGGAAGGCGAGTAAACGATGGCGGACGCTGCAACCAAAGAGGCCCCTCCGAGCGAGAAGCCGCGATTCACGGCGCGGCTGCGTCACGCGCGCATCAGCGCGCGCAAGATGCGCATGGTCGTCGATCTCATTCGCGGCAAGGACTACAACGCCGCGATCGGGATCCTCCGCACGTGCTCCAAGCGCGGGGCGCCGTTCTGCAAGAAGCTGCTGGAGAGCGCCGTGGCCAACGCGGTGGATCTCTCGCAGGATCGCAAGGACTTCGACGCCAACACGCTGCACATCGTGGAAGCGAGAGTGGACGGCGGTCCCATGATCAAGCGGTGGCGGCCGTCCTCGGCGCGCCGGCCGACCATGATCCGCAAGCGGTTGTGCCACGTGACGCTCGTGCTCGAGGAACGGGAGGTCAAGGAGTCCAAGAGCGAGCGCGGCAAGCGCCAGCGCCGCGAGCGGCAGATGCAGGAACAGGCGAAGAAACAGGCGGCAAAGCCCGCCGAAAAGAAGGAAGCGGCGGCCCCGGGCAAGCCCGCGGCGACGCCGCCCCCGCAGGCAGGGTCCGAACCGAAAGGCGAGAAGAAGGAGTAGCTAGAGGAGCAGCATGGGCCAGAAAACCCACCCCATCGGCTTCAGAGTCGGCATCACCGATGTGTGGCGTTCCCGGTGGTACGCGACGAAGCGCAACTTCGGCGATTGGCTCGTCGAGGATCAGAAGATCCGGAAGTTCATCCACGCCGAGTACGGCTTCGCCGGCATCTCCCGCATCGACATCGAGCGCATCGGCGAGAAACTCCGGGTGATCCTGACGGCGGCGCGTCCGGGCCTGCTGATCGGGAAGAAGGGCGCGAAGGTCGACAAGATCAGCGAGGATCTGGGGCTGCTGGTCGGGCGCGTCGTCGAGGTGGACGTGAAGGATCTGGAGACGCCGGAGCTCGACGCGCAGATCGTCAGCGAGGCGATCGCCGAGCAGCTGCAGAAACGCGCCCCGTACCGCCGCACGATGCGGCGATACGCCGAGATGATCATGGATCTGGGCGCCAAGGGCGTGAAGATCCAGTGCAAAGGACGTCTGGCCGGCGCGGAGATCGCGCGCAGCGAGTATATCGTGCTGGGTCGGCTGCCCTTGACGACCTTGCGGGCGGACATCAACTACGGGATCGCCACGGCGATCATCACCAAGGGGACGATCGGCATAAAGGTCTGGATCTACAAGGGCGAGAGATTTGTCGAGAAGAAGAAGGCGCCCGTCGGCGCAGCAGCGCCGTCGGCCGCGCCGGGGGCATAGTCAACCATGTTGATGCCGAAACGAGTCAAGTTCCGCAAGTCGCAGCGGAGCGCTTCCACCTTGCGAGGCGTCGCCACTCGCGGCAACCACGTCGCCTTCGGCGACTACGGGCTCATGTCGCTGGATCGCGGCTGGCTGTCGGCTCGGGAGATCGAAGCGGGCCGCGTGGCCGCGACGCACATGATGGGCACCGAGGGCCGCCTGTACATCCGCGTCTTCCCGCACAAGTCGGTCACGGCGAAACCCGCCGAGACGCGCATGGGCAAGGGCAAGGGAGAGCCGGAGTACTATGCGGCGGTCATCAAACCCGGAACGATCCTCTTCGAGATTTCGGGGGTGGCCGAGGATTTCGCCAAGCAGTGCCTCAACGCGCTGGCGCACAAGATGTCGATTCGAACGAAACTGGTGTCCCGGAAACGTTGATATGGCCAAGGCCAAAAAGAACTATCGCGAGTTGACGGACGAGGATCTCCGCAAGGAGCTGGACGATCGAGTCAAGGGGCTCTACAAGCTCCGCTTCCAGAAGGTCACGGACGTCGTCGAGAACCCGGCCGCGTTCCGTCAGCACCGGCATGAGATCGCCCGGATCAAGACGGAAATGCGCTCGCGGGAGCTGGCCCGGGAGGCCGCGGGTAGGCCCGCGGAGAAGGCCACGTCTTCCGCGTCGAACAAAATCGAGGGATCTGCCGCCCAAAATCAGGATCGGAAGTAGAATAAGGCAGCGGCTAGAGGGAGACGCCATGGCGAAGAAATCCGACGACAAGAAGGGCTTTGCCGATGGAAAGAAGGACAAGCCCGCGCCGCCGAAGAGCGAGCTCCTGCTGTCTTCGCACGAACTGAGACAGTTCAGGGCGCTGCTGCTGTATCGCCGACGCCAGCTGCTGGGAGACGTCTCGATGATGGAGGACGAGGCGCTCAAGAAGGGGTCCGACTCCGGCGATCTCTCCAGCCTTCCCCTGCACATCGCCGATCAAGGCACCGACAGCTTCGAGCAGGACATGACGCTGGGGCTGATGGAGACCGAGAGCGACGAGCTGCGCGAGATCGAGGAGGCCTTGCGGCGCATCAAGGACAGCCGGTTCGGCGCCTGCGAAAACTGCAGCAAGGCCATCCCGAAGGCGCGGCTGAAGGCGATCCCGTTCGCCCGGCTGTGCGTCGTCTGCAAGCGCAAGGAAGACGGCGAGTGACGTTCCCGACCTGAGCGCTGTAACTTGCGGACTCCTGTCGCTAGAATGCCGGCGTGAAACACAAGATCTCCTTCGCGATCGTCACCGCCATCGCGGCGGCGCTGGATCTCCTGAGCAAGCATCTCGTCTTCCGCAACATGCAGTCGGGAGAGAGGATCGTCATCATCGAGGGCTTCTTCGAGTTCGGGAAGACCACCAATCCGGGGATCGTTTTCGGCCTGGCGCCGTCGGCCAGCCGCGTCTTCTTGTGGGTCTCCATCCTGGCGGTGCCGGTCATCATCGCCATCTTCGCGTCGCTCAAGAATCCCCGCTGGGTGACCACGACGTCGCTGGCGCTCATCCTCGGCGGCACGATCGGAAACATGGTCGACCGGGTGGGCGAGTACAAGGCCGTGCGCGACTTCATCACCTTCTATTACGCCCCGGGGAAGCCCTGGCCCCTGTTCAACTTGGCGGACTCCGCCATCTGCGTGGGCGTCGCGCTGCTTTCCCTGGAGATGCTCTTCTTCGACGAGAAGAAGAAAAAGCCGGAAGAAGCGCCGGCCCCCACGGAGCCGATGCCGCGCGCGGAACCCCAAGTCAATCCCGACGTCCAAACGCAGGTCCAACCGGATGCCCCGAAGCCCGAAAATCCGCCCGCCGCGTCTTGAGACGATCGATCTGAGCGCGCAGCTCGGACCGCTCCGGCTGGCGAATCCGGTCCTCGTCGCCTCCGGCACGTTCGGCGCGCTGATGGACGCCGTCCTCGATGTCGACCGACTCGGCGGCGTCGTGGAGAAGACGGTCACGATGCTCCCGCGCAAAGGCAACCCGCATCCGCGCGTATGGGAGACCGCGGGCGGGATGCTCAACTCGATCGGGCTGGACAATCACGGACTGGAGGGATGGATCCAGAAGCGCTACCCACGCATCCGCGGGTATCGCTGCAAGCTCCTCATCAGCGTGTCCGGCCGTACGACGGAGGAATTCGCGGCGCTCGTCCGCCGCCTCGACGAGCTCCCGCGCGTGGACGCGTTCGAGCTGAACATCTCCGGCCCCAACGTCTCCCGCGGGATGGACTTCGGCGTGGATCCTTCCAAGACCGAAGAGGTCGTGCGGCTGTGCCGGGCGGCGACACAACGGCCGATCTTCGCCAAGCTTACGCCGAACGTCGCCGACGTGGCGGCCGTCGCCAGAGCCGCCATGAACGGCGGCGCGGACGGCGTCTCGCTGATCAACACCGTACGGGGCATGGCCGTCGACTGGCGCCGGCGGGCGCCCTGCCTGGGCGGAGTGACGGGCGGACTGTCCGGTCCGGCCGTCAAACCGATCGCGCTGCGCATGGTGTGGGAGGTCGCCCGCGCCCTTCCCGGCACGCCCATCATGGGCATCGGCGGGATCATGAACGCCGATGACGCGATGGAGTTCTTCGTGGCGGGCGCCCGCGCGGTGCAGCTGGGCACCGCGAATCTCGTGGACGCCGGTTCCGCAATCCACATCCTGAACGCCTTGCCGGAGAAGCTCGCCTCCATCGGGGCAACGCGACTGCGGGATTACGTCGGGACGATGGAGGCTTCCGACCGCTGAAACGTGTTGGCAAGCAACGCGATATTTGCTAAAGAAACCCTCCGGGACTTCGTATAAGGGCGGGGAGTCCACGAGGAGGAGTGTCTTATGCGTCTGCGTCTGACGGCGGCCGCGTGTCTGCTGGCGGCGGCGGCACATACCGCATGGGCCCAGCCCGCGCCCCCGACGAACCTGGGACAGTTCCGCGCCAACGGCGCCACCCCTATCGCGGAAGGAGGGCTGCTCGTCTCCGAGTGCGTCGTGCTGCAAGCCACGCTGCCCGTCGCCGGGACCCTCCAGATCGAGCTCAAACCCACGTCCGTTCCCTTTGACGGCACCGATCTCAAGCAGAGCGCGTCCGTGGCCGCCGGAATCGCATCCATCGTCCTGTCCGCCAATTCTCCCGGCGCCCAATATCATTGGAGAGCCCGGATGCTCGACGACGCCGGGATCCCCTCCACATGGGCCGACTTCGGGACCAACTCGGATCCGGCGATCGATTTCGAGTACTTGAATCTCGGTCCTCCCAGTGCCCCCTCCATCGGACGCCCTCAGCAAGTGCTCCCCGACGGCGTCACCGTGCTGCCGCCGGGTACGACCACCAGCGAAACCTCCGTTATCCTGCGCGCCACGGTCTTTACCTGGACCGGGACGGGAAGCGTCTCTGTCCTGGCCGAAATCCAGCCGGTCGGCACCGACTTCACGGGCATCGCCACCCATCAAAGCCCCTTCGTCTCCAGCGGCTCCGTCGCCACCATCAATGTCGGACTGACGACGGGAGCCTACCACTGGAGGGTCCAATCGACGGACAGCGTCACGACGTCCCTCGGCTGGATCAGCTTCGGGGGTAATGCCGAAGACGTGGCCGA
>JACPRB010000295.1 GCA_016190155.1 Planctomycetota bacterium
GATTAGCACAGCAGAGATTCCTTTCGAAAACGGGCGTTGAGACCGAGTCGGTTGCCTCGGCGTCCGGAAAACCTTCTTACTGCTCGAGGACGTGGATCGTGAGTAGTGCAGAGAAAAGAGCGGTCCTTTGTGAGTCGAGTCTGGCTCCCGTGCCCGCTCCAATCTAGAATCACCGCCTGTCGGTGACGGGAGGGAAGGATGATCCCAAGTGCTGGGCTGGTCGGAGCGATCGCTCTTCTGGTCGTCGGATTTCGCCCGGGGCAGGAGGATCCCCCGACGCCCAGCACGTCTCGATTCGTGCCTCTCCACCAAATCGTGATCGGGTTGCTGCGCGAGGCCGAGCGTGAAGGGGATGCGGAGCGTCCTTGCCACGTGCTTTGGCTCATCGATCTGTCGGACGCCGCTCGGCGCGACGGACAGTTGAGCGAGATCGCCGGCGTGATCGAAGAGGCGAAACTGGACTGGGCCAAAGTGCGCATGGGGGTGGCGACACTCGGGCCGACGACGAGTCGTGCACTTGAATTCACGGCGGATGTTTCGAGCGTCGCCCAACGCTTCCGCGAGCTGCAGGGAAGGAGCGATGCCTCCGGGGCGGCGAATCTCGGCGAGAACATCCAGCAGGCGGCGAAGATGATCGGGCGCAATCGCAAGGGCCTGCTCGCCGTATGGACGCAGACGAAACTCGAGGGCGAGATGGACCTCGAGGACACGATTTCCCAGATCGAACGCGAGATGCGTGTCGTCAGCGTCACCCCCGACGCTCTGTACAGCAATCCGTTCGGGCGCATGACGCCGTCTCAGAGCGAGCGAGGACAGTGGATGGGGCCGGAGTCCCCCTTTCCCGAATTCCCCTCGCAGTGGCTCTTCTCGGACATCGAGCCGCTCTACACGGTTCCGTCTGGGTTCGCCCCGTACAGCCTGAGACGCTTCGGCGTGAAAACCGGGGGAACCAACGCGACGTACACCCCGCCTGCGGATTACCGGTCATTCTGCGAGATCGTCGGGTGCGCGCTCTGCGCCGGACGGCACATGGAGTGTGCGCTTGGGCTCGACGAGGGGAAGATGAAAGTCCTCGAGCCGTTCGCCGGATCCCGCGGCGGTTTCCTGCGACTGTCGACGAGCGACCCGATGTGGAGCGCCGTCTACCAGGCGTGGCACTCCCTGCTGGGTGCGGGCATCGTCAACAGCAGCCCTCCCGTGGTGGGAGGACGCGTGATGCCGCCCTTCGGGGCGCCTGGCCAGCGACTCACCTTCACTTGTGAATTGGCCACCGAGAAGCTCATCGTCAAGGAAATGCTCGGGGGGCTCCAGAACATCGTGCAGCAAATCGAGCAGGCGATTACCTTGGACCGCGGTCGCTCCGACAAACGCGCCGGGGTGAGCGCCGAGGCGATGCTCGTATACGCGAAGATCGCGCGCTTCAACCTCGGCCAACTGCTCCTCTTTCTCGACGAGATGGCGGGTCTCGTCAAGCGCCGTCGCGGCGCCATCGAGTTCGGCGACGACGTCTTCGATTATTATGCGCATTCCCACGGTGGTCCTTACACGGGCTACACGTACGAGTGCGTCTACCTGTGCCATGCCTCGACGGGCTCGTTCCTCGGCAAGCCCCAGGAGCTCACCGACCTTCTCAAGGACGTGCGCGCGTTCATCGAGCGCCACCGCGGCACGCCCTACGAGCTCCTCGTGCGGCACGCGAATCTCGCCGTCTTCATCCCGACCCGCGAGAACAGGCCGGACACCCTCTGGCACCCGAGCCTGAAATTCCGTTTCGAGCCGAAATATCAGCCGACCGGCGGAATCTCCGCGCCGCGGATCCCGACGCTGCCGGGGCGACAACCGCCGGGTTTGCCGGGAGTGCCCACGACCGGTTCCGGCGGCTCGGCGTTCGGATCGAATCGCCCCTCCGGGGCGCCCGCGCCGAGCGGAGGCGGGGGCACGGCGACGGGGCAATGACGATGATCGCATTCCTGATGGCTCTGGCGTTGACTCAAGAAGTCGACGCGCTGCTGCAGCGCACCGTGAAAGAGCAGGATCCCGATTGCCTCGGGTGGATCGCCCAACGGCTCTGTGCGCGGATGGGAGCTCAGGAACTCGGCAAGCTCATCGGCGCCATCGACAAGGTCAATTCCGCGGCGCGTCCGACGCTCATCCAGACGCTCGCGACGTTCGGTCAACCGGCGACCGGGGCCCTTCGAAAGCTCGTGTCGAAGCATGATCTGCCGAGTCGCGTTACGGCCGCGCGAGCTTTGGCGGAGCTGGGCTGCGGCGACGGTATCGTGAAGCTGCTCGGGGAGATGCGGTCAGCCGACGAGAAGGCGCTCCTGCTTTCCATTCTGGATCGCCGCCGGCCGGGCCTGTCGATCGTCCCGGTGCGGGCGTGGGTGAGTGTGGACCAGGCGGTGGATGTGCGCCGGGGCGCGATGGCCGCGATCGTGGTCTTCGAGGACGAGGAGGGGCTGGCGGCGATCGAGGGTCGGGCGGCCGACGCGTCGGATCCGTTACGGTACACTGCGCGCGCCATGCTGGCGGCGGCGGGGCGCGACAGGGCCATCGATGGGCTGAGGGCGGAACTCGAGGCCGGCACGGTACCCGCTGAGGCTCTCGACGACGTCCTGGCCGGACTGGGCGCGTCGCGGCGCAGCCGGGCAGCGGAGGCGTTCGCGGAATCGCTGCGTCGCGAGAAAGATCCAGGCCGCAAGGCGGCGTTCGTCTGCGCGATTCCACGGTTCGAAGGCTCTCCAGCAGCCATGTATATCGATCAGCTCGTGACGGCCTCGGAGCCGGAGGTTCGCGCGGCGGCGGAGGAAGTGGCCCTGCAGGTGCCGGAGCGCGTCGCCATCGCCACGCTCAAGAAGCTGCTCGCGCACGGCGACGCCGGCCGGCGGATGCGTGCCGCGGAGGCGTTGCTCCTGCGCGACGATGGGACGGCGCTCCCCGCCATCACGGAAGCGTCGAAGAGTCAGGATCCGGCCGCGCGGCGAAGCGCCTATCGGGCGCTGGGCAAGGCGCGCTTGCGGGAGTGCATCGAGGTCGCGCTGACGGGCCTCACGGATCCGGACGCGGGCGCGCGGTGCCTTGCCGAGCAGGCGCTCGCGGCGACGTTGAGCGCTCAATTCCCCTATCGCGTCTTCGACACGGCGATGGCCGGCTACTCGCCGCTGCTTGGATCGGACGACGCGCGCGCCAAGGGTGCCCAGCGGCTGGCGAAGTGGTGCAAGGAGCACGTTCGGTGAGCGGGCATCCTTGACTTGCGCGGTCCCCTGGGCGCGGTATAGTAGAGCGCCAACGGTGAGCGCATGATCAAGCTTGCATTCGCGGTCGCGGCGATTCTGCCGTTTCCTGCCCAGGATCCGCCCACCGACGAGCGCATCGCCCATCTGATCGAGCAGCTCGCGGCCGATTATGAAGAGGAACGGTTGGCGGCCCGCAAGGAGCTGGAGGGGATCGGCGAGGCGGCGGAGCCGCATCTGATCGCCGGGCTTGAAGGGAATCACTACCGGATCCGCAAGAGCTGCTTGGAATTGCTCACGGTCCTTCGTTCGCCGAAGGCCGTGGATCCCGCCGTCGGTCTGCTGCGATCCGACAAGGAGAATAAGGGCGTTCGGCAGGCGGCGTTCGAGTACCTGCGTACGGCGGGCAAAGCGGCTGAGGACGTGATGATCGACGCCCTCGACAGCGTGGAGGTGCAGTGGCGGCGGGGGCCCTCGCGCACCTCATCGAGATCAAGAGCGAGAAATGCGCGGAGAAGGTCGCCGCGATGTACGATCAGGAAACCGACAAGACGATCAAGGACAAGGCCTTCGAGTGCCTTCAGAACATCGGAAAGCCCGCGCAACCGTTCCTCTTGAAGCTTCTGACGAGCCAGGACGCGACGGTCCGCCACGGGGCGATCCTCGGTCTCAAGAACATCGTTCGAGACGACGCTTCGGCAGCGGCGCCGCTGCTCGAACCGCTCTCGAAGCTGTTCCTGACGGAGACGTCCGCGGAGACATTGCAGGAGGCGGCCGACTTCTTGAGGACCGCCGGGGCGAAGAGCGAGGGGACGTTTCTCGATGGGCTCAAGAGCCCGCAGGAGGCGGTCCGCCTGCACTCCATCAGGGGCTTGCAGGATCTCAGGCCCGCGGCGGCGCTGGAGCCGCTGAGCCGGCTGTACGAGGGCGATCCATCGGAGCCGGTTCGCCGGAAGGCGGGCGAGGTCCTCGAGGAGTACGGCGCCGAGGCGGAGCCCGTATTCCTGCGGGCGCTTTCGAACACGAACGCCGAGGTCAGGATGCGCGCGATCGCGGGGCTGGGCAACATCAAGAGCGAGAAGCCTTATGAGACGATCGCGGAGCTCTTCCGTACGGAGAAGGATCCGGCACTCCATCAGAGGGCTTTCGATTATCTGGCGAAGGTCGGACGGCGCGCGGAGAAGGAGCTTCTCCTGGCCCTCAAGGACGAGAATCAGGAGATCCGCCGCGAGGCCATCCGGGCGCTCGGGCTGGCGCGCAGCGAAGCGGCGATCGTGCCCCTGATCGAGCTCCTCGGGGACTTGAATCCCGAAGTGGTCGAGAGATCGATGGACGCGCTCGTTCGGATCGGTCCGAAGGCCACCGGCGCGGTGGAAGCGGCGGCGGCCGAGGGGAAGGTCAAGAAGAAGTCCGCGGAAGGGATCCTCGCGAAGTTCCATCAGGAGGAGATCGAGAACATCCTCCAGAAGCTGGTCACGGAACAGGGCGGCACCGGATTCTTCGAGGGACAGTTCGCGGACCTGGAGAAGTTCGGCAAGGAGCGGGCGCTGCCGATCCTGCTGCGGATGGGAACGGATCCCGGTTATCAATTCCGCATCCTGGACTGGAAAGGCGGCGAGAAGAGAAATCAGATGGCGTTGCGCGAGTTGGCGGTGATGGCGACCGGCGTTCTGGGATACAAGGAGGCCGTCAAGTCGCTCAAGGAGGCGCTGGCGGGGCGCGTCTACACGAGCGGGGATGAGGAATACGAGATCTTCGTCGTGACCCTCTACCGTTTGGGTGAGAAGGGATTCTACGAGGCTCTGGCGCGCAAGCTCGCGAAGGACGCGGAGACCGGGCTTGCGGCGGAGGACAAGACCCCGGTATTCAATCACCTGTTCTCCCTGGCGCTGCTGCAAAACCGCGTCGGGGAACGCAGAGAGGCGTTGGCGACCTATGAGAAGCTGATAGAGTTGATCGAGGCGAACAAGGCCCTGTGGTGCAGGAAGTGCGATCGCGGCCTGGAGAAGGCGGACGTGGTCGAAGGAAACTGCAAGGAATGCGGCCAAGCGGTCCAGCAACGCATCACGACGGATCTCTATTCGTCCGCGCTGTACAACGTCGCTTGTCTGTGCTCGTTGCTGGACGAAAAGGACAAGGCGGTTCGGGCCTTGGAGCGCGCCGTGGACGCGGGATTCGACGATCGCCAGTGGATCGAGATGGACCGCGACCTGGAAGGCATCCGCGGCGAGGAAGCCTACAGGAAACTCATGGCGGACGCGAAACGGTTCGAGAAGCCGGCGCCCGGCAGCGAGTAGCGAGTCATCGCCGCCGTCGCCACGCCAGGAGCGCCAAGGCCAGGATCGCTTCCAGGCCCAACAGCCCGCAACGACCGCCGCCGTGTCCGCCGCCGCTTGGGACGTCGTCGTTGAGGATTACGATAACCGCGGGATTAGGTCCGACAATGGCCGCCCCGCCCGTGGCGTTCGACAGCACGAGGTTCAATGTCTCGTCGCCTTCCACCGCCGCGTCGTCGAGAACGGACAACAGGATGGCCTTCTGAGTCTCGCGGTCGCCGAACGTCAGCGTCGTCGAGACGGCGACATAGTCGCCGGGAGCGACCGCCGTGAGATCCGCCGTGCCGGCGTCCACCGTCACGGTCCCCGCGACACCGCCCGTCCTGCGGACCACGAGCTCCAACAGGCCACCGCTCTCGGTCCACGGGTAGTTCGACGCGGACCACTGCAGATCGCCCGGCTGTCCCGCTTCGTGATCCATGATCGTCAAGACGGCCGACGTGATCATCCCCAACGTCGCGCCTCCCGTCACGTTGCTGAGGGCGAGATTCACCGTCTCGTCCCCCTCGACGAGCCCGTCGTCGAGGATGGGAACGAGGAACGTGGCCGTCAGCTGTCCGTCCGCCAGCGCCGGCGTCCCGGAGCTCGCGACGTAATCCGCGCCGGCCATCGCCGTGCCATCGCTGGTCGTGCAATCGACCGTCACGACGCCGGCGCTGCCGCCCGAGCGCGAGACCGTGACGACGGCGACCTTGCCGTCTTCCGTGACTTGATAGGCGCTCGTGCTGAACTGGATCGTTCCCGCCTGACCCACTTCGTGATCGATGACGTTCACGGTCACGCGGTCCAACCAGCCCGTCGTCGCCCCGCCGGTTACGTTGCCGAGGCTTACCGAGATGCTTTCGTCTCCTTCGACCGACGCGTCATCGAGCAGCGGGATGAAGAGGGTCTGACTGATCACGCCGTCCGCGAAGGTAAGCGTCGAAGTGGTGGCGGTGTAGTCCGCGCCCGCCAGCGCGGAACCTCCCGTCGTGGTGGCGACGTCGGCCGTGACGACGCCGAAGGCGCCTTCGGAGCGGAGGACCGTGACGAGCACACCCGCTTGGTTCTCCGCCACGGCGTAGGTCGCATCGCTGAATTGGAGTCGGCCCGGCGACGTCTCGTGATCGATGATCGTCCCCACGGCCGCGCTCGGCCCGCCCAAGGCGGCCCCGCCCGTGGGATTCGTGAGCGTCAGGTTCACCGTTTCGTCGCCTTCGTCGATCAGGTCGTCGAAGACCCACAAGGTCACGGTTTTGTCCGCGCTGTCCCCGTCGGCGAAAGTGACGGTCGTCGCGATGGACGCGTAATCGGCGGGCTGTGTCGCGGTGCAGTCGCTGGAGGCCAGGTCGACCGAGACGACGCCGCTGTTCCCCGCGGCGCGCGTGATCGTAATGTCGACGCTCGTGCCGTTCTCGCTGACGCGATAAGTCGGCGCCGAGAACTGCACCTGTCCCGGGCTGTCCGTGAGGGTGACGGTAGCGCTGGTCGGCGCGCCCAGGGAGGCGCCGCCCGTGGGCGCACTCAGGGTCACGGTCAGCGTCTCGGACCCCTCCGTCAGCGCATCGGCGAGGATCGGGATCGTGAAGGTCTTGTCGGCGGTGTCCCCGTCGGCGAACGCGACCGTTCCGGCCGTCGCGGTGTAGTCGCTGCCGGCCGCGGCCGTTCCGTCGCTGGTGGCGTAGCTCGCGCCGACCGCGCCCAGGGTGCCGGCGAGACGCGTCACGGTGACGGTGACGACTCCGCCCGTCTCGCCCGCGGTGTAAGACGCCGCGCTCAGCTGCAGGGTCCCCGGTACGTCGTTGTTCATATTCGTCGCGGTCACGTCCGAAGGGTTGATCCCGTCGAAGATGGGATCGGAGCTGACGGCGGGCGCCGTGATGATCGTGTACGCGACGTCGCCGTCGCCGAGGACGTCGTCGACGCCCGTGACGGTGACCGTCTGCGGGATGCTCCAGTTCGCCGAGGTGAAGAGCAGCGAGGGCGGCGAGACGAGACCCTCGGTCGTGTCGGAGCTGCTGATCGCGACCGTCACGTCGGCCGCGGGCGCCGCCGTGAGGACGACGGTGAAGGTGTCCGTCGCGTTGAATTCGTCCGTCACGAGGCCGGAGGTCGGCGTCACCGAGATGTCCGCGCTGGCGTACGTCCAGCCCGTGCTGTCTCCGCCGTTGGTCGTGTTGGTGACGGTCGGCGTCGAGCCGGCGGCGTTGGCGTCCTGAAGCGTCGCCCAATAGATCGACGCGGTCGCGGTGGGGGCGACATCCAGCGTCCACTGGGTCGCGTTGTCGGTTTCGTCGCGGATGGTGTTGGGAACTCCGGCGGTGCCGCCGACGTCGAACACGCCGGTGCCGTTGACGTCGACGGTGCGGGCCTCGGCGAAGACGATGTCCAAACCGTCGGCCGTGAGGCTGAACGTGCCGTCGACGACGATGGAGTTGACGCCGTCGTTGCTGAGGAACTGGTGCGTTCGGCCGTCGGCGCTGCTGTTGCGGATCGTGCCTGAGGCGCCGATGACGGTGGCGGACCCGCCGCTGAAGATCGAGTTCGTCTGGAGGTCGAGGATTCCCGTGTTCACGGTCACGGTCGTCGCGGTGAGCGTCTGCGTGCCGTTCTCGACGATGGTGACGACGTTCGCAGCCGCGCTCTGGCTGACGGTGATGGCGTCGAAATCGGACGAGCCGGTGTCGACGATGATCATCTGCCCGATGCCGTCCAGAAGGAGGGTGCCGCTGCCGCCCCAGGTCAGGGTCCCGCCCGTGCCGTTCAGGTTACGGGAGACGTTCACCGCGCGGTTGCCGACATTCAGCGCGCCGGAGACGACGAGATCGCGGTCGACGTCGAGGATGCCGGCGCCGGCGAGGGACACCCCGGCGGCGTTCGTCACGGCGAGGTCGTAGAACGTCTCGCCGCCGTCCAGGGTCAAGGTCTGCGCGACGCCGCCGTCGAGCGTGAAGGCGCCGGCCGTCGCGGCGAGGGCGCCGCCGGTCGCGTCGAAGTCGCCCGCGACATTGACGTCGACGGCATTCCCGTTGTTGAGGCTGAGGGTACCGTTGAGATCCACGGCGCCGGAGAAGGTGAGGGTCGTGGCGCCGGTAGTGCCGGCGGCGATCGTTCCGTCGATGAGGGTCGCGCCCGCCACCGAGAGCAGGTATTCGACGCTGCCGCTGGAAGTCTTCAAGGTGGCGCCGGCACCTACGCGCAGGTTGCCGTTGACGGAGCGATTCCCCGCGAGGCGATAATTTTCGGCGCCGGTGAGCTGGAGATGCTCGAAGGTCGCGCCGGCAGCCGGGACGAAGACGTCGCCCGTCGAGTTGGTGCTCGCGATGACGGTGGTGCCCGTTCCCGTGTACGTGCCCGCGACGACCAGCGGCGTGTCCGTCGAGCCGGTACCGTTGACAGTCAGTGTCTGACCGTTCAGGTCGAACGTGTCGCCGGCGGTTACGTCGAGCGTCGCCACCTGTGCGCCGGAGTTGGCGAGCTGGACGGTGGAGCCGTTGTCGATCTGCACATGGCCCACATCGATTCCGCCGCCGTCCCATGTCTGGAGCACGCCGCCGTCGAAGACGAGCTTGCCGAGAGCGTCAGAGCTCCACGTGGCGGTCGGGGAGATCGTCAGGTTCCCGGACACGCGCGTGTTTCGCGCCCCTTGCACATAAGCGCCGGTCAGGGTGAAGGCGTTCGTGACGATCGCGTTACCGGGGCCTGCGGCGCCGGCGTCGGTCAGGACGCCCGTGACGGTGAGCGCGCCGGTCGCGGTCAAGGTGCGGTTGTTCAGGTCGAGAGTGTCGCCCGCGGTCACGTCGAGCGCAGACGCCTGCGCGTCGGAGTTGGCGAGCTGGACGGTGGAGCCGTTGTCGATCTCGACGTTGCCGGCGTTCACGCCGCCGCCGTCCCAGGTCTGCGCGCCCGTGCCGTCGAAGATGAGGGCTCCTGAGGGGTTGTCGGTCCAGACGGCGCTGCCTCCGAGGGTGACGTCGCCCGAGACGCGCGTATCGCCGGTCCCCTCGACGTACGTGCCGTCGATGACGAGCGCGCCGTTGACGTCGATGAGCGCGCCGAACGCGCCGGCGTCGAACGTGGCGCCGGCGGAGATGGTGAGCGCATCGGCGTCGAGGGGGGTGGGGCCGGGGAGCTGCAGGAGCGTCGCGGACGAACCGGAGCCGACTTGGAGCTTGGTGTTGATGGGGCTGCCGGCGAGAGTGAGGCTTGCGGCGCCGTTCTTGGTGAAGCGCAGCGCGCTGCCGGCGGCGCCGGTGACGGTACGACCGAGCGTGGCGTTGTTCTGGATCGTGAGCGTAGTGCCGCCGAGCTGGAGCGAGGTGGCCGAGGAGGCGTCCAGCACGAGATCGTTGAGCAGAGTAAGATCCTGCGTCAACACGATGTCGGTGGCTTGGGAGTACGTGGAGGTCACTTCGATGCCTCCAAGCGCTGTGGGGGAGTTGAGGGTGGGGGCCGGGTTGGCGGCGCCTGTGGCGTCGAAGATGGCGCGGGAGTTGGAGACGGGGGCGAAGCCGAGGGCCCAATTGGCACCGGCGCTCCAATCGCCGGGGACGCTGCCGCCGACCCAGACGTAATCGTTGCTCAGGCCGGAAGAGGCGGCGTTGTTGCCGAGGTCGAGCGACGTGCCCGTGGCGGTGAGGGGGGTGGTGGAGTTGGAGTCGCGGACGTTGACGTCGGCGAAGGTCTGCGTGGCGCCGACGAGGTCGACGTCCCAGGCGTTGCCGTCGGTCGTGGACGCCAGGGTGATGCGGTTGGCGCCCGCGCCGTCGATGAGGATGGTGCCGTTGATGTCGGTGGGAGCGGTCTCGTCGAAGCGGATGGTGATGGCGTCGCCGACGGCCTGGAGGGTACCGTTGACGGTGAGGGGGCCGTTGAAGGTGGCGTCGGCGTTCAGATCGAGGGTGCCGTCGACGGTGGTCGAACCGTTGATGACGAGGGGATTGTTCTGGACGGTCACGGTGCCGGGGACGGCGAGGTTGCGCAGCGCGTTCGTGCCCGGGTCCAGGGTTTGTGACGCTCCGGTGAGTGTGAGGGTTTCGGTCGAGTCGCCGCAAAGGAACGTACCGCCGGCGAAACTGACGATGCCGGAAGCGGTGATGTCGGCGTCGTTGGTATCGGCGTCGAGGGTGGCGGAGCCCGTGACGGTCAGACTCGTGACCGTGACGTCGGCCAGCAGCGTCAGGGTGGTGACCGCGCCGGTGACGACGACATCGCCCAGGGCATCGGCCGATGAGCAGATTCCCGGGCCGTCGAATGTCAGCGTGCCGGCGTTGGGGACATAATCGCCGTCGGTGTTGACGACGAGACCGGCGCCCGCGAGGACGCCGCCGGTACCGTTTTCGAGGGTGGCCGTGCCGGCGAGGCCGTCGCCGATGGTGATGATGCCGTCGGCGTCGAGTTGGTTGGTCCCTAGAGTAAGCGTGCCGCCGTTGATGGCGAGGTCATCGGTCAGAAGATCAGAAGCGGCGGTCACCGTGCCGTCGATGACGACCACGCCGAAGTTCTCGCCCGTACCGGACCAGGTGCCCGCGCCGTCGAAGGTGAGGGTGCCGGTGTTGTGCGTGTAATCGCCGTCGACGTTCACGACGAATCCCGCCGCCGCGAGGATGCCACCGGCGCCGTTCTCGAGGGTGGCCGCGCCGGCGAGGCCGTCGCCGATGGTGATGATGCCGTCGGCGTCGAGTTGGTTGGTGCCCAGGGAGAGGGTACCGCCGGCGATCGTGAGGTCGTCGGTGAGGAGATTGGAGGCGGCGGTGATCGTGCCGTCGATGACGACGACGCTGAAGTTCTCACCGGCGCCGGACCAAGTGCCGGTGCCGTCGAGCGTGAGCGTGGCGCCGGCGGAGACGTAGTCGCCGTCGGTGTCGACAAGGAGCCCGCCGCTCACCGTGAGTCCCGCCCCGCCATTTTGGAAGACGGCGGGCGTGCCGATCCCGTCACCGATCGTCAGGGAGCCGTTGATGTCCCAGAGCGCGGAGGCGAGATCCAAAGTGACGGCCGAGTCGATGACCACGTTCTGGAACACGTCGCCGGCGCCGACGGTGACGGTCTGCGCGGCCGTTCCGTCGAAGAGGAGCGTGCCCGCGCCGGAGAAGGAGACGACGCCGGCGCCGGAGGAGTCCCAGTTGCCGCCGACGGTGACCAGGCTTGCGTCGACGGTGAGCGATCCGGCGATGGTGGCTTCATTGGTGATCATGACGGCGGCGTCTGCTGCGCCGGTGTCGAGGATGGAGCCGCCGTCGATGAAGAGGGCTTCGACGGTGAGGGGGCTGGCGTTGGCCAGGAGGAGCGTGGTGTTGGATCCGCCGGAGCCGACGTCGAGTCGGGTATTGACGAGCCCGCCGGTGAGGGTCAGGGTAGCGGCGCCGGGTTGGGTGAAGCGCAGGGTGCTGCCGGAGGAGCCGGTGATGTCGCGGCCGAGGGTGGCATTGCCCTGGACGGTGAGGGTGCTTGTGCCCAGGGCGAGGGATGTGGCGGAGGCGACGTCAAGGAGGAGGTCGCTCGTGAGGGTGAGATTCTGCGTGAGCGTGATAGGGGACGCTTGAGAGTAAGTGGACTGCACCTCGATGCCAGCGAGTGTGGTGGGCGAGTTGAGGGTGGGTGCGGGGGTATTGCCGTCGAAGATGGCGCGGGAGTTGGAGACGGGGGCGAATCCGAACTCCCAGTTGGCGCCGTCGCTCCAATCGGCGCCGTCGCCGCCGCCCGTCCAGACGTAGTCGCTGCTCAAGCCGGAAGAGTCGGCGTTGTTGCCGAGGTCGAGCGAGGTGCCTGTGGCGGTGAGGGTGGCCGTGGCGCTGGAGTCGCGGACGTTGACGTCGGCGAAGGTTTGTGTGGCGCCGGCGAGGTCGATGTCCCAGGCGTCGCCGTCGGTCGTGGACGCCAGGGTGATACGGTTGGAGCCTGCGCCGTCGATGAGGATGGTGCCGTTGATGTCGGTGAGGGAGGTCTCGTCGAAGCGAAGGGTGATGGCGTCGCCGAGGGCCCGGAGGACGCCGTCCACGGTGAGCGATTTGTTGAAGGTCGTGTCGGCGTTCAGATCGAGCGTGCCCGCGACCGAGACGGGACCATTGAAGGTGGCGGAAGGGAGTGTGTTGCGGATCTCGAGGGTGGAGAGCGCGCCCACGGACGTGGTGCCGTTGACGACGAGGGAGTTATTGTCGATTCGAGCCGTGCCGTTCGTGACGAGGTTGCGTAGCGCGTTCGTGCCGGGGTCCAGCGTCTGCGAAGCTCCGATGAGCGAGAGGGTCTCGGTGGAATCGCCGCTGAGGAACGTGCCGCCGGCGAAACTGACGTCCAGGGAGGCGGCGATGTCGGCATCGTTGGTGTCGGCGTCCAAAGTGGCGGAACCGGTGACGGTCAGGCTGTCCAGGACGGCGTCGTCGGCGAGGACGACGACGGTGGAGGCTCCCGTGACGACCACGTCTCCGAAGTTGTCGCCGCCGGACGTCCAAGTCCCCGAACCGTCGAAGGTGAAGGTCGCGCCGCCGGGGATGTAATCGCCGTCGAGGGGGTTCTCGATGACTCCGGCGCCCGCGAGGATTCCAGCGGAGCCGTTCGTCAGCTTAGCGGACTTGGAGGCGCCCAGTCCGTCGCCGATGGCGATCAGCCCGTCGGCGTCCAGTTGGTTGCCGCCGAGCGTCAGGGTTCCGCCGCCGACGGTCAATGATCCCGTCCGCAGGTTCGATCCGGCGGTGACGAAGATCCCCGCGCCGTCGACCGTGACGGTCCCGAAGTCCTCGGTCGAGCCGGACCAGGATCCGTTCCCGTCCAGTTTGAGAGTGCCGCCGTTGGGGACGTAGTTGCCGTCGGTACCGGACACGGTGAATCCGCCGCCCGCCAGGATGCCGCCGGTGCCGTTTTGCAGGACGGCCGAGCCGGCCCCGCCCGAGCCGTCTCCGATGGAGATCGTGCCGTTGGCGTCGAGCCCGTACGTCCCGAGGTCGAGGGTCCCGTCGGTGATGGACAGCGTGTCGGTCAAGAGGTTGCTCCCGGCGGTCACGGTAATGCCGGGTCCGTTGATGATGACGGAGCCGAAGTCCGTCGTGGGGGCGCCCGACCAGGGTCCGCTTCCGTCGAGCCTCACGGTGTTGCCGCTGTGGTTGTAGCTTCCGTCGATCGGGTTCACGACAAAACCACCGGCGGCGTAGATTCCGCTTCCTCCGCTCCTCAGTCGTGCGGTGCTCGGGCCGCCGGAACCGTCGCCGAGGGTGATGAGCCCCTGAACGTCGGCTCCGCCCCCGGATAACATGAGTTGGTTGTTGGCGATCGTCAGCGCGCCGTTGACTCTCAGGACGCCGCTTCCCGACATCGAGACGTTGCCGCCGGCATTGTCGATCACGACGTTGAAGAACGTGGCGTTCGTGCCCAACAGGAGCGACTGCGCGACGCTGCCGCTGAACGTGAACGTACCGGCGGCGGTGGTGAGGAAGCCGACGGACGTGTCGAGGTCTTGTTTCACCGTAACGTCGACTGCGTAGCCGCCCGCGGCCAGGTTCAGGGTGCCGCCGACGGTGAGCCCTTCGAACGTAAGGGTCGTAGGCGCGTTGGTGCCGGCGAGGAGGGTTCCGCCGACGGTCGTCGTGGCGCCGCCGACGGCCAACGTTCTCTCCACGGTGCCGTCGAAGGTGTTGAGCGTCGAACCGGGGGCGACCGTGAGATTGCCGTTGACGGTCAGGTTTGCGGAGGGGCGATACGTCTCGGTCCCGCTGAGAGTCAGGTTCGGATAGCTGGATCCAGCGGGGATGGTGATGTCGCCGGCCGAGTTGACGGCGGTGAAGATGATGCTGCCGGTGCCGCCGTTCATCGTGCCGAGCAGCAGCGGAGTCGCGGTGTTGCCCGTGCCGGCGATGGTGAGGGCGTACGTGTTGAGGTTCAGGGTGGTCCCGGGCAACACGATCAGCGTGGTCGCCTGCGCGGCGCCGGC
>JACPRB010000285.1 GCA_016190155.1 Planctomycetota bacterium
CTGGACCAGCCGTTCTTCGTGCTGGCCACCCAGAACCCGATCGAGCAGGAGGGCACGTATCCGCTGCCGGAGGCCCAGCTCGACCGGTTCATGTACAACATCATGGTGGGCTATCCGACGGAGGACGAAGAGCTGGAGATCATGAAGCTCACCACGAGCGGCTTCGACGTGAAGCTCCAGTCCATCCTGAGCGCCGGCGAAATCCTCCAGCTGCAGCAGATCGTTCGCCGCGTGCCCATCGCGGATCACGTGACCAAGTACGCCATGGCCCTGGCGCGGGCCACGCGCGTGACGCAGGGGGGCGTGCCCGAGTTCATCAAGGAGTGGGTCCAGTGGGGCGCCGGGCCGCGCGCCAGCCAGTACCTGATCATCGGCGCCAAAGCCCACGCCGTGCTCAAGGGGCGCTACTACGTCACGATCGAGGACGTCCGCGCGGTCGCTCATCCGGTGCTGCGCCATCGCATCATCACGAACTTCTCCGCCGAGGCCGAAGGGGTCACGACGGACAAGGTCGTCGACAAGCTGCTGGAGGTGATTCCCGCGAAGGAGGCGGAGCTGGAGAAGGTGCCGGGGCTGCCGAAGGTGACGAGCTAGCATGCCCGAAAACCCGCAGAAGTTCCTCGATCCCAAGATCCTCAACAAGGTCACGCGCCTGGACCTCAAGGCGCGGCACATCGTCGAGGGCTTCGTCGCGGGCATGCACAAGAGCCCCTACCGCGGATTTTCCGTCGAGTTCGCCGCGCATCGCGAGTACAGTCCCGGGGACGACCTCAAGCACCTCGATTGGAAGGTCTTCGGCCGCAGCGACCGCCTCTACGTCAAGCAGTACGAGCTGGAGACGAACCTGCGCTCGCACGTGCTGCTCGACACCTCGGAGTCGATGGACTACAAGAGCGGCGAGCTGTCCAAGCTGGAGCTGGCGTGCTTCATCGCCGCGTCGATGTCCTACCTCATCCTGCGCCAGCAGGATTCCGTGGGCATCGTCACCTTCGACAAGGAGGTCAAGAGCAAGGTCCCCAGCTCCTCGAGCATGGGACACCTGCGCGCGATCCTGGGGACGCTGGCGGGCGCCAGCGCGCAGAACAAGACGGACCTCGCGACGGTGCTGCACGTCATGGCGGAGCGGCTGAAGCGGCGCGGGTTGGTGATCCTGATCAGCGACCTCTTCGACGATCCGGACAAGATCCTCAAGGGCCTGCAGCACTTCCGCAGCCGGCGCCACGACGTCATCGTCTTTCACGTGCTCGACGAATACGAGCTGACGTTCCCGTTCCAGCGTATGACGCTCTTCGAGGGGATGGAGGAGTATCCCAAGCTCCTGGTGGATCCGCGGGCGCTGCGCCAGGCGTATCTCGAGGAGGTCGATCGGTTTTGCCAGAAGCTGCGCCGCGGATGCGTGCAGCAGATGGTCGACTACGTGCAGATCTCGACGGACCGGCAGCTCGACGTGGAACTGACGAAGTATCTCGCGTCGCGGTTGGCGACGGGGAGACAGCATTGAGGACCCAGAGGGTGACAGAGGACCCAGAGAAGAACCTCCTTATGGAAAGCGACGCTCGTGGGCTTCTTTAATCCATCCTTGCTCTGGTTCGCGCTCGGGGGGGCGATCCCGGTCATCATCCACCTCTTGCACCGGCAGAAGTACCGCCGCGTGCGGTGGGCCGCGATGGAATTCTTGCTGGCGGCGCTCAAGAAGACCCAGCGGCGGCTGCGCATCGAAAATCTGTTACTCCTGCTGGTGCGGATCCTGATCATGGTGATCCTGGCGCTGGCCCTGTCCCGGCCGTTCTTCCGGGAGGCGCCGCTGGAGGCGCTCGCCGAGAGCGATACGCATCACCTCTTCGTGATCGACAACAGCGCCTCCATGGCCTTCAAGAAGGCCCAGGAGTCCAGTCTGGACGTGGCGAAGAAGACCGCGCTGAAGAAGCTCGAGGAGCTGCGCAAGCTCACCGAACAGGACAAGATCTCCGTCCTGCTGATGTCGAATTACCCGGAGGTCTTCGTCCCCGAGTCCAACAAGAAAGACCTCGTGCACCAGCGCATCAACGAGATCCGGCTGTCCCACTTCGGGACGAGCGCCCTGGCGACGTTCCAGAAGATCGCCGAGGTCATCGAGAAGTCGAAGAACCAGGACAAACGCGTCTATCTCTTCACCGATCTGCAGCGCAACGCGTGGGACGCGGCGGACGAAACCGAGGCCCGCCGGTTCGCGGAGCTCACGAAGTCCCTGACCTCGCGCGACAGCGTCAAGGTGTATCTCATCGACGTCGGCACCGAAGGCGCCGAGAACCGCGCCGTCGTCGACCTGCGCGTGGAGAACCCCCTCGTCACGATGAAGGATTCCACGCGCTTCGCCGCGGACGTGCACAACTGGTCGAACGTCAGCCATCCGTCCGTGACGGTCAACTTGATGGTCGACGGCGCGCTCGTCAAGACGGAGAGCGTCGCGCTGCCCGCCCAGTCGACGATCAGCGTCTCGTTCAAAGTCGATTTCGTGGAGGCGGGCGCCCATCACGTGCAGGTGTCCACGGAGCCGGACTTCCTCGACGTCGACGACCGCCGGACGTTCGCGCTGGAGGTGAAGGACGGCGTGGTCGGCCTGCTCGTCGACGGGGAGCCCGGCAACGCCCCGTGGTCGGGGGAGATCGACTACCTGCGGTTCGTCCTGGAGTTCTCGGATCTGTTCAAGCTGGACCGGCCGGTCACGCCGGAGATGTTCGAGACGGATCACCTGGAGCGGACCGACTTCATCGCGCTGTGCAACGTGCAGAGCCTCACGCAGGAGAAGGTCGAGAAGCTGGAGCAATTCGTGCACGGCGGAGGGGGGCTGCTCATCTCCGTCGGCGGGCGCGTGGATCGCGGCTGGTACAACGAGTTCCTGTGGAAGGAAGGCAAGGGGCTGCTGCCGGCCATGCTGGGCGAGAGCGCGGGGACTTCGCCCGAGGAGGACCAGCCCGTGCCGGTGCGCGTCCAGAGCTACCGGGAGGCGCATCCGATCTTCCGCACGTTCAGCAAGGGTCTGGCCAAGGCCCCGCGCGAATTGGTGTTCTACCAGTACTTCCGGCTGGAGAAGTTCGACGCCGAGGACGTCGTCGCGCGGCTCGACGACAATTTCGCGACGCCCCTGTGGGTGGAGAAGCGGTTCGGCGAAGGGCGCGTGCTGCTCTACAACAGCACCATGGACGACGGCTGGAATCTGCAGGTGCCGGGGCGCCCGCCCTACGTCGTCATGATGAAGACGGCGTGCGAGCACCTCGGCGCGCGGCCGTCGGGCCTTCGCAACCTCTTCATCGGCGACTTCATCGGGTTGCAGATGACCGCCGACAAGTTCCAGAACACGTTCACGCTGGACACGCCCGGCGAGGGACAGATCTCCATTTCTCCTGAAGTGCCCAAGCGGGAAGGCGGGACGTTCTGGATCAAGTATCCCACGCCTCCGCCGGAGCATCCGGTGGAAAGACCCGACTCCATCGAGAATGAAGGCCTTCGCAGCGCCGGCCTGTACAAGCTCGACAGGCTCAACCCCAGGCCGGAGGAACGTCCGGTGGCCTACTTCGCCGTCAACATGCCGCCGCGCGTCGTCTCGCCGGAGGAATTGCATCGCGCCGAGGGGAACCTCGCGCGGATTCCCGTCGCCGAGATCCGCCGCCGGTGGCCGGACTTCCGCTTCGAGCTCATCGGAGAGAAGGTCGGCGAGGAAGTGGCGTTGACGCCTCCCGCGGCGGGACTGTGGAAGTATCTGCTCTATGTGCTGGTCGGGCTGCTCGGCCTGGAATCGGTACTGGCGTGGCTGTTCGGCAGGGCGAAGCAATGAACCTCCTCATGGCGCAATCCCGGTCGGAGGAGTGGATCTCCCGATTGCTGGGGATCGACCGGATCAACTTGAGCGACGGCGAGATCGGCCTGGACTGGCACCACAAGCTCGACGCGTGGGTGATCCTCCTGGTGATCGTTCCGGTCATTCTCGGCTTGGTGTGGTTCCTCTATCGCCGGGAGCGCAAGGACGTCGGTCCCGGGCCGAAGGTCCTGCTGACGGCGCTGCGCGCGGCGCTCGCGTTGCTCATCTTCCTTCTGCTCCTCGGCCCGATCCTGACGGTCGAGATCAACAAGATCCGCAAGAGCTACGTGCTCGTCCTGGTGGACGATTCGCTCTCGATGAAGAAGGTGGACGTCCCCAGCCGGGCGGATCAGAAGCTGGGACTGGCGAAGGCCGTTCGGCTGCTCCAGGAAGGCGCGAAGGAAGTCACGCCCGAAGTGGAAGCGGCGCTCAAGACGCTGACGCGGGCGGACATCATCCGGCGCGTCCTGGAAGATCCAGAGCGGCGGATCCTGGACGAGATCGAAGCGAAGCTCAACGTGGCTTACTTCACGTTCTCCAAGGGCGCGCGGGCGGTGGAGAGCCGCGAGAAGCTGTTCGAGGTGTACAAGCCGGAAAGCATCATCGGCACGGAGACGGCGATCGGCGATTCCATCCGCCAGGCCCTGGCGATGTACAAGGGGCAGTCCGTCCTGGCGGTCATCGTGCTGTCGGACGGACGGAACAACTTCGGCGCTGAGCTCGGGCAGCACTACATCCCGATCTACACCGTGCTGGCCGGAATCCCGCAGGAGACGCGCGACATCGCGCTCATCGAACTCGAGGCGCAGCAGGCGGTGCTCGTCAACGACAAGCTCCCCGTCAAATTCGGCGTCAAGAGCTCGGGGTACAACGGGCAGGAGATCGACGTCAACCTGCATGTCTACGAGATCAAGGACGCCGCCAAGGAGCTCTCGCTGGACGCCAAGGACGTGGAGACGTACCTGCAGGAAAGCTCGCTCGATCAGACCAAGAAGATGACGCTGGACGGCTCGATGCGACAATCCGACGACCTCGTCTGGCAGCCGCGCGAAGCCGGGGAGTATCTGCTGATCCTGCGCGTCCCTCCGCGGGAGGAAGAGCGGACGGACCTCAACAACGTGATCGTGCATCGCGTGCGGGTGGCGGACGACAAGATCAAGGTGCTCTACGTCGAGCATCCGCCGCGGTACGAATACCGTTTCCTCAAGAACGCGCTGATCCGCGACACGAAGATCCTGTGCCATTGCCTTCTGACCAGCGCGGACGAGGGGTTTCCCCAGGAGCACACGCGCGACCCGGGCGATCCCGACTTCAAGGAGCCGCTCAAGGAATTCCCGCGGACGCTCAAGGAGCTCCTGAAATACGACGTGATCATCATCGGCGACGTCGATCCCGGGCGGTTGGGCGGGCGCGAGGCGTGGGAGAACATCGAGAAGTTCGTGGCCAATTTCGGCGGCGGCGTGGTCTTCATCTCCGGCGTCATGAACAACCCTCGGACGTTCAAGGACACGCCGTTGGAACGCCTCTTGCCGGTCATCGTCGACGACGCCGGGCGCGACACGGAGCAGACGTATGAGCGCCAGTTCGGATACAAGCTGACGGACGAGGCGATCGTGCGGTCGGAGGCGCGCGGCGGGGCGCATCCCATCGTCTCTTTCCCCGCGCTCGGCAACGACCTCAACAGGATCGTGGAGGCGTGGGAGGATCGCGACGGTCGCAACGACGGGCTGGTGGGGGTGCGCTGGTTCCAGAAGGTGGTCAAGGTCAAGCCGCAGGGCAAGGTGCTCGTGGAGCTGACGGGCGTCCCGCAGCAGGAGACGCAGGCCAAGCGTCCGCCGCTGTTCGTCGCCGCGCACTACGGCTTCGGCCGCGTCTTCTGGAGCGCGACGGACGAGACGTGGTTGTGGCGTTATCTGGCGGGCGACCAGCCGTGGTTCTATCCGTTCTGGCAGCAAGCCATGTACTGGACGCGCTACGGGAAGCTGCTGGGGGCGAAGCGATTCCGGCTGCGTCTGGACAGGCACGACCGCCGGTACATGACCGGCGACTCGGTGAATCTATACGTGACGGCGTTCGACAAGAACTTCGAGCTGCTGGGCGATCCGGAGCTGGAGATCTATGTCGAGCCGCCGACGGGCAAGCGTCTGTCGGTCCGCTTGATCCGCGACAAGGAGCGCAACGGGTACTACGAAGGCAGTTTCAAGCCGACCGAGGTGGGGATGTACCGGGCGTGGGCGGGGGAGCCCGACGACGACTCGACGCGCGCCACGGAGAAATTCGTGGTGTATATCCCGAATCGGGAAGAGGACGAGCCGATCCTGGATCGCGAGGAGCTGCAGCGGATCGCGCACGCGTCCCATCCGGCCGAATCGGAGGGCGTGGAACATAAGGAGAGCGAGTGTCCGAACTTCTTCCCGATCGAGAAGGTCGGCGCGCTGCCGGAGGCGCTGAAGGAATCCAAGCACAGCCTGACGGAGCTCAAGGAGGACGACCTCTGGGACTCGCCGGCGGTGTACATCCTGTTCGGGCTGCTGATCACGATGGAGTGGATTCTGCGGAAGGCGTGGAGGATGCTGTAAGAGGGTATCTCATTGGAGGACCTCGTCCTTCGGCGAAGATCGATGCGCGCGTTTCCAAGGATCCTGCTCCAGGTCGTATAATCCATCCCATGGCTGAATTCGTACGCTTCCAGAGCACCCTCTGGTCGCGCATCCGGCTGGTCCAGCAGCGGGATGCCCGCGCGGTCACGGAGTTCGTCAACCGCTATCGTCCACCGGTCCTGTACTTCATCCACAACGCCGGTTTCACTGAAACGGACGCGGAGGATCTCGCCCAGGAGGTTTTCACCCGCCTGCTGGCCGACGACGCCCTCTCCAAGGCCGACCAGCAGCGCGGACGCTTCCGCAGCTTCCTCATCGCCGTGGCCCGCAACGTGATTCGCGAAGAGCGCCGGCGGCGCCGAACCGTCCCCCGAAGCGGGCTCGCGGAACCCGCGGCCCGCGAACCCGCCGACGAGGATTTCGACCACGCCTGGGTCGGCCAGCTGCTCGACTCGGCCCTGCGCGTCCTGGAGGCGGAGCGCCCGCTGCATCACCGCGCCCTTGCCGCTCATGTCCTGGACGGCAAGACGTACGAGCAGATCGCCGCCGAGCTGGGTCGCTCGCTGCAGGACGTCAGGAACTTCATCCATCGCAGCCGCCAAAGACTCACGGAGTTGCTTCGCGAGGAGATCTGGCGCTACTCCTCCTCCCGCGAAGAATACGAGGACGAAATCCGCGCGTTGGCCCCCTTCCTGCACGCCAAGACGTCACTTTAGCGGGAGCAGTTCGTTGAGCGCGGGTACCGGCTCTGCGACCCGGCCCTCAATCCACAGCGGCTCCGGCTCCGCCGCGTCCCCGGGGAGGAAAAGCGCAAAACCCTTCGGCCGTCCCTCCGCGTCGGGCTCGATCTCGCTTCGAATCGACGCAACGATCGAAAACCGTCGAGCGCCGCGCAGATCGGCGCCGATGTCGTCGATGCTCCGGCGCGTCCCCGCCGCCAGGGAAAAGAGAATGCGCGGCGAGCGTCCCTCCGTCTCCAGCGACACGTCGATCGAACCGCGTCCGTCCATGACGGTTGCGTTCGCCTGAAGACGGCACTCGAGGATCGGCCCGGGCGCCTCCACCGCGATGACCGCCGTGCACGCGGCCGCCTTGGCCTCCGCGGACGAGAGCAGGGGGCCGATGAAGTGGAACTTCGGCGTCCTCCGGACCACGCTCACCACCTTCCTCTGGTCGAGGTCGTACGCCTTTTCCACTCGAACCTCTTCCCACAGCCCGATCGTGACGCCCCGACCGCTCACCGTCAGCCCGCCGTTCCAATACTCACGTGCCGACCACCGCCATTCCTTCGAGACGCACCACCGGTCGTCGACGATCAAGTACCCCCTGGAAAGGAGCGCCTGCCGCAGATCTTCGGGCGCGTACTCACGCCCCTCGAACGAGATCCACGCTATCGGGGCCCGCCCCGCGAGTGCGGCCGCGAGGGGTCCGCTTGCCGGCATTCCCAGTTCACGCCGCACGCCGCCGTCCCCCGGCTCCTCCGCGAGCGCCCGATAGAGCGCGTACTCCCGATGTCGGGGAAGCCCGTGTTCGCGACACCACTTCGCCAACGCGACGAAGTCCACCGCCTTGACGGACGCGCGGAGTTTCTCCTGGAAGAGACCTTCCGCAGAGCCGCCTGGTTCGACCGCTTCGATCAGATCTCGCGACACCTCCAGCGGCTGGTCCTGGAAGACATACCGGATGCGCGTGGTCGTTTCCTCGATCAGGCGCACTTCCTGACGGCGGCCGTCCTTGAACCGCACCAGATCCGGGGCATGGACGAGACGCACGTCCGCTTCACGCTCCGCGACGACGGTCTGAAGGGACCGGCGCTCGCGCTCGATGCACTCGGCCGCCTCTTTTCCGATCCGCTCCGTGAGGAATCGCAGGTCCACCTCCGTGGCGCGATCGCTCGCCAGCAGCTGCTCGGCACGGACACGCTCCGCGTCCGACAGGAACGTCTCCAGGAAGTAGGCCGGCTGGTCGAAAACGCGCTCGCGAAGATGCGCCTTCAGCGCCGGGGCGATCGCTGGAAGTTCCGGCGGCGCCGGGAGGTCCTCCGTGCTCGCCGGAGGCGGGGGCTCGTTGAGCGGCGGAAGCGGGGGTAGGGGCGGAGAGATCGTGGGCGCCTCCAGCGCAATGGGAACGGGCTGCGGTGGGACATCGCGCCGGCCGCGCAAGGCCACCAACACGGACACGATCGCGAGTGCGACGGCGGCCGCGACATAGGGCGCAAACCGGCGACGCGCCGCGACCACCGGCAGCCGCCGGCTGAACCGATCGAGGTCGTCCGCCATCTCGGCGGCGGTCTGATAGCGTTGCGTCGGATCCGGCGCCATCGCCTTCGTGATGATGGCCGCCACTTCGGACGGGAGGGAGGGGTCGAATTCTCGCGGCGGCCGTGGACGTGTCTCGATCACCTTGCGGATGATCTCGAGCGGCGTGGATCCGCCGAACGGCAACACGCCTGTCGCCAGATAATAAAAGGTGGATCCAAGCGAAAAGACATCGGATGCCGGCCCCAGCGAGCGCGCCTCGCCGCGCGCTTGCTCGGGCGACATGAACGCCGGCGTTCCGATCATCGTTCCGCTCTGGGTCAGCATGCCCTGGGTCGAACCGTCGTATCGCTTGGCCATCCCGAAGTCGGTCAAGTAGGGCTCCCCCTCGGGAGTGATCAGGATGTTGCTCGGCTTGACGTCGCGGTGGATAAGGCCGCGGGCGTGCGCGACGCCGAGCGCTCGCGCCGTCTTGAGCATCACGTCGATGAACCGCCGCCGCTCGATCTTCTCCGCCGGAACGCCGTCCACATAGGCCATGGCGATGTAGAACGCCCGGCCGATCTGGCCGGTCTCGTACACCGGCATGATGTTGGAATGGCGGAGTTCCATGGCGATGCGCGCTTCCCGCCGGAAGCGGCCCACATCTTCAGGGGTGGCGCTCTTGAGGATTTTCAGCGCTACGCGACGGCCCAGCAACGGATCCACGGCAAGATAGACACGACTGAAGCCCCCTTCTCCGATGCGCCGGATCAACCGGTATTTGCCGAAGGGTTTTTCATGGGGGTCGTCTTCGATGAGAGGCGGAGCCACTCCGCCGGCTACGAACTCCTCCGGAGAGAGGAACCGTCCGCGCAGAAGCAATTCCGCCAGCCTGTGGGATGGCTCCGGCATGGACCCCACGATCCTATTATGAACGGAACGACGCTGCAGCGGTCGCGAGCCAGAAAAACTACTTCCTCTTGATCTTGCCGACGTACCAGGTCTCGATGCGGGCGCGCGCGATCTTCCACGTGTTGGCCCCGCTTTGAAAGAACGCCACCTCGACCTCGGGCGCCAACCCCTGCGTCCGTACATCGCTCGACTTCACCTTGCCGTCCAGACAGATCTCCTCCGTGTAGTCATAAGAGCCTTTCTTGATCGACAGAATGCGCGGCAGGAGCGCGTCGGTCAGGGCGGGCATGCGTCCGGGGACAACTACTCGGGCGTTTTGCTGAAGCTGGCGCACCTCCCGGTCGACGGCCTCTTGCCAGGCCGCCACCCCGATGCCGCCGTTCGTTCGGGATTGCTCGGCCAACTCCGCGAGACGGCGGCGGGGCTCTTCCATCCCGGCCAGCCAGGAGCTGCCGTCCTCCCACTGGAACCAAGGAACCGCGCGTCCGCGGAAGTCCCACGCCTGGCCCTCCACGCGACGTCTGCCGTCGGCGCGCGCAGCCGAAGGCGCCAGCTCATCGGAGCACTGCAGGAGAAGCCGTTCCAACATCGATCTGGCCATCTGGATCACCGCCGGCGGGTACTTGGCGCATTCGGCCGGCCACAGCTTCTGATCCAGCACGGCGCCGGCCACGCGGGCCATCAGGAACGCCGCCAGCTGTTCCTCGAGCGAGCACGTGACGAACAGTCGCCGCCCGGCGTCGGCCGTGATGATCGGTACCTTACCGGCACGCGGTGGAGGCGTCTCATCCAACTGCGGCGTCACAGCGCTCAGGTACTGTTCAATCGCCGCGTCCTCCAGGGACTCTAAACGCCGCCGCCACTCCGCTCGGGTTCCCGTCCACTTGTCCCGCCCTCCCAGCCCCGATGTGCGGACCTTGTTATCCGTGAATTCGATCCGCCAGCTCTGCGTATCATCCCAGTAGTCGATGCGTCCGAAGAAAACGGTGTACTTTCCGTCGGGGCGAAGAACGATCGATCCCTCGATCTTGATCGGTTCGACACGAGGGAAGGCGACGCCTATGTTGGAGGTGGGCACCTCAGCGGATCTCGACAGGCGCCAATCGGTAGTGAGCAACCGCGGCTGGGTATCCCGCGTCAACCGGCTCTCCACGACGTCGCGAAAGTCCCCCTCCGACAGAATGCGCAGCGACCATCCTTGCTGAGCCACGAATGCGAAGGTGACGTCGGCCGTTGTCGTTCGACCGGACTCTTCGGGGTCCTGCGAAGAAAGGGCGGTCGCGAAAGCGATGATGATGGCGGTCATGGCGCGTCTCCTAACGCGTGCACAGATACTATGACGGGCCGCCCCCGCATGTTTCAGAAGATCGACTTTCTTCTTGCCGGGCCCTCGGGGCATGAGGGCGAGAATCGCGCCGAGTTTCTCCACTACTTATGGCCACTCGGTACTCCCTACTTCTTGTATCCGTAGAGCCACCGCACCGTCGTCGCGCCCACGTTGCGGACGCTGTGGCGCGCCTGCGCCGGAATGAGCACCTCCTCGCCCGGCGTCGGCCGGCACGCGATGCCTTCCACTTCCAGCTCGACCTCGCCCTCCACGAGCATGAACAGCTCGTCCGATTCGTGGGTGTAGTTCTCCCAGTTCGCCCCGGCGCGGTCCTCCCAGATGCCGAAGCTGAATCCCCGCGCGTGCCAATCCTGCTCGATCGCCTTCAGGTCCAGACCCATGTCTTCTTTCGTCGCTCGTCAAAATAAAATCTTACTAGAAAAACACCGGAAGATCACGCGGCGCGTCGAGGATTTATCGCCGGCGCGCAAGAAGCCTCGTCGGGGGCGGTTCCGCTGGCATCCGCGTCCGACCTGTGGTTTCATCACGAAATCGCCCTTACGGGGGGATCGACGACACGTACAATTGTTAGTGCCGCCGATGGGAACCCGGGGTAGGCGCCGTGTGCCCGAGGGCCGAACGCCGTACCCCCTGGACTGGACACCGGAGTCGGGTAATTGGCCATGCGATGGTGGTGCGGGTGGATTCTGGGAGGGCTGCTGGCCCCCGCCCTGACTCCGGCGCAAGATCGCCCTGAAGACGCCCAGCGGAACACGGCACTCGTGCGCCAGTATCCTTACCTCGATCTCCTCCTGAGCAAGGCCGCCGCCCTGACCCAAGAGGGACGATATCGCGACGTGCTCGATCTGTACGCCGAGGCCGTCGGCCGGTTCCCCAATCATCTCGTGCCCGTCCCCGTGGAGTCCTCCATCCCCATGGCGCCCGTCCATTACCGCGGAGTCCTGGAGCACTGTTTCCGCGAAATGGAGAAATGGCCCGAGGAAGGGAAAGCGGCCTACCGAACCTACTACGACGGATTCGCGCGCGCGGCGTTCGAGACCGCCCGCCATGTCCAGGACCTGCAGGCCCTCGATCAGGTGGCCCAGCGCTATCCCCTCTCCAGCGTGGCCGACGACGCCCTGGCGCTACTGGGCAATCTCGCGATGGACGCGGGCGACCCGGAGCACGCCGCCTCCGCCTTCGAACGGCTGCTGGCGGTTCCGGACGCCGACATCCCGCGCAGCCTCACCTTCGCCAGGCTCGGCGCGGCGTATGCGCAGTCCGGCCGCGCCGACGATCTGGACGAGTTGCTGGCGCGCGCGGAGCGCGAATGCCCCCAGACGAACGTCCGGTTCGGAGACCGCGAGGAGCCGCTGCCGCAGATCCTGCGTCGAACGCTCCGTTCGATGAACACCTCGGCCGATTCGTCCCATGGCGTGGCCTGGCCGGCGGGATGGGAATGCCTGCAAGGCGACGGGACGGGAACCCGGCCGGCGGAGTCTACGGCATTGTCCAATCGCGCCTGGACCGCGACGATCCCTCCCGTCGAGTTCGAAGCCGCCGAAGACGATCCGGGCTACTTCCCGCCGACCGGCCGCGCGGCCACCCACTATCGACCGTTGTTCCCGGCCGTCTCGGACGGAATCGTCTACCTGCATCATGAGTATCAGGCGTGGGCGTTCAACCTCTACGGCACGACGGCCGATCTCCTGTGGAGCCACTCGGTGACCCCTCCGGACGGCACGCTGCTGTACGAGGAACGGCTGGCGCACACGACCTCCGTGCATGACGGTCGCGTCTACGTCACGCTGGTCACGGCGCTCGGCGAGATGGAGAAGCGCATGCAGTGGATCCTGGTCAAGTTCGCCTTTCCCAAACGCGCGCTCTTCTGCCTGGACGCGACCACGGGCAAGATGGTGTGGCGTTTGGGCGGCCTGACGGACGACAAGGAACCCCTGGGCGGGCTTTCCTTCCCGACCGCTCCGACTCCGCAGGAAGGCCGACTCTATGTGGGCGCCGTTCGCCAATCCACCAATACCGACCCCTTCGAGCACTACGTTCTGTGCCTGGACGCCGCCACCGGCCGGGTGCTCTGGCAGACCTTCGTCGCCTCGGGCGGAACGGAGATCAACCTCTTCGGCAACTCCACCCGCGAATCCATCGGCGGCGCGGTCGCGGTCGCCGGAGACAGCGTCTACTACTGCACCAACCACGGGGCATTCGCGGCGCTGGACCGGCGTACGGGGCGGATGAAGTGGCTCTACCGCTACCAGCAGCTCTCCGTGAATCCCACCCGCAGCGTCCAGATCCGGCGCAATCCGCTGGAGTGGTGCAATGCCGCCCCCGTCGTCGCCCAAGATCAAGTGTTCTTCACCGCGACGGATTCACCCCTCCTCTACGCGCTGGATGCGCGCACGGGCGAATATCGGTGGCGACTGGAGCGCGGGGACCTTCGACACCTCTACGGCATGCAGGGTCCTTACCTGGTGGCCGGCGGCGACTCGGTGCGTTGGTTCGACGTCACCCAGGGCGGAAAGACGGCCGGACACTTCGAACCGGAGCGCGGCCAGGGCAGCGGCCGGGGCGTCGTGGCGGCGGACGGCATTTACTTCCCGACGACGGAAGGGCTGTACCAGATCCCGATCGCGGGGGGCAAGCCGACGTTCACGCGCTGGCCAGGCGGACGCGGACAGGGAGGCAACCTCGTCGCGGGAGAGGGCGCGTTGATCCTGACCGGACAGACTTGGATCGACGCGTTTTTCGACCGGCGCGATCGCGAAGCGGAGATCGCCGCGGATCTGGCGCGGGATCCGAACAGCGCGCCGCTGATCTACCGCTCCGCGCTGCGATTGTTGCAGTGTGGGCGCGTGGACCAGGCGGCGGAGCTCTTCGCGCAGGTGGTCGAGACGGCCTCGCGCTCCCGCCGCGCCGAGGAGCAGCGCTTGGCTCGCGTGGCGCGGCGCCGGCTGTACGCCGGCTGCATGGAAGCGGGTCGCAAGGCCCTGCAGGAGAAGAACGCGGTCCGCGCTCGATCGCTGTTCGGTCGCGCCCGCGAGCACGCACCGGATCAGGCGGCGCTCGTGGAGACGACGCTGCGATTGTGCGAGCTGGAGCCCCCGGAATCCGCGGTGGCGGAGCTTCAACGCTTGATCTTCGAGCACGGCGAGGAGCTCGTGGAAGGGCGCCGCGTCGCGGAAATCGTCCGCGCCCGGATCGCTTCCTTGATCTCCGAATCGGGAACGTCCTCGTATCGGCGATTCGAGGACGAGGCACGAGATCAGCTGGAGCACGCGCGACGCGAAGGGACGGCGGAGGCGCACCTGGCCGTTTGGCGGCGCTATCCGAACAGCTCCGTCGTCGAGGCGGCCGTGCTGGAGGCCGCGGAGGCCTACGAGCGCGTAGGGCGCCCGGAGGACGCCGCCATGACGCTGAGGCTTTTCCTGCGCGAGTTCCCCCGCTCTGCGCGGCTCGCGGACGCGGGACGCGCGCTCGTGCGGATGCTCGAGGCGCGACGGCAATTCATCGAGGGACGGAAGATCCTGCGGCGCATGCTGGAATCTTCGCCGGATCCCGAGACGCGCGCGTTCTGCGAAGAGCGTCTGGCCCGGAAGGAGTACCACGCGCCGTCGACCGCGTCGTCTCCTCCTTCGCTGAAGCCTCCGCTCAAACGGGTCGGCGCGTATGTCGAGCGCGAATCGTCCGACCAGGACAGTGTCGCGGAGTTGGCCGTCCTTTGCCCGGAGGGTTCGGGGCCGTCGAAGCCGGGGGAGCTCATTTACGTCGTCAAGGACGGACGGGTTTTCAAGGCCGTGCGTCCCGACACGGGTCTGGCGGCATGGGAGTTGACCCTCGACGGCAGGCCGCGCGCCTTCGCGCAGGAGGGATCTCTCCTGATCTGTACGGAACGGACGGTGTGGCGCCTGAACGCGGCCGAAGGGACCGTGGAATGGAAATACGAGTCGCCCGTCCCGATGGATGGATTCGCGCTGACCGATATGGCGCTGTGCGTCACCTCGCCGGATCCTCGCGGAGAGCAGGCCAGGGTCGTCACGGCGATCCGCGCGTCCGACGGGAGCATCCTCTGGACTCAGGCCTACGCGGGCCTATCGACGCCGGAGGGCTTGCTGGCGATGGAGGACGGCGTGGCGCTCGTCACGACCAAGCCGAGCCGTCTTTACGTGTTCGAGGTGGACAGCGGCCGGTGCAGGGTCCAGCAGGCGCTGTCGTCGAGCGGCGGTGAAATCCAGATGCTGGGAGCGGTGCAAGGTTTGATCTATCTGCACGTGAAGCGCGCCGCGGTGGAGGCTTATGACGCAACGGAAGGGACGTTGCAATGGCGCCGGGACCTTCAGGAGTTCGGCTGGACGAAGGTATGCCTCAGCCGGGGGGGCGTCTTCATCCTGGGTCGTCGGGACCGCCGCACCGTGGCGTCTCTCGTCGATCTGAGACACGGGAAGCTCGTGCGCGTCAACGACGTGATTCCGGTGGAACAAGAACCGCAGGTGCTCGTGGACGACGCGGCGGCGTACGTCGTTTCGCCCGCGCCCGAGCGCAACGGGGTGCTGGCGCTGGGGATCCCCTTCGAGAAGTTGGTCCCGAGTTGGATGACCGAGATGGACTTGCCCGGCCCGCTCGTGGGATTGGGTTTGCGCGCGGCGGCCGACCATCTGGTCGTATTCGGGGTCGGGGCCGCGGAGACGCGGAGATTTCATTTTGCCGCGGCCATCCTTGATAAGACGGGGAAAGTCGTACAGAATATCAAGGGCGGCGATCCGTCGCGGCGCGCGGCGGGATGCGATCTTGCGGGCGACGCTCTGTTCATTTTGGCGGACAACCGTGTCGAAGTATATCGGTAAACGCTGGCTGGCGGGCGTGGTCCTAATGGGCGCCGTGGCGCTGGATCGTCCGTCCGGAGCGCATTCGGCCCAGGATCCCCACGGGCCGCAGAGTTGGTCCCCGGCGGTTTATGCGCGGAACTTCGACGCGGAGGTGCGCCGGGCGTGCGACCGCGGATTGGCTTGGCTGGCTTCGCAGCAGCAGTCCAACGGCGCTTGGCGCTGCAAGATCGCCTACAAGTTGTACGAGACGTATGAGGGAGAAGACGGCGACGACGTCGGGGTGACGGCCATCGCGTGCATGGCGTTCGTCGGCGCCGGCCACGTGCCCGGGCGCGGCCGCTACGGTCGGGTCGTGGAACGCGGGCTCAACTTCATCCTCTCCTGCGTGCGCGAGGAGGACGGCTACATCACCGCTCACGGGACGCGCATGTACAGTCACGCGTTCGCGACGATGTTCCTGGCGGAGATCTACGGGATGACCCGGCGCAGCGACGTGAAGGAGAAGCTGCGCCGCGCCATCGACTTGATCGTGTCCGCGCAGAACAAGGAGGGGGGGTGGCGGTATCAGCCGATTCCGGTCGACGCCGACCTTTCGGTGACGGTCTCGACGCTGCAGGCGCTGCGGGCGGCCCGCAACGCGGGGCTCGTGATTCCGTTGGACACGATCGACCGGGCGATGCGGTACGTGAAGGGATGCGCCACCCGGTACGGCTTCACGTACCAACTGGTCAACGACTACGCCTTCAACGACACGCGCATTTCCTACGCGCTGACGGCCTGCGGAGTGGTGGCGCACATGAGCGCGGGGATCTACGACTCGCGCGAGATCCGCGACGGGCTCCGGTTCCTGGAGGAGAGGCTTCGGGATTTGCGCTGGGGGAAGTACCACTACTTCTATGGGCACTATTACGCGGCCCAGGCGATGTACATGGCCGGCGAGCATTATTGGGAGAACTATTATCCGCGCGTCAAGGCGGAGATCGTGCGCGGGCAGCGCGAGGACGGCGCGTGGACCGACGACGTGGGCTTGACGTACGCGACGGCGATGGCGGTGGTGGTGCTGCAGATGCCCTGCGAGTGGCTGCCTATTTTCCAGAAGTAGGCCACCCGGCGGCCGGATGGTACACTGCAGCGCATCATGGTCGCCCTGGTCCGAACGGAAGGATTGGGCCGCGCCTTCGGGCGTCTTCGCGCGGTTCAGGATCTCAATCTGGAGGTCCAGGAGGGGGACATCTACGGCTTCCTCGGGCTCAACGGCGCCGGCAAGACCACGACGATCCGGATGCTCCTGGGCCTCATCCGCCCCACGACGGGCCGCGTATGGCTGTTCGGTAAGGAAGCCCGCCGCAACTTTATCGACGTGATGCGCCACGTGGGGTCTCTCGTCGAGCTGCCGGCGTATTACCCCCACCTGACCGCCCGGCAGAATCTGGAGATCGTCCGCCTCGCGACGGGCGGCTTGCCGGAGTCGCTGATCTCCGAAGTGCTCGAACGGGTGGGCCTGGCGGGCCGGATGGACGATCCGGTGCGCATGTACTCGCAGGGAATGCGACAGCGGCTGGGCATCGCCATGGCGCTCCTGCCGCGGCCGCGCCTCGTCATCCTCGACGAGCCGACCAACGGCCTGGACCCCCAGGGCGTCAATCACATCCGGTCGCTCGTCATCGATATGAACCGGAACCACGGGGTCACGTTCATGATCTCCAGCCACCTGCTGCATGAGGTCGAGATCACCTGCAACCGCGTGGGTCTGCTCAAGGAAGGGCGGCTCATCGTGCAGGAGGCGGTGGAACGGCTGCTGTCGCAAACGAGCGGTTGGCTTCACGTCGGGACCGACCGGCGCGAGGAGGCGATCGCGGTCCTGAAGGGCTTGGATTACGTGCAGGCGGTGGAGGAGGGGGATGCCCTGCGGGTGAAGGCGGATCCCGCTCGGCACGCGGATCTCAACGCCGCCCTGGTGACCCGAGGCATTCGAGTCTCCGCGTTGACGCCGCAGAAGATGACGCTGGAGGACTTCTTTCTTTCCCGATGATCGGACGAATCGCCAGATTGGTGGGCGCGGAGCTTCTCAAACTGAGACGGCATCCGTTCTTCTACGTCTCCGTCCTGCTCGTGGTGACCGGCACGGTCCTGGGGGGGCTGTTCCTGCGGGAGGAACGGGAAACGGTCTGGAGAAGTTACAACGCGATTTCCATCTTCGCCGGCGGCGCCCGAGTCGGACTGAAGCTGGCGACCTTCGTCATGCTCGTCTTCGGCGCGCTGCTCTTCGCCGGCGAATTCGACAAGGGCACGATCAAGGTGCTGTTGACGCGCCCGATCCGGCGGTCGGACCTGTTCCTGGCGAAATCCGCCGTCGCGACGCTGCTGGCGCTGTTTCTCATCGGTACGGTGCTGTACATCAGCCTGGCGGTGGGCTGTTCGGTCGGCGAACTGGGCATGGTGTGGGACGATCAATCGTACGTCAGCAACACTTCCTATGAGGCGTTGCTGGATCACGCGTTGAGGGCGATGGGGATGAGCGTCCTGCCCGTGATCGCGGCGGCCTTTTTCGGCGTGCTCGTATCCAATCTGACCGAGTCGTCGGGGTTCGCCGTGGCCATTACCCTGACGCTGTTCCTGCTGGCGGACGAGATCGTGCTGAGGGTGTTCCAGACCGACGAGGTGCGCCGCTTCTTCTTCAACCATTATCCGGCGTACGCATTCGACATCCTGCGGGACTTCGCGCGAGGATCGTCCACCCGATGGAAGGACGCCTTCGAATCACCGGTGGTCGTCCCGCTGGGCTCGTGGGGATCGGTGCCGATCCCCCTGGGACCGGCCTACGTGACGGTTCCCGTGCTGGGCATCGCGACGTTCGCCGCGGCGGGCTTCGCGGTGTTTCGAGGGCGCAATATCACGGCGTGAGGGCGGCCTTGCGTGCCTTTGCCCGATCGCCTATAATCGCCGAACCTAGCCATGAAACTGTCTTCGCTGCTTCACCCCGCGCTGGTCAAATGCGGCATGGTCGCGACTTCCAAGCAGGAGGCGCTGGCCGAGCTTGTCCGCCTGCTCGTCGCCACTCAATCCAACCTGTCCGAGCCGGAGCTGCTGCAGGCGTTGGCCGAACGCGAGAAGCTGGGGCCATTTTCCATGGGCAAGGGCGTGGCGTTTCCGCATGCCCGCACGGAGAAAGTGTCCGACTTCACGATCGTGCTGGGCACCTCGCCGCAAGGCGTCGACTTCCGCGCCCCGGACGGGCACCGCGTCAAGGTCGCCATCCTTTTCGTCATTCCCAAGAAACACTCGAACCTGTACCTGCAGGCGCTGGCCGCCTTCCTGAACGTGCTCTCCGTGGAGGCGAACCTCCAGCGCGTCGCGGAGGCCAAGACGCCGCAGGAGATCATGGGCATTTTGGATACATTGTCGGGGCGCCCCCGGGAGGCGGCTCCGCTGGAATCCAACGGCGTGGCGTCCATCGTGACGGGGACGCCGCTGGCGAAGGCGATCGAGGCCCTGATCGCCGCCCGGGTGGATGCGCTCCCCGTGGTCGATCCCGAGGGCAATCTCGTCGGGGAGATCGGCGCGGGCACCATCCTGCAGCTCGGCGTCAAGGAGCACTTGCTGGCTTTGGCCAGCTCCGCATCCCTTCAGGGCGGCCTGGGACTGGAACAGGCGTTACGGCAACATGCGGACACCCCGGTCGAGGCCATTCCGGGGCTGGTTTCGCCCAACGGCTTCAAGACCGTCCAGGAAGACGAGTCGACGCTGGACGTCGCCGTGCGTTTGGCCCGCGGGGGAGGACGCGGCATCTACGTCTTGCGCGGCCGCAAGCTCGTCGGGATCGTCACGGCGCATGATCTGCTGAGGAAGCTGGGGCGCTGATGACGGATACGGAACCCTCCGTCTCCCTCGGCCACTACGCGCGAGGCGCCGAGCAATTCAAGAAGAAGAACTTCGCGGAGGCCGTCCGCTGCTTCAAACTGACCCTCGAGGAAGATCCCAAGTTCTACCGGGCGTGGGCGTACCTGGGAATGGCTTATGCGAGCCTCGGCCAGATCGACGAAGCGATAGAAGCTTATCGCAAGTGCATCGAGCTGGAGCCCAAATACCACAAGGCGTTCAACAACGTGGGAGAGCTGTATCGCCGCAAAGGGGTTCTCGACTACGCGGCCATGGTGTTCAAAATGGCCACTGAGATCGACGACTCGCACCCGCATTACTTCTACAACCTGGGCCTCACTTATTCCGACATCGGGATGCTCCGCCAAGCCGAGGAGGCGCTTTCGCGGGCGCACGCGATGCAGCCGGCCGATTTCGAATACGCCGCGGAGCTGGCGCAGGTGCAATTCAAACTGGGGAAGGTTGAGGAGGCGCGCCGGGCGGTGGAAGGCTTCCTCCGCGCGGCCCCTCAGCACGAACGGGCGCCGGAGATGGCGGCACGCCTCAAGATGCTGCAGCGTCGATCGAGTACGCCGTAGGTCGTACGCGAGCGGTCACGACGGCTATTCCTCCGGCTCGACGATCACGCCTCCCGGACCGGGAGATTCGGACGTGAATCGAATCCGTCCCGGACTCGATCCTTGAGTCTCGACGGCTCCGCAATCCAAGAGACGCACACCCGGACGGCTCGGCCGGACGCGGAAGCGGTGCCTCTCATGCGGCCGCGCGCCGGGGACCCACACTTCGACCGTGGCCGGCTGCCCGACGCGAGGCGATTCGTGTCCGACGAACCGCACCTCGAAGTGGGCGAGGACACGAACCGCCCGTTCCAACACCGTCAGACGCTCGTGCTCGGCCAGGCGCCACGAATGATGCTGGGGCGTCGGAGGCGGCGCCGGAGCGGCGCAGCCGGCCAGCATGGCGAGCAGGACTACTTTCCCGTAGGACACGATTTGGCCCATTCGCGGGTCTGGTACGCAGCGGCGGCTTGCTGGTCTCGGACGCGCCAGTCCGACGTGTTCAGACGCATCCGCTCGATTATGTGGTCCTCCATGACGGCTTCGGCGCGCAGGCGCGCCCGAGTCACCCGCTCGTTCATCTCGAACGCCTCCTTGAGCCGGCGGATCTCCTCGTCGAGGCGGCGCGATTCCTGCTCAAGCGCCCCCTGAACCGTAGGATCGGTCGACAAGGTCCTCGCGGACGCCAGCGCCGCCTGCACGTCGCCCGCCTCCCGCGTCACTTCGGCCAAGGCGCAGGCGGAAGCCAGCATCGAGACGACCAGATCCCGTTCCACGGGATCCATGGCGCTCAAGCGCTGAACCTCGTCGTTGCTCATGGGAGGCGCGCCGGGCGGCGAGAGACGATCCAGAGCGTCCGGAGAGAGCGGCCCGCGCGGAGCCTCCGCGGCCGCCGCCGTGAGCGCTTGGACGTAGTCCGCGCGCTTGCCGTCGTAACGTCGATCGACGGGGCGTACCTTGACGTCGCCTCCGAAGCGATGCGGACTCAAGGTCAAGCGGCTCACGTAATGATCGAGGAGCTCCCGCGGCTTGTCCGACAACTTCAGCGCCTCCCCGATCTCGCGAACCAGATCGATCTCCTGCACGCGTTGCCCGCGCAGGCCGCGCATTTCGATCGCGTCGCGACACTGCTGCATCGCTTCGTCGAGCGGCACTCCCTCCGCTTGCTTGCGCTCCAGGCACTCTTTGACGGCAGCCGCGCGCAGTTGCCGGTCGGGACCTCCCGCAAGCTGTTCCACCGCGCGACACTGGTCGAGCTGCATCTGCAGGAAATCCTGCGTGGTCAGGCGGTAGTGTTTGATGGCGTCGCATACCGTCGGCGACATCTGGCAGGCCAGCACCAGGGCGGAGCCCGCCAGCTCCGATCGCGCCCGAGCGACGAGCGCGCCGACGAGTTCATCCTTGACGCTCTTATTGAAGATGGAGGTGAAGCTCCCCTTGAGATCGAATCGGCCGCACGCCAAATCGGGGGCGAACTCCAGATCGAGGTCGATCCGACCGGGGGCGATCGTCGTCGTTCGTTCGACCCGGGGTCCGACACGAAGATCCAGTCGGTCTGGGCTTGCCCGCGATCGTTCCATGAGATCCTGGCACAAGGCGACGCAAAGGAGGAGAGTCATCGCGTCAGCTCCTCGATTTGGTCCCGCGTGCGCAGGCCGCGCAGGACACGACCGTCGATCACGAGGGTGGGCGTAGCCGTCACCTTGTAGCGCTCCCAGAGTTCCGGAGCGTCGCGAGGCGTCAAGCGCCGCAGCGGGCGCTCGCCCAGGTCCGCCGCCTCGAGCCGGCGATCTTGCTCGGCGCAATGTGGACAACCCTCTTGCGCGAAGTAGAGAATCTCCCGGCGATCGGTCGGCGGGGCCGACGACTGCACCTCCTCGATCGCTTCGAGCGCCGCCCTCAGTCTAGCCAGCCGGTCCTCTTGCCACTGGAGGTAAGCCCGGGCGTTCTCATGGGTCGGTTCCTCCAGGAGCCGGACGACGGGCTCGGGCGGGGTATGCCCCGGTTCCACCCAAGGCGGCGGATCGGCTCCCTTCTTCTTCGTGCCCCAGAAGTCCACATCGGGTTTCTCGAAGAACTGCATCAGGAGGATCAGCGCGAACATGTCAGCACCTCCTTGAGATCCGTTCGAGCGCCGTGGGCGACGTGTCCCCGGTAGACGAAGCATGGCGTGCGCGCGACACGATAGAGGCGGGCCAGGGCGAGCCCTTCCTCGTCGATGACGCGCAGCTCTCCGAGATCGGCCAGGGCGGAGAGGAACGGTTCGGGCCAGTCGTTGAAGCCGGTGAGCAGAAGGACCGGCCGCACGGGCACGCCGCTTCGTCGCAGCGCCTTGGCGAGTTCATCGAGCCGCGGCGTGTCGGGCGAGAAGAAGAAGTAGAGCGTGGCGGGATCGATCGCCGGTTCGTCGTCCTGGGCCGTGGCCGCCAGCGTTGCCGCGGCGGCGCCCAGGATCCACATCGCGCGTCTCACGCCGGGGTGTGTCGGTGGGCGTGAAGAATCGTCATGAAATCCGCCGGCGTACCGACTTTCACTTCGCCGGCAATGGGTAGGTGATCACCACATCCACGGAGTCAATCAGGGCTCCGTCTTCGACTCGCTTCGCCTTGTAGTACAGAATGCCTCGGTTGGAGTTCCGCAACCGACCCACATGGAACTTGGCGAGCTTCCCCGAGTTGGTTTCGGGGTCGAAGGTCGCCTCTAACGCCCAGGCGTAGCCGTCCCACGGAAAGGTGTGGCCTGGGGGCGTGTGGATCTCCGATCTCTGATCGCACGTGCCGAAGGGCGTAGCGACAACGGCGTTCTTCAGATTGATCTTCACTCCATGCAAGGCCGGCAGATCTTCTTCACATTGAAACGTGAAGACGCCTTCCGGATCTTGGGCCAGTTCCACCGTCACTTCTCGCGCCTTCACGAGCCCTGTCTGCTTCGCCAGCTTCAAGAAATCCCGGTATTCTGCGCGGGTCAGGCCGAGCTTCTCATCATAAGGAAGCGGTTCTCCCGGTTTCGCCTCGCGCGCATGCTCCTGGAACCACTCGGGGTCTTCCTGAGCGGCCGCTTGTAGCTTTGCCGTCAATTCTTCGAGACGCGGGGTAGTCCTGAGGGTCATGAGGTCGATCTTGCCCTTGACGTGCGCCAGGAGCTTGGGGACCTGGTGGGACATCTTCGCTTCGAGCGCATCGCCGTCCGTCTGCAGCGCACACCCCACAACGATCAGCCACTGGATCATGGTGTCTTCCCTTTCACGCGATATTCGGCTCTCTATTCGATCTAAACGGCGATTCGTTCGTCCGAATCGACGTGACTCCATGATCTCCGTATCGTGCGCGAACCCCACGTGAACCGTGCCCGAATTCTGGCACGATTCAATTTGGGCTTGTGCGAGGACACAGAGGGGAGCAGAGAACGTAGAGCTGCGGGCCAAATCGCAGAGATCGCAGAGGGTCGCAGAAACGGAGGAGAACGGGAGAAATCGCCTCTCTGCACCCTCTGCGTTCTCTGCGATTAGGTTCTCTCTGCGCCCTCGACTGCTCAATAAGCCTGCCACGACTGTCACCCTCGGTTGAACCATGCCCGAATTCTCGATCGATTTCCTGCCGAAGTCGGCCTCCCGAGCGCACACCTGCACGGCCGCTATGCGGCGGTTCTTTGAAAATCCGGACCCGGGAGCGCAAATTTTTCCGTGCTTCCGCCGGCCTTCCTTGTCCGGAGGGTGCGCATGAACGCGACGCCCTCCGGCGGGGACGTCGCATCGACTCATTTCGAGGAGGTGTACCGTGCCCCGCGCAAAGAGAAGGGCGTGGATGGCGGTCGTCGATCGTATCGCCGTGGCGGTGGCCAGGGTGGCGGAGTTGCTGATCCTGGTCATGAACGCCTACTTCCGCGTCCGGTAGGCAGGTCGGCCTGGGGGCACACGCTCCCGGGTCCACCCACACGAAAAATCCAAAATCCCAAGCCCCAAGAGATCCTGCCTTTCCTCGGCTCGGGCAGCGCCGTCGGGATTGGGGACTGGTTCGACGGGCTCACCACAAGTTCGGAGTCGGGGTTTCACCTGTATGCCTCTCTTGCCGCGCCGTCTGGGTCGCTATGAACTGGTCGAGGAGATCGCCCGCGGCGCCCACGGGATCGTCTACCGCGCCCGGGACCTCGAGCTGGGGCGAATCGTGGCGCTCAAGCTGTTGCGAGCCGAAGAAACCACGGCCACCTCGGTGGAGCGCTTCCATCGCGAAGCCCGCATCGCCGCGAGGCTCCGCCACTCTCACATCATCGACGTGTTCGAGGCGGGAGAGGAGGACGGACAACCGTTCTTCACGATGCCGTTGATCGCGGGGCCGTCGCTGGCCCGCGTGCTGCAGGGCGCCCCTCTCGACCCGAAAACGACGGCTCGACTGATCGAACGTGTGGCGCGCGCCGTCCATTTCGCCCATCAGCGAGGGGTCGTGCATCGGGATCTCAAGCCGACCAACGTGCTGATTCGCGACGACGGTACGCCGGTCGTAACCGACTTCGGAATCGCCAGGGACGAAGAGGCCCCCCGCTCCCTCACCGAAACCGGCGAACTGCTGGGAACGCCGGCCTACATGGCTCCGGAGCAGATCACGGGCGGCGCTCGCAAGGCCGACGCGCGTGCCGACATCTATGCGCTGGGCGCGATTCTCTATGAGCTCTTAGCGCGACGGCCGCCCTTCCAGGCTACGACGTTCCTGGAACTCTCGGCTCAGGTCCTCAACAACGCGGCGGAGCCGCCGTCACGACACGATCCGGCAGTCCATCCGGACCTCGAACGCATCTGCTTGCGGTGCCTGCGCAAGGATCCCGACGAACGCTATCCCACCGCGAACGATCTTGCGGAGGATCTGGCGCGCGTCGCCGCCGGAGAGGAAGTGACTGTGCGACGCGAAACCACGAGCGCTCGTCTGAGGCGGGCGATGAAACGCCATCGACTCGTCGCGGTGTCGGCCCTGGCCGGCTTGGTGGGTGCGGCGGTGGCGTTGACGGCCGGCGCGTTCGTTCGCGGTCCTTCCACGGCCGACTCCGGGGCGCGGGCATTCGTCATGACGGACCCGGAGGGGGCTTCCCTATACCGGGAGGGGCGTTTCGAGGGGACGACTCCCCGGGCCACGGAACCGCATCCGCACGTGCAGTTGAGGCGAGTGGGATTCCTGGAGGTCGCGATTGCGGTTCGACCGGGCGAGAATCGTTTTCACCTGGTGCGTCCCGGCGAGGTCCCCGAAGGGATGGTCTATGAGGCGCAGCGCGGGCTCTTCGTCGACGCCGCGGAAGTGACGGTGGGGCAGTACGCCCGCTTCGTTGAAGCGACCGGCCATCGATCGCCCCCCGCGTGGAAACGGGCGGCGGCACCGAAGGGTGATGAGGCGCTTCCGGTGGTCGGGGTGAGCTGGCGGGATGCCCGGGCGTACGCCGATTGGTCGGGCAAGCGTTTGCCGACCGTCGAGGAATGGCGGTCGGCCGCACGCGGGGCCGCCGGGCCGATGAACGGCGCCTCGGAGTCCGGGCCGCGGGAAGCCGGCGCGTTTCCGGGGGATTGCTCGCTCTTCGGTTGTCGGGACGTGCTGGGCAACGTTCAGGAGTGGACCGCCACGGAAGGCACGGCCGGGCCGGACTATCGCATCGCGTGCGGCGGCAGCTGGGAACGCGCGCCGCGGGAGTGCACCACCGACCGGGCGGAGGAGCGACACGTCGACCACCGCAGCCGGGATCTGGGATTCCGCTGCGTCATGGATCCGCCGTGGCGTCCCTACCCGAAGAAGACCTCCGCGTCGGAGTAGAGGGCCATGTCGAGGGTGCGCTTGCCGACCTCGGGATCGGGGAGCGGCACGTCGATGATCTCCGAGCCCCGCAGCGCGACCATGCGCCCGAATTTCTTTTCCTTCGCCAGGTCGAAGGCCCGCAGGCCGTAGCGTGTCGCCAGGACGCGGTCGTACGCCGTGGGCGATCCTCCCCGCTGGATGTGCCCCAGGATCGTGACCCGGGTCTCCACGCCGAGCTTGTGCTCCAGCTCCCGCGCGAGCAGGGTGCCGACCCCGCCCAGACGCACGTGGCCGAACTCGTCCACGCCGGCTTCCTGCGTGACGGGCTTTCCTCCCTTGGGGAAAGCGCCTTCGGCCACGACCACGATCGAGAACCCCTTGCCCCGCTCGTGCCGCCGCTTGAGAACGGCGACGACCTCATCGATCTCGTACGGTCTCTCGGGCACGCAGATGTAATCCGCGCCGCCGGCCAGGCCGGCGATCGTCGCGATCCACCCGCTCTCCCGCCCCATGACCTCGACGACCATGATGCGGTGGTGCGACTCCGCGGTGGAGTGCAACCGGTCGATCGCCTCCATCGCGATATTGGCCGCGGTGTCGAAACCGAAGGTCTGATCCGTCCCGGGCAAGTCGTTGTCGATCGTCTTGGGGCAGCCGACGACGGGCAGGCCCTCATCCGCGAAGCGCTTGGCAACGCCGAGGGTGTCCTCCCCGCCGATCGCGATCAACGCCTCCAGGGCATAGCGTTTGAAGTTCACGAGACACTTCTGAAGCGATTCCTGGTTCTTGAACGGATTCGTCCTGGAAGTGCCCAGGATCGTTCCTCCGCGCGGCAGAATGCCGGTCACCGAAAAGTCGGTGAGGGGCTCGACCAGGCCATTGATGAGCCCGGCCCAGCCGTTCTTGATGCCCAACACCGAGTCTCCCTGTTTCTCCGCCTTCTTGACGACGGCCCGGATGACGGCATTGAGTCCGGGGCAGTCGCCTCCTCCCGTCAGTACGCCGATCTTCATGCCAGAAATCTCCCTGCTGCGTGAGGGGGGATTGTAAGGCCAGGGGAAATTCGATTCAACAAGCCTGTTTCATTCCACGGCGGATTCGCCGGCGGGCGCGGCGACTCTTCGATCGCCGGCCTTCAGGCCCTCGGCCTTCCAGGACGATTATTCCAGGGATGCCGCTGATTCCCTGCTGGGGTATCATGAAGGGATCCCGCAGCTAGGATAGAGAAGGAGTACGCTTGTCCCGCGTTACCGAGACGTATGCCAGCCTCTCTCAAGAAGATGACCTGACGGGGCTGCGCAATCGCCGGTTCCTGGTCCAAGACCTCTCCGAGAGGCTCCAGTCCCAGGAGCTCTTCTCCCTCCTTCTCCTCGATTTCGATCGCTTCCAGGACGTCAACGAACAATGGGGCAACATCGCCGGCGATCGGGTCCTCAGACAATTCGCGGAGCGCCTTCGTGAAATCGGGCGCGAGACCGATCTGCTGGTGCGGTACAGCGGGGACTCCTTCTGCATGCTCCTGCCGCGGGCGAGCGCGGAGTCGGCGACGTCCCTCGCCAAACAGGTCCAGCACGGCTTGTCGGAGCGGCCCATCGACACGGGCACGCAGAAGGGGTCGATCGCGCTGACCCTGTCCGCGGCGATCGCGGCGCACCCGCAGGACGGCAACACCGTGGAAGCGTTGCTGGAGGCCCTCGAAACGGCGATGTACGCGGCCAAGAAGAAAGGGCCCGCCGGCATCCTCACGGCGGCTCAGACGGACCCCGCGCTCAAGGTCGAGCGCCGCACCCTCTCCGTCATCCCCACCCCCGACTTCATCGGACGCAAGTCGGAAATGACGGCGGCCGATCGATTCGCCTCCGGGGTTCGAGACGGCAAGGCCGGCGTGCTCCTCCTCTACGGGGACGCCGGTCTGGGCAAGACGCGCTTCATGCGGCATCTCGCCAGCCGGTTCCGGGGAACAGGGCTCCTTTACTTCTATATGTCCTGCAACCCCCTCTGGCGCAGCCGGCCTGGGTATGGCCTGGTGTACCTGATCAATCGTTTCTTCGAGCACCATCCCGCCTCGCAGGATCGGCTGCGCACCGTGCTCAATCCGGTCCAGCGCCATGTCCTGCGCGAACTCGTTCCGGCGATCGCCTCGTGGCAGGCCGAGCCGGCGCCGTCGCTGACCCCCGCCAATCGAACCAGCCAAATCCTCGAGGCCTTGGAGATCTCCCTCATCGTGGTCACCCAGGAGGCGCCGCTGGTGGTGCTCCTGGACAACATGAAGGCCCTGGATCGGGGAACGGTGGACGTCCTCTCCGTCCTTTTGCGGGAGAACAAGGCCCGCATGGGCGTCATCGGGTCCATCACCGGCGAGCCGTTCCAACTCCATCCGACGGAAGACGCGCGGCTGATCGAGTTCATCGGCGAATTCCAGAAACGCGGTCGCTTGTGGGGGATCAGCCTGAGCCCGTTCACCGGGGACGACCTGCGGTCCCAGATCGAGGCGATCCTCCCCGGATCGATGCGCCCGCCCGGCTTCGACGACATCCTGGTCGAACGCTCGCGCGGAAACCCGCTCTACATAGAGGAAGCGTTGCGCGCCCTGATGCTCAACGGACGCATCCGGCGGGAATCCGTCTTCTGGCGGGTGCAGGTCGTCGAGCCTCACGAAGTGCCGGCGAATCTCGATGCGGCGTTGGCCGCCGTCCGGGAGCACGTCTCGCGAAACGCCCGGGAATTCCTGACCAACGCGGCCGCCGTCGGAACCCGCTTCGACGTGCGCGTCGTGCAGGACCTGACCGGCAAACGCGAAGGAGAGATCCTCGACGCGGTAGCCAAGGCCGTGGACGCGGGGGTGATCCATCCCGCCCCCGAGGGACGCCCCGATGAGTACGAATTCGCCAGCGACCGCGTCCGCGAGGCTCAGATCGAGGCCGTGCCTCCTCAGGAGCGCGAGAAGCTCGAGAGTCGGGTCACCGAAGTGGTTCGGGCACAGACGGCACCGCCGCCGGATCCTCCTCCGCCGCCACCCCCGCCCCCGCCTGAGCCGGCTCCATCCCCTTCTCCAGGCGGCGCTCCCGGGCCGGTGTCCGTGCATCGGGCGCGCGATCTGATGACGGCCTTTACCGAGTGGGTGCAGCGGGATCGGCTGTTCCCGCAATGGGCGAAGCTCTCGGTGGAATCGCTGTCGCGGGTCATGGAGGCTCTCCAGGCTCTGTTGGCTGAATCGCCCCTCGTGACCTTCGCCGTCGCCTCGCCCGGCCTGCGGCTCAACGACACTCCGCTGGACCCTCTGACGGGCGGCGAAGTCGTCTGGGATTTCGCGACCATGCTCTCCGAGCGCCTCATCCTGAGCGTGACCTTTGAGGCCGGGGTGCAGGCGAACGAGATGACGGTATTCGCGCGCCAGATGTGTGCTCCCATGGACATCGAGCGCGTGCCACAGGATTACTGGGAGCAGGCCCTGCGACGGGAGGGAGCGACCCATATTCGCGTCCAGCAGAGCCGATTCGTGAGCTACCCCGAGGGAGAGACGGTGAATCTCCTGCGCGGGGATCTGGTCGGAGACCGGCCGCTCGGATCGGATGCGACGCTCGTTTGGCCCTTGTTGCGGGCGCTGCGGGGCGCCGCGATGAACCTGCGACTCTATCCGCCGGAGCATCCGCATGTGGTCCGCGCGCTGTCGGACGCGGTCGAAGGAGCCCAGGCCCTGCTCTCACGCGTACGCGTTGTGACGTTCAGCGTCCAGGAGGGGCGATTGAACGCCAACGGGCAGGCGTTGGGCGAGGGCGCGGATCGAGGTGAGTCGGCGCGATTTCTGGCCGACGAACTGGGAAAGAAGGGATTCCGCTCCTTGACCCTCAAGGACGGACTTACGGATCGCGAGGTCAGGTCGGTGGCCAGCATCCTCTCGCTGGCGACGGACGATCCCGCGTGGGCGACTCATGTGCAGATCGTCTTGGGAGGCACGGGAGTGCGCCGGTTCATCTTCGCCGCGGGCGGGGCGGCGGTCACCACGAGCGTGGCCCTTCCGACGCCTGCACCCGAGCCGGTGAAGCCCGATCCGCCCCAGGCGCATCGAGCCGTCGCCATTCCTCCGACCGCATCGAGTCCGCCTCCGGTGGTGCCCGTCAAGGTGGGTCAGCTTCAAATCACGCGCAGCATACCGGGGCCGCCTCCACGGGTGGACCGTACTCCCACGACGCGCAACATCCCGGTTCCACCGGCGTCTCCGGCCGTTCCCGAGGCAAAATTCGGGGAGGTTCAGTTCCAGGAGATCCCAGAAACCGGCGAACCCGTCCGGCTGGACGTGCGAGCCCGGACGCTGCTGAAGCTCACCGACGAGCAATTCGTGTCGAAGGAAACGCAGGCCGAGTATGTGAATCTCCTGCAGGCCCTCAACCAAGGCTGGACGCAAGACCTGGTGTTGCAGTTGACGGAGCGGCTCGGGGCGTTGATCGGCAGCGAGCACGCCGTCCTTCGGGAGCGATCCCTGACCGTGGCGCGGACGGCGCTGCGCGACTTGAAGCGCGAGCCGCTGGAGGCGTTCCTCTCTCGGTTGAGCGGTATCCTGCGGGCACGGATCATGGCGGAGCTCGACCCGATCGTCCAGCAGGCGTTGGCGGAGACCCTGAGGGCGTGGATGTCCGCGGCCTTCGGGGTGAATCGCGTGAATCTGGCGGCCGAGATGGCTCGCGACACGCTGCGTCCGGCCATGGATTCGCCGAAGCTGTCGCGGGAATTCCGCATGGCGTTGAGCTCCAAGATGCGGGCGCTGTCGATCGATCTCATGCCTCCGCTGTTGCAGCTGCTGGTCAACGGATCGGCTTCCATGCGGGAAGGGGTGGTGATGATCCTGGGCATCCTGGGACCCGCCGTGAACGCGCACCTGGTCAAGCTCGTGACGACATCTGATAATCCGGAAGTGCGTCGGGCCGCCGCCCGCGGTCTGGGCGTCGTGGGCGGAACGGCGCAGGGGGAGCTCTCGCGACTGGTGACCAAGGACGGCGATCCGGAGACGCTGCGCCGGGTGTTGGGCGTCTTGGAGCTGTCGGGGACCATCAACGTCGTCAGCACGGTCATGGCGGCCATCGAGCATCCGTCGGAGACGGTGCGGGACGCGGCCTTCGCCGTCCTGGAACGGATCGACATGTCCATCGCCGGCCCGGCGTTGAAACGTCTCATGGCGGCGCCGGAAGGGTGGATGGTCGCGCGCGGCATCCAGGTCTGCATGCACCGGCAGATGGCGGGGGTGGCGCCCGAGATCGTGCGAATGGGGACCGCCACGCAGGACGAGATGATCGCCCGCGCCTGCTGCGAGTTCTTCCAGGCGGTGCCCGTGTCGGGGGCCGTCGCGGTGTTGAAGCGGGTCTTCGATATGAGGCCGCGGCTCTTGAAGCGAGGGTGGAGCGAGGACACGCGGGCGGCGGCGGTCAGGGCGGCGGTGCGGCTCATCGGCGCGCCGGGCGCGCAGGACATCGTCACGGCCGCCAAGAGCGACGAGAGCCCGGTCATTCGCCGGGCGGCGGGGGCGTAGAGCCAGCTCCTTCGGGCGAGAATGAGCCCTTTTCTCTGGAGATTGTGCGTAGCTGCGCACAAAGGCCATTGAACGATCCTGCGCCGGCTTCGAGCTTCTGGCGTAGGTAATCAGATTCGGGGACCGATCTGATTTCTTGCAAGAATCTTCGCGACTCGGTGAAGGATTTGGTGGACTTCGGCCTCCTTATATGAGGTTGTGCTTGTTTGCGAGAAAGCCTCATGAGCCCAGGGTCGAAAGGCAACGAAGCGGTTCAAGAGCTGTTCGGGAGACATGCAGACGGGCTGTACCGTTTTGCCTATGAATTCCTGGGCACAGAACAGGAAGCCGAAGACGTGCTTCAAGAGTCGTTTCTGGTCGCCCTGCGACACGGGTCGGTCATGGACACGCTGAACAACCCCCGGGCCTGGCTATTCACCGTCGCGCTTAACCTATGTCGCCAGAGATACAAGAAGAATTTTCAAGATCGCATCGCCAAAAAGAACCTTGGCACACGGGCAGCGGCTTCGGGTTGCCCAGGAGAACGAATGGCCCTGCACGAAGCAATCCAAATGCTTCCGCCCGATCACCGTGTCCTTCGTTCCGCAGTTCAGCCTATCGATTATCGTGCGGCGCCGCTCGCTCGGATCGGTCCCTGATGGCGGAGAGAGTCGCGCGTTCCCAGACTCGGAGGAGCTTGCGGAGGAGGCGGTAGTTTCGGATGGCCCGGGCCA
>JACPRB010000026.1 GCA_016190155.1 Planctomycetota bacterium
CGCAAGGAGGATATTCCCGAGCTGGTCGAGCATTTCCTCGAGCGCATCGCGCGAGAGAATAACCAGCCGAAGCGGAAGATCGACGAGGCCGTTTTCGGCTATCTGCAAAGCTACGCCTGGCCGGGCAACGTGCGCGAGCTGGATAACGAGATGCGGCGCGCCGTGGCGCTGTCCGACGACCTCATCACGCCGGACGTCCTGAAGGAGGAGATCCGTTCGAAGGACCTCTTCAAGCCGACGATCAGGATCCCCACCGGCAGCGCCCTCAAAGACATCGTCAAGGAAGCCATCGAGGACGTCGAGCGCAGGGTGATTCTGAAGGTGCTCGAGGAGACCGGATGGAAGAAGAGCGAGGCCGCCCGCGTGCTGGGCATCTCGCGGCCGACGCTCGACACGAAGATCGAGACGTATGACCTGGGACGCGGACAGGGGGCCGATGGATGAGCGTTCATCCGTTCGCCCGTTCCGGGTTTCTGTTTTCCGCCGGCCACGCGCAAACGGGGGAACGGACGAACCGATGAACTATTGAACGGTCAAGGCATGTAAACGCGCCTTTACGGGGTCTAAACCCTTGTAAACAGGCGTTTACACGGGGGGACAAGAAAGTCGTTGGGTCCCATGGCGTTGGACTTACCACGAAGGCACGACCTTTGCTCAGAAATGACCTACTATGATCAAGCTCCTCGTCAAGGCGGCCGATGACGCCCGCGAGGTCGCGTTTCAGGATCCCACGATCCTGATCGGGCGCGCCTCCGACTGCGGCGTCAAACTGGCCGATCGCAAGGCTTCACGCCGCCATGCGCGCATCGAGAAAGCCGATCAGGTCTGGCGGCTGGTCGATCTCGAATCGCCCAACGGCACGCTCGTCAACGGCCGCGAGGTCGACACCACCGTTCTTAGCGTCGGCGACGAGATCCGCATCGGCGAGACGTGCATCATGATCCGCGAGCTGGATACCGCTCCCATTTCCAAGCAGGACATCGAGATCATGCAGAAGTCGCCCATCCCCATCGAGAAGAAGCTCCAGATCAAGGACAAGATCGAGGGCGTCAAGCGCATCCGTCAACAGGACGTCCGTCGTCCCAAGAGGCTCATCCTCGTGGGCGCGGCCGTGGCGCTGCTCCTGGGCGCCGGCCTCATGGTCCGGTCGGTCATGAGATCCACCCGCTCGCCCCTGGATCAGGTGATCGCCCAGCGCAAGGCGGTGCCCGACAAGACCCCCGCCCAACGAGTCCTGGAGGAGTTGCGCGTCAAGGCAGACGCGTCGAAAGTCGTCACCGACGCGCTCATCGGCGAGGTGAGCGAGGCCTCCCTGCACTACGGAGGCCAGTTCAAGACCGATCGCGATCAGCTCAACCCCTTCGACCAACTGATCGCCTCCCTCCTCCGGCGCCGGGCCGAGGATTTCAGCTCGCACTTGGGACAGGCGCGCCAGAGCGTCGAGGAAGCGCTCGCGTCGCGAACATACTCCAAGGCGTTCTCCGCGCTGGGAGACCTCAAGGCCTACGCGGAAGGCGCCTTCGAGGAAGCGGTGCGCGCGCTCGTCGAGCAGGCCGACGCGCGCGTCGGAGAGGATTTCGTCACCGTGATGGCGGTGGGCCGCCGCCTGGAGGAGTCCAAGCGCTACACCGAGGCGGCCGCGCACTATCAGATCCACGCGCCCCGCTTCGACGGCACGATTCACCACGTCCGCATCAAGAACAAGCCGGCGGACCTGACGGAGCTGGCCAAACAGAAGGCCCTGGAGGTGAAGGCTCCGGCGAAAAGGCCGGAGAAACCGCCGGAGATTCCCATGGCCGCTCCGGTCAAGTCCGGCCCGACGGGGCTGGCCGCGACAGTCGCGAGCCTGGTCGCCTCGGGTCGATTCGCCGGCCGCGCCTATGCGTTCGACTCCGCGACCAGCGGAAGCCCCGTCGCGACCGACGCCGACACGCTCACGGTGCGCACCACCGCCGGCGACGTGAAGCTCGCGTGGAGCGCGATCCCCCCGGCGACGCTCTTCAAGATGGCCGCCGACATCGGCCGGGGCGACGAGCTGTTGCAAGTCTCGGGGCTGGGCTATCAACTCGGCCTGCAGGCCGAGAGCGATCGTCTCTTGGCGCGGGTGCTCGACGCGGACCGCAAGGCGAACAAGGACAAGGTCGACGCGGTGCTGGCGAAGGCGCGCGGGTTGGACGCGGTGCCCGAGGGAGGATACACCCACGATCCGAAGGTCGGATGGGAGGACGCCGTCCAGCGCGACAATCGCACGGCGTCGGCGGCGGCCGCCAAGCACATGAAGGACCTGGTCGCCTCGAGCGATCCCAAGAAGCGCGACGCGCTCTTCGAGAAGTTCATGGAGGTCTACGATCGGTCGACGCTCCTGCCCGAGACGCGCGACGCGCTGCGGGCGAACGCGGTGGAGACGCTCGGGGCGTGGAAGAAGAAGCACCTGGAAGCGGTGCAGAAGAAGGCCCGAAGCGTCGGGAACAGCCAACTGCACGCCCTGAAGATCGAGTTGAACAAGCGCCGGCAGGAGGCGCTCGCGGTCATCTACGACACGAAGATCTATGTGCGCGAGGACCATCCCGACTACCCCAAAGGGGATAAGATAAACGGCCAGGAGGAGGTCGATCGGCTGGTGAATCGCGTGAAGGAGTTGTGGGACACGCCGGCCACGTTCGTGGTCAGCCAGAATCCCTCGATCCGCAAGGACCTCGAGGAACTCAAGGCCGCCAACGAGAAGTATCTGGCCGCGCTCGGCGAGGAGGTGGACTCGGAAGCGGATCTCAAGGACTTCGAGGAGATCCTCGCCAACGTCAGCGAGACGACGCTCAACATCAAGAACTACTCGCTCAACGGCAAGGAGGAGGCCCTGTACGCCTGGAATCGCCGGGTCGATCGCTACAACGAGGCGTGCCGCGACGACGGCGTGACGGCGGAGGAGAAGGCGCACGCGAAGGTGTTGAACGACTATCGAGAGATGATGGGCCGGCGCCGGCTGTTCCTGGACGGCCGGCTGTGCAAGGCGACGAAGAAGCACAGCGCCGTCTGCGACGCCGCCGGGCGGATCTGGCACGTCGGTTCCGACGGCGACCCGCAGTCCCGCGCGCGCGCGGAAGGGTTTCGCGATCCCGTCGGCGAGAACGTGGCGCTCGGATACGAGCATCCGATCGACGTCTGGTGGAAGGGGTGGTATCGCGCGAGCGACCATCACCGCAACGGGTTGTCCGACGCGTACAACTGCATGGGCTACGGCTACGCCGGGCGGGTCGGGACGCAGAACTTCGCGAACATCGGGACGCCGAAGGGGTTCTAGCCGGGATTATTCACGCCCCAGGCGAGGTTGACGACACACAGTTGAAGCGTTGCCTCTGTTCGTGAATAGACCGGGCTAGGTGAAATCCAAGATCCCAAGCCCAAGAGAATCCCAACAACTCGTCCAGGGGAGCGGGAGGTAGGCGTGTCGGATATCTCATCCAATGCGTCGTGGTGGGCGCTCGACTGGGACCTGTACCAGCGCCTCTCATCCCTTATCGATGAGGAAGCGGAGCATCAGGGCGCGCTGGAGCGTTTCTTGCTCTCACTTCCGTTGAAGGCAAGTGCCCACGATCGTTTCGTGGTGCAGACCGTTCCTGAACTACCGGATTTCCTCCGAAAACCATGCTCCTATCCTTTGGAGCACCTCCGAGTCGATCCGAAGAAGTACGCGCCGTTGCTGAGCGCTTGCGTTCGGATGGAGACTGCCGAACATGTCGCAGCGATGATCGAGGATTGGGGGCTCCCGGGCGCTCTCGAGCGCACGCAGATGCTTGCCCTCATGCTGATGCCTCCACCCAAATCTGTCCCGCAATCGACTTCCGGCCTTACGGAGAATCAGGTGCGCGTCCTCCGGACTCTGGGCGAAAGCCAGAAACTGTGGGCTTATCCTCAGCTCAAGGGATTCTTGGCCTCTCTCGGGCTACCGGGGGACCGCTGTTCGTTGAGGGCGTTGGCAGGGCTTTGAGCCCTTCACCTCGATCCCACGGTGACCTCGACCTCTTCAGTCGGGATCGTCAGCGGCATCCCCCGTTCCGCCCGCACTTCCAAGCAGCCCAGAATGGCGTCCTTGATATTCTGCAGAGCCTCGTCTCGTGTCTTGCCTTGGCTGATGCAACCGGGAATAGCGGGACATTCCACGATGTACATCCCGGTCTCGTCGCGATCGATCGTCACCCACAGCTTCATACCTATACCTTAATCACCCGGAGAAACAATCGATCGCAGGAGACGGTAGGTTCCACGAAGCAATTGATTCAGGCCCCTCAAGCGCTCCTCGATCGCGGGGGACAGGGCGTTCTTCGTCAGGCCCTCCGCTATCCCGCAGCAACGTAACGGCCGACCGGCACCTGCACCTTGCGGGCCGTTCCCTTTTCGTGCAGCCGCTCGGCGTGCTTGATGACCGCGGCGGTGTAGTAACGCGCGTGACAATGGTCACAAACGCCGATCGGAACGTCTTCGAGGATGACGTAATTCGTCTTCGTCACTCGAATGATCTCCCGACCGCGGATCTCGCGACGGACATGGCCGGCATCGCAGTACTCGCAGCGGTAGCCATAGAAACCGTCACCCGCCATCTTCGTCCGGGCGCGCCTCTTGGATCTCATACACAGTGATGATAAGACACCACGAGCTCGATTTGAAGCGAACAACGACCCCCACCTTCGTCGTCAGGTCGCGATCGACCGTCACCCATAGCTTCATGTCCATATCTTATTACCCGGAGGAATGACGTCTGTAGGAATCCGGAACCTGCTCAGGCAACCGCCTCACCGTCGGTGGTCCAGTAGTCGGGCTGGGGGCGTAGGCGCGGGGATGTGGGGAGCGTCTCGGCGGCAAGGGGTTGCCCCCGATGATGTCCGCGGGGAGGAGAGGAGCACGGCCGGCTGAGCCGACGGCTCCGCGCGGAAGCTGCGTCAGCCGCCCGGAGGTGAGCTGAAGCCAGGGCGGGATGGGAACAAAGATGCCTCGGC
>JACPRB010000028.1 GCA_016190155.1 Planctomycetota bacterium
GGCAGAGAACGCGGCGGTGGTGGAGGAGAAGGAGCCGCCGGAGAGGGAGAAGGCGCCGGAGATGGTGATGTTCTGCGCACTGCCGTTGAAGGTCCCGTCCGCCTGACTATAGGATGCCGGCGACAGAGCCACCGTTTGCGTCAACGTTCCCGTGTAGCCCGCCTGGACGTTGATGATGATGCCCGAGGCCGCGTCGTCCATGGTGCAATTCTTGACGCTCGTCCCGTCGAAGATGGCCGTTCCGCTCATCGGCATTGTGGCCGTCGACCAGTTCGCGCCGTCGCTCCAGTTCTCGGTGGCGCCGCCGCCGTTCCACGTGGCCACCTGCGCCGCCGCGTCGGACGAGAAAGCGATGAGGGCCGACAGCAGATAGACTCCGAGCGCGCACCATCTCGACATAGACTTTCCTCCCAGCTCCACGGTTCAAGGAATTGGAAATGCGAAAAAAAGTATAGCACAGACCTCTCGCGCCGGAGGCCGGCGGCTGATAAGTTCTTCGAGCATGACTCCTGAGCCTCTCGTCCGCTTGGTCAACGCCTTCCGCCGGCCCTTCGACACGGTCGTGGCGACGGCCCGCACGTGCTACTCGTCGCGCGTCGTCACGCCCGAGGAGTGCGACAAGGACGACCGCGCGCGGGAAGTCCGCGACCGCGTCTACGAATCGATTTACAAAGCCGGCCATCACACCACGATCCAGCACGCGACGTTTCAGTTCGCGCTGGAGCGCGTCTCGCGCCAGTTCATCTGGAGCTTCCTGCACGCGCACCCGTTCTACAACTCGGAGCAGGTCAGCCAGCGCTACGTCGAGGTGAAGCCCGGCCATTTCGCGACGCCGCCCCTGCCGGACAAGGCGCGCGACATTTACGACTCGACGATTCGCGCGATGATGGACGGGTATGTCGCGCTCATGGAGGCGCTCGAGCCCGACGTCGAACGCGAGTACCTCCGTCTCTATCCGGCGCGGCGTTCCTCGAAGGACGAGTGGAAAGGAGCCATCCACAAGAGGACGATGGAAGCGGCGCGCTACGTCCTGCCGGTTGCGACGCACGCGCACCTCTATCACACGGTGAGCGGTTTGACGCTCCACCGGTACCACCGCCTCTGCCATCAGCTCGATGCGCCGACGGAGACGCGCCTGGTGGTGGGCAAGATGATCGACGAGGTGAACCGCCTGGATCCGCTCTTCTTCAAGTCGATCGAGGACGAGATCCCGATCGAGGAGACGCCCGAGTATCGGGCCTTCGTGGAGTTCCATGGGGCGGGCCCGGCGGGAGCGGGGTTCGCGCGGGAGTTCGACGCGCAGCTCGGGCCGCTCCGCTCGAAGCTGGTCGATTGGAAGATCCACGCGCCGGAGACGATGGCGCAGGCGGTGCGGGACGTGCTGGGGCTGACGCGCGATCGCTTGTCGGACGAGGACGCCATCGAGCGGGTGATGAATCCGGCGATGAATCCGCTGCTCGGGGAGTCGCTGGTGCTGACGACGCATTCGAAGCTGTCGCGCGCGATGCATCATCCGCATTACACGTTCAAGAAGAAGCTGTCGCACACGGCGGATTCGCAGGACCAGCGTCATCGCATGACCCCGGCGACGCGTCCCGTGCTGGCGGCGCATTTCCGGCCGGAGGAGCCCGACGTGATCTTCCCGCCGATCCTGGAGGGGAACGCGGGCGCGTTGGAGCGCGCGACGACGCTCCTGCGCGAGGTGTGGAGGACGATCAACCGACTGCGGGAGATGGGCGTGGCGTGGGAGTTCGCGGAGTATCTGCTTCCGAACGCGGTGGCGGTGCGGTTCGAGGAGTCGGGAGACTTGCTCAACCTGCATCACAAGTGGACGACGCGGTTGTGTTACCTGGCGCAGGAGGAAATCTGGCGGTGCTGTCTGGAGGAGGTGCGGCAGGTGGCGGCGGTGCATCCATCGTTGGCGCGGCATCTCTTGCCGCCGTGCGGGCTGCGGAAGGAGGCGGGCTCGTCTCCGTATTGCCCCGAGGGGGATCGCTACTGCGGCGTGCCGGTGTGGACGCTGCCGCGCGAGAAGTACGAACGGGCGATCTGACCTACAGTCGGCGCCTTATTTCGGCGCGTACTTCTCCACGAGCTTCTTGAAGCGTTCGTCGGCGCGGATCGTCTCGAAGTCGTCGTCTTTCTCGATGTGTTCGGTCCACTTACCGTGGCAGTTGCAGGCCGTTGCGAAGAGTCCTTCCTTGAAAGCCGTCTCGAGCCATTCGAGCGATTTCTTGATGAGGGGTTCCTTGGCGTCGCCTTCGGCCTTCTTGGCGTCGAGCGCCTCGATGCAGGAGAGGTCGTACCAGATGCCCAGGACGGTTTTTTTGTCTTCCGGGGTGAACGCCGTACGCCAGTCTGCGGGGAGCATCGACAGGGATTTCTGAAAATTCTCGCGGGCCGTTTTGAAGTTCTTGCTGGCGGTGTCGCGGTAACCCAAGCGGGCGTATTCGCGCCAGGTCTTGGTGCCCTCGCCGCGGGCGACCTGGGCGAGCACCTTCTCGTAGTCCTTCTTCTGTCTTTCGAGCTGTTTCCAGACCTTGCTCTGACGGAGTTTCTTGGGAAAAGTCTCGATCTTGGCGATCGCGTCCTTGTAACGTCCTTCCTGGGCGAGGGTGCGGATCCAGTCGCCGTTGGCCCCGTCGGACCATTTCGCGGCCTCTTCCTCGTACGGATCGACGTACTTACGTTCGAGTTCCTTGACGTCGGGCTGCAATTCGGGGACTTTCTCGCCCGCGAAGTTATAGGCGAGTTTGATGTCTTCGCTGATCTGGTCGAAGTTCGCGTAGTCGGGATCCGCCGCGATGGCGGCTTCGATCTGTTTGAGGCGCTTGTGCAGCTCCCGCTCGTTTGTGCTTTGCTGGCGCTTCTCTTCGTGGCGCTGCCTGATCTCGAGCCAGCGCCGCTCGTGTCGGGTGCCCCGAAGCTTGTTCGCCAACGCGTCGCACTTCTGCAGGACTTCGTCGGGGCCGGCGCCGGACGAGGCGAAGTCTTCCAGCTCTTTGAGCGCGGCGTTCGCGGCGGGGTCGGAGGTCGGATCGGGATCGGACGACGTGGGATCGAATGACGAAGTGTTGCCGTTGCCGGTGGGTGCGGGAGGCTTGGGCGTGTGCTGAGCTTGACTGATGAGCAGAATCAGGAGCGCGGTGATGGCCAGGAAGCCCACCGTCCCGCCGACGTAGAGGGGCAGGGGGTTCTGGCGCTTGCGCCCGACGTAGGGGCGGGGCTGGCGCTGGCCGGGAGGGGGTGCGAGGGGTTCGTCCGTCGTCGGTTCGAGGCCCACGTTGGGCTGGGGGCCGGGACCTGGCCCGCTGCCTGTGCGGATTTCGGCGAACGCCTTCTCTTTGCATTGATGGCAGAAGGTCTTGTCGAGCAGGGTCAAGGCTCGTCCCTGGAGCAGATCCTTCTGCTGGATGCGGATATGACAGAGATTGCAGTAGATGGCCTCTTGGCCCATGGCAGCTCCGCTAGAATGATCGAAGTCCCAGGAGTGTACCATGGGAGGGATGGCGGTGCCACGACCGCTTGACGGCTCAGGAGGGCTTGGGAGCGGAGGGGCGAATGAAGGCGCGGGTGCCGGTGTCCGCGCCGGCGCGTTTGACGATGATCTCGTCTTCTCCGACGGAGAGCTTGTAGCTGCCGTCGACGCGCTGGAGTTTCACGCCCCGGATGACGCCGCTCTTGTCCTGGAACCAGAAGGTCGGTCCGTCGGTGATGGCCAGCAAGTCCCCGTACTGGAACGGCACGGCGCCCGCGTTGTGATTCACTGAGCCCCCATCCCAATGTGTGTAGAGTAACCGTTCAGCCGTTCAGGAGTTCACCCGTTCACTCGTTCGAAAACTCCGTTCCGGCGTCCAGCTTCCGGAACGAATGAACGTGCGAACCGATGAACGGGTGAACGCTTACTGTGTAGATAC
>JACPRB010000276.1 GCA_016190155.1 Planctomycetota bacterium
CTGCGTCCTCCGGGTCCTCTGGTGTTGGATTCTTCTCAGGGTTCTCTGGTCCCCTCTGCGCCCCTCACCCATGCCCCGTTTGGTTGCGGCACCGCCGCGCTGCGTCCTCTGGTGTGAGGGTCCGCATTTTCTCTGCGTCCTCTGTCATCCCTCTGGGTCCTCTACCCGGGATCCGCCCCAAGCTTCACCTTCACTTCCTTGTCCTCCGCCGCGCCCGACTGCGGGTCGATCCTCCGGAACTTCACGGCCACCCCGTCGCCCACCTTCTTGGTCGCCAGAGCAGCCTGCACATCTTCTTGAGAACGAACCTTGCGGCCGTCGATATCGGTGATGACGTCTCCCTCCCGCAATCCCGCCTCCTCCGCGGGCCCGTGCGCCGCCACCTGCGCGATCACCACACCTTCTACGTCCTGGGCACCTTCCGCAAGCACCACCCCCAGCCACGGCTCTTCCGCGCGTTCTATCGAGCGGCCGGCCTTGAGCTCCGGAAGGACCTTCTCGATCTCCGCCAGCTTGCACGCGAATCCCACGCCGCCGGACTGCCCCCAGTGGGAACGCGGCTTGATGTGGCACGTCACCCCAATGAGCTCCCCGCGCAGATTCACCAAGGGCCCGCCGACATTGCCGTAGTTCAACTCCGCGTCGGTCTGCACCGCCGTCGACTTCATTCGATCCACGGCGCTGAGAATGCCCTGGTTGATCGTGGCGACGTCCGGATCGGGAGCCCGTCCCACCACCGCAACGAAATCGCCCTGCCGGACCTCCTCCGGCTTGGCCGGCGGCAGCGCCGGCAGGTCCGTCGCGTCGATCTTCAAGAGCGCGATGTCCCGCGTCCGGTCGTATCCCAGGCGCTTCGCCTCGACCCTCTTGCCGCCGGCCAGGCGCACCATGACGCGCCGCACGTCTCCGGAAACGTTGAACGCGCTGGTCACGATGGTCCCGTCCGCGCTCCAGATCGTGCCCGTGCAGGGGCCCTCAGGTCGATTGTAGTAATCGGCGTGCGCCCCGGAAGGTCCGGAACCGGCGCGTCCTTCGGGATCGCGATCGCGCAGGACTTCGATGCTGACGACGCATGGGGCGACCTGGTCGCGCAGCCTCTTGAGGATCTCGGCCAAGACGGGATCTTGGACGCTGAAGACGGCGAGCAAAACGACGCTTGCGACCATTCGATCATTCCTTGCGATTCAACAGGATTCGCACTTCGTCCTTCAACCCGTCGTCGTCGATCGACAACGTGAGCAACGCGCCCGCCCGCAATCCCCGGACGAACGCCGCGAACTCCGCCGCGTTCTTGAAGGTCCGCGCGCCGGCGGAGAGGATCACGACTCCCTGCCGAAGCCCCGCCGCTTCCGCAGGGCTGCCCTCCTCTACGGCGTCGATGACGATCGTGCCCCGTCGATCCACGACCGTCGCCCCGAAGTAGGCTTCTCCCTCCGGCGGCAGCGTGTCCTGGGCGGCGCTCGCCTGCGACGGGTGCTTCCCTTCCCGCAGGAGCGCCACGGTCTCCTTGAGAGAGTCGATCGGGATGGCGTTGCCCAGAAACCGGTGCGGAGAGTAATTGAGCGTCACCAATCCGACCATGCGGCCCGCCGCGTCCAACAGCGGCGCGCCCTCCATGCCCACGTTGACGGCGGCCGTCGTTTCGAAGACCGGGCCGACGTACCACGAACTCGCCCGCGGCTCCCCCAATCGGTACGCCCCGCTGATCAACCCGACGTTGAGCGACGGCTGGTCGTTGTTGATCATCGAATTGCTCGCGTTGCCCAACGTGTACGCGACGTCGCCGATGCGCACCTCCCCGGACGAGCCGAATACGATGGGGGTGAGCTCTTCCTTGGGCTTGACGCGCAGGATCGTCACTTCGTCCCGCTTGGACGTCCCCGCGACCTCGCCGCGACAGAGCCTCGGACCTTTCATCCAGACCCGGATATTTTGGGCGCCTTCCGGCACGACCGCGTAGGACACCAAGAGCAGGCCGTCCTTGGTCAAGACCACTCCGGATCCCGAACGCTCCCCGCCGGCGACCACCGCGCGTACGGCCACGACCGACGGCGCCGCGATCTCGTAGACCCGCCGGTGATTCTCCTCGTCCGTCTGCGCCACCGCCAGGGCTCCACACAGGGCGAGCCAAACGCCAGTGCAGGAAAGTGAAACCATCGGTTGCCCCTTATTATACGGACGTCGGAGGCAATTCCGAGAGGCCTACATCTTGCGAGTTTGGATTTATCCCGCCCGCCCCTCCTGACGTGTCGTATCTATTCCATAACATGAGTCGAGGTGTCATGGAATAATGCTAATTCCTACGACATGTATTAGGATGAAGGCAATCGTTCACTGTTCATCCGTTAATTCGTTCGGGAAGCTGGACGCAGGAACTGGATGCTCGAACGGCTGAACGAATGAACGTCGCAACGGTACAAGGAGGTTTCCATGCGCAGGATGGTTCTTGCCGGGCTCTTGGTCGCTTCGTGGGGCGTCTCCGCCTTTTCCCAGGACGCCAAGGACAAAGTCGAGCTCCGGTATGCGTTCCCGAAAGGCGAGCGTGTGACCTTCGCACTGACCCTCAAGATGCACGTCAAGCTCGATGAGGTGCCGGAAGCCTACCAAGGCCTCACGCCCGAAGAGCCGTTCGATCAGGATTTCACCGGAGAGGCCGATTTCGAGGTCAAGGACGTCACCGCCGCCGGCGTGGCCGTGCTCGAAGGCAAGTTCCAGAAGATCAAGGCCCAAGGCTCCTTCCTCGGACAGGACTTCGACTTGTCCTACGATCGCTCGAAAGACGGAGACACGCCCAAGGGTGGGTCCCCGGACGACGACGATTCGGGCGGCCCCGGTCTGGCCAATCCCGAGGAATTCCTGCGCAAGCTGGCGACCGCCACGATCAAGCTGGAGATCGACCCCTTGGGCAAGATCAAGGTGGGAGGCGGCGGCAGCGGCATGGACATGGCCTCCCAGCTCTTCGACCTCGGCGGGCTCACGGGCCAACTGCCCAAAGATAAAGTGGGGCCGGGAGACTCCTGGAAGAACAACGACTCGCTGACGCTCCCCGGCCTGCCCTTCAAGATGCGCGTGCAGGGCGAGAACGCCTTCGAGAAGGTCGAGAAGGTCGATCGACACGACTGCGCCTTCATCCAAAGCAAGTTCGTCGTGGGGACCGAGAAGAACGAGGACGGCGACGACGAAGAGATGCCCTTGGCCATCAAACCGGAATTCGAGGGAGAGGGCAAAGGGCGCCTGCAGTTCGCACTGGATGCCGGACGTCCCTTGAAGAACGAGATGAGCCTCGAGGTCAAGATGACCCTGACGCTGCCGGACCCGCAAGGAGGCGAGGACACCCAGATGAAGGGGCAGTTCAAGATGGAGCAGTCGATCGGGGTGAGGCGGAGGGAAGAATGAAGCGTAACCCCACTATCGCCCTGCTCGCAACAAGTGCCTGGCTGCTGACCAACGGATGTTCTTCGCCACGCGGGCCCCAAGAACCCGCGCCCGCCGAGGGAAAGGCCGTCAAGATCACGTACATCCGATTCAACCTCGACCCCCGCACGCGACTGAACCGGCACGAGTATCGCATCTTGGTCTCGGAAGGATGGCGCTCCAAACACGGCGCCCCACGTGATGCGTTCGCCAAGCTTTACCGCGACCCGTTCCAGGGAACGGTGCCCGACGCCGTCATGATGCAGCTTCTGGAGGAGATGCGCCGGCGCGGCTTCGAGGAACTCCGCGAAACCTCGCTGCGCGCGATCGACCCACGGACCCTGGCGAAGGTCGAGAAGAGCCCGGACGAGGAGCTCGGAAAGAAGTGGCGGATCATCCACGTGGAAACCGACGACTTCCAGAAGACGGTGACGTTCGCCGACAACGACGATCGGCTCCTGGGAACGCCGGGGAAGGACCAACTGGCGTTCAAGTTCGGCAAAGTGGAGACCGAGGTCCTCAAGGTGGCGTTCCTGTATACGGCGCTGGTCAGCTACGAGGCGCCGCCGATGATTCCGAAGTAGCCGCGCCCTACGGAGACGCCCAGACCGCCTCAGGGACTCCGTCCCAGAGTGCCGCGCGAAGAGCTGCCACGTCATCTCCGTTGCGCAAGCCCTCCGCTAATTCCGACCAACGCTCTCGCTTCTCGTCGACCGGCATACGCTCCGCCGCCTTTAGAATCACGGGCGCCCCGATCTCAGGTGAAAGGTGCAGAGCCGCGTCAATGAACAGCATGTCCCATTTCATGTTGCTGTCCATGATGGAGGCCATCGCTTTGGCGTAAGAGGCATCCCATTGCGACGTCCTCGCGCGCCTTGCCCTTGTCCAGACGGCCTCCGCAAGAGCATCGCTCCAATCGCTGTCCATCCTGGCGGCAGCCAGATTCAGCAGATGAAGCTCGGCTTCCTGAGTTTCGATCGCCGCAAGCGCCAGGACAGCGGCCTTCTTCCGCTCGAACTCCAAAACGTTCTCCACGGTTGCCGGAGCATCGATCCACGATTGGATTAGCGGATAGTGCTCGGGTCCAATCTTGTTGCCGCCGCCGAGGAGTGCCCGCAAGGCCGAGGCTTGAATCCCTGGAGAGGAATGCGGATCCTCGATGACCGCCAGGAAAGCGTGGCCGAACTCGCGAGGTTGATCACCCACATGTTCGAACAACCGGAAGACGGCCCACTTCCTATTCGGATGTCCCGTCAACGCAATCTGAAGCAGTCCCTCGGAGAGCGAGGAGGGAAAACCCGCGAACTGCTGCTTCCAGCCGCTATAACTGCTTTCGGGAGATTCACGATCCCGCAGAAGATCAATCAACTGATAGTAGAATGGCTGAGCATTCGCTTTCTCCAGGTAAGCAAGAAACGATTCCGGATTCTCAAGGACCATTCTACGCAGTTCGCGCCGCGCCTCCTGATCCTGCATGGACAACTTCCTAAAGCCCGACTCTTCCAAGGCGCGACTATAGGCGTTATTCATGACTTCGTTATCGTCCCAATGGACGTCCTTCCAATCGCGAGCGAGACCTTCCGCTTTTTCCCGCAGCTCTTCCAAGAGGCCACAATAGGCGTCCAACCACGACCAAAGCGCCGGAGTCTCCCCTTCGCCGCGCCCTGATTCCTCTCTTCGCCTCGTCGTCGTGGAAACATCGGCCTTTCCGCCTTCGCTCGTAACCACGTGTGAGGACTGGTGCGGACCCGACCAAGCGCTTCCAGAACGTGGGGGGTGATCGCGGTCCTGGTGAATGGCCGCTCGGTCCCGGCGCGCGACACCGCCGACCACCGCCAGCCCCCCCATACCCGCCAGAACCAGGACAAGAACCAGTGACGCCGGCTTGCCTTTCGCCGCCATACCTAATGCTCCTTTGGCCGCCACAGCGGGTGCGCTGCGGATCGAGGCCACCCAGGTGATCTTCGCAAGTACGCCCTCGCGAATGAGGCTGCGAGATGGCTTGACCGGGACGAGAGATTCCAGAGCCGAATCGACGAAAGGAACGGCGGCTGAAAGTCCCACCGAGACAAGGATCTCCTTGAGCCGCTCCTTCGCTCGCTTGACCTTCTTCCACACGGCGACGGCCGAAATCCCATACCTTGCCGCGAGATCCTCAAACGTCGCCTTCTCAAAGTAGTGCTCGATTACCACGGCGCAGAGCTCGTCATCGAGTTCGGCGATCGCCTCATGAAGAGCGTCTCGCGCTTCATTCGATCGCGTCCCTGGATTGTTCGTCGTCGGCACCTTTTTTTCCCTCGCAGCCAGGCGCAAGCGCCTGCGTCTGGCGTCCAAGGCGGCATTCGCGGCGACGCAATAGACCCAGCACCTGAAATGCTCATGGTCCTGGATCGTGTTCACGCCGTCGATCATTTTCAGAAGGACCTCTTGCGTGGCATCTTCCGCGTCCTCGGAGTGCCTCAGGACCTGAAAGCAGACGTTGTAAATTCGATTCTGATAGCTCCGAAGGAGCTCCAGGAGGGCTTCCCGGCTGGGTGCCGTCCTCCAAGCCTGAAAGAGTTCTCGTTCCTGAATCATCATCCCGCCGCCTTCATATACGTCGCACGAGTCTCTGTTATTAACCACGATGCCAAGTAATCCCGTAACGACCGCTGTAAGCGCAGAGAACGCGGATGATTCCCGACACCGCGTCGAATCCTCTTCCCCCAGGACTCACCTGATCCAATCAACGCGTCACGGCACGATCCCCTCAATCCGCTCCCGCACCCCCGCCGACGCCGGCCTCAACCGCCCCTCCACCGCCTCCGCGAGGTACAGCGTCGCCGCGAGCTTCGCCACGCCCAGCCACCAACCCGTCGACGACCTCATCATCAAGCGTGCCGCCACATCCACCACCGTTCCCGCGCCCAAGAAGACGCCCGTGGAAACGGCGAGGTCCTTCGGCGAAAACTGCCCCGCCATCCCTTGCATCGCCCCCATCCCCACCGCCAGCGGAAACGCCGCCATCGACACGCCCCGCGCCCACCGCGGCATCGGCACCCATCGCAACCCTGCCCGCGTCAGTTGAGCTGATCCGCTGAACACCCCCAGCGACCCCCAGAACATCGGCTCCTTCATCGCCAGCGCCGACTCCCGCACCTGCCGCACGCTGCGCGCCTTCGCCGCCTCCTTCACCAAGTACGCCGCCCCGAACTGCGCCGCCCCCATCGCCTCACGCACCGCCCACCGGCCCACCACGCGGTTCTGAGGCCCCGCGTGCGCCCGCTGCCACGCCGGAGTCAGACGAGGATCCTCCTTTCTCGCGTCGCCCCAATCGAAGGTGAAGGCGTTGTAGGGAAGGGAAGTCTTCGAGAGGACGTCGTAATCGGGACGCTGCCGGAGAGCCTCCGCCACAACACTGGAGGAGCCATGCCCACCTCTCGCAACCGCAACGAGGAAGGCCAGGATCTGCGGATGCGTCGTCTCCTTGGCCAAGCGGGAAATCGCCGAACTCCCTGCGGGATCGGGCGGCTTCTCGACCAGCGCTTGCAAGACATCGAACTGAACAAGGGGGTTGCCTTCATGACGGAAAACCCGATCCAACAAGGCCGGCGAGGTCTCGGCGCGAGCCAGAGAAGACCAAGCCGCCCGGCGCGAACTCGGGTCCGGCGCGGAATCCGCCACGCGCTCCAACAACTCGACGTATGACTCCGTACGCCGCGGCCGCTTATCCATGACCCCCACTGCAGCCCATTGCTTATCAGGCGAAAGCGACAGGTAGCCCCGATACATGGCATCACCTGCGCGCAGCTTGAAGAGGAACTCCACCGAATCGGTGAAAGCGTACTCCCTGTGGTCTATCCCGCGTATCTCCTTGATCGCGCGCTCCGCAAGCATGTCCTGCACGCCTTCGAATGTCTCGACGAACTCTCGAGTGGCCTGGCCTTCCCGCGCCTTCGCGCGCGACGCGAACTCGATCAGGCCGTTCAAGCTGGAGGCATACCCGTCCGGCCCCTCCGGCACCTCCCCTTGACGGATCCACCCTTGCAGCATCCGCCGCATCTCGACCAGCGACGAATCCGTCCCGTCCTCCAACGCGCGCCACACCTTGGCTCGCCCGAAAGGCAAGCCGTCGAAGGGCTCTCCGGTCGCCCGCGCCCGCCTCCACGCCGGCGTCAACCGCAGATCCTCTCCGTACTCACCCAGTTTCTTGTACATCTCCGTCGACACCGGCCCCTCCAGCGGCGTGAGCCCTCCGCGTGTACGGGCCTCCGCCCGTTCGCGCCGCGCCTCGACAAAACCCTCCTGGCCCTCGAGGTACGCCAGCAAACCCGAAGCGGTTACTTTCTCCGCGAACCGCGCGGCATCGGCGCGCAAGAGCCAGCGCAACTCCGGAACGCCTTCGTGTTCCAGCGCCGGGAACAGCCGACGCAGCTCCGTCGGATCGCCTTCCATCAGATCGTACCACGCCGACAGGCGCCGCTGAGGATGAGGATCCGATCCGGCCACCTTGCGAAGAAAGCCCGGCGTCCAAGGCGCCCTGCCTTTCTTGTAAAGACGCTCCGCGGTCCACAAGATTCCCCCGCGAAGCCCGAAGCTCATCCGCGCGTACCATTCCTCGATCTTCCCGGCACGATGAAGGAACTCCAAGGCCTCTTCTTCGTAGCGACGCGGCTCACCTATCCACTGTGCTTGCTCCTGCAAAAACCCCATCGCATATCCCACCGCCGCATCCCGGGTCCGAGGGAATTCCCGAAGTCCTTTCCATCCGTCCATCTGCTCCAGGAGGAACTTCCAGGCGTCGGCCATCAACGAGGCACCTTCCGGCGACGCGCCCAGCACCCCGCGCACCCGACGATCGATCAGATCCTGCGCTTGTCTGTAGACCGACTGGAATTCCTTCTCCGGCACCTGCTTCGCAAAATACGCCAGCGCCCGTAAACTCGAAAACCGCCCGTCCGGACCGTCCGGCACCCTGCCTTCCCGGATCCACCCTTCCAGCATCTTGCGCACCGCGCCGACCGCCTCCGGATCGCCGCGTTCCAACCCCTCCAGCGCTTTCCAGATCGCCGCGCGAGTGAATTCCGAATCGCCGGCCCCGCTCCTCCACGCGGGCGTCCGTCGGGCGTCCTCGAAACCCTCCGCCGCCGGCCCCAGGTCCCGAAGCACGGGGCCGACATGCCAGTCCGGCAGCGACCGCGAGCCCAGAAGATCCACCGCCACCCTCCGCACCTCCGGATCGGGTTCGTATGGAATCACCGCGATCACGGAGGCCACCTCGGCGGATCCGGCGACGGTCTTCGAGCTGAGCTTGGGAACAAGCCTCCTCCACGCCTCCGCGCGCAGTCCCGCATCCGGCTCGGTTCGGACGATCTTCCAGAGGGAATCCTTGGAGAGAGTCGACCATCGCAGCAACTCCTCGCGATCCGCCCGGGACAGCCGCGCATACACCCCATCAAAAGCCCTGTTCTCCTCCAGGAATCGCCCGGCCCACTCTTGAGTACTGAGACTGACCCGGTGAAGAGAGACGTCTTCGATGATCCGTGCCGCCTGCCGCACCATCGCCTCCCGGAGCGGACGCGCCTCATCGGGCAGAATCCTCTCGTAGCGAAGCGCGTACGACAAGAAGGACCAGTCCCGCTCGATCCGCTCGGGCGACAGATCCTGCCGCACCTGGACGAGGGCGACCTTGATTCGATCCCTCCTCTCGGCCCGCCCCTCCGACAGCAGGATCTCGCCGATGGCCCAATCCGTCATCGCCTCGGAATAAGGGGCCTTCACCTCCCCTTGGACAAGTCGATCGATCTCCCGGTCCAGGACGGTCGCCTTCACCCCGTGGAAATCGCGAAGGACCTCCCGCAATTCCCGACGAAAGACGTTCTCCTCCGGATCGACCGCCCGGCCGTCCGTCTCCTCGAGGACCCTGAGAAGGCGTCTCGCGTGGGGAGACACGCGCCGGACCGCGCCGACACCGCCCTTGAAATCTTCCAGGTACTCCCGGCCCGCCTGCGGAGATTGCCCGTCCGTCCCGAGGAGAAGCGACTCGAGTCTCGCCATGCGTTGCGCCAACATCAATGGTCTCTCGATGCCCTCGACCGCGCGATCCGTCTTGAGAAGATAGATCCCATCGTGAATCTCCACGTCACCCCCGACCCGAGCGTCGGGCGAGAGACGTACGCGAACGACGAAGTCCGCCTCGCCGTTCGCATAGGAGAGGGCATGTTGAGGATCCGTCGCCGTATACGCGCCTGCGCCGAAGGATCCGCTCTCGCTCATGAACAGTCCGCCGCGCGCGATCCCCCACGCCGCCTTATAACCCCCCTTCGTCCCGTGGTACACCGTAATCGACCGACCCAGCCGCTCCACCGCCGCCCCGTCCTCCGGCGGCGCCTTCGCCAGCGGCGTCCGAAGCGAGATCCCGTTCTCCCGCGCCAGCTCCGTCAGCCCTGCCTCCTCCAACAGGTCGAACAGCCGCCGATTATCCCGCGAAGTGTACTGCAGCTTCTCCAGCGCCACGTTGAACCGCATCGCGAACAACGGCTTTAAGAGAAGTTCCGCCAACTTTCCCGACGCCCGCGTTTCTCCAATGATCGCCCGAACCGACGCCATCGACTCGGCCGTCAACTCCACGCCGATAAACTCGTTCGCAAACCGCAGCGCCCGAAGCGCCTCGATGATCTCGTGGTGCTCGCCCGCCTGGAATGGCGCCGACTCCCCGTACCGCGGATTCCTCACATACGTGATGCGCCCCGCCACCACCTCCCGCGCCCCGCGCTCCGTCAGCGACTCCCCGAACGCCTGCCGCCGCCACGCCGGCTCTTCGAATCCGTTCTTCCCCAGCAGCATCTTGCTGATCGGCTCGTACCCCTGCGTGATCTGCCACGGCTCCTTCAGGTACTCCTCCGTCCGCACGTCCCACTTGTAAAACCTCTCTC
>JACPRB010000277.1 GCA_016190155.1 Planctomycetota bacterium
CGCCGGCACGAGGTACTACTACCAGACGCGCGCCTACGACCTCGCGGGAAACAACAGCGCCTACACCAGTATCGCCAGCGACTGGACCGAGCTGATGAATCCCACGACTCCCAGCGGACTCACCGCTACCGCGGTCCTCACGAGCCAGATCAACCTTTCCTGGACCGCCTCCACGGACTCCGGCGGATCGGGGCTCGCCGGATACAAGATCGAGCGATCCACCAGTGGCCTCGCCGGCACCTTCTCGCAAATCGCGACCGCCCCCGCAACGACCTACTCGAACACCGGACTCACCGCCAGCAAGAGGTACTACTACAAAGTGCGCGCCTACGACAACGCGGGCAACAACAGCGCCTACACCAGCACCGTAAACGCCCTGACGCCGGCGGTCAACGAGACGACTCCTCCCTCGACTCCCGGCGGCCTCACCGCCACCGCCATGTCCACGAGCCAGATCAACCTCTCCTGGACCGCCTCCACGGACACCGGCGGATCGACGCTCGCCGGATACAAGATCGAGCGATCCACCGATGGCGTCACCTTCTCGCAGATCGCGACCACCACCACAACGACCTACTCGAACATCGAGCTCCTCACCGGCACGAGGTACTACTACCAGGTGCGCGCCTACGACCTCGCGGGAAACAACAGCGCCTACACCAGTATCGCCAGCGACTGGACCGATGTCACCGCTCCCCCAGTTCCCACGGGATTCGCCGCCACCGCGGTCGACACGACCATCATCGACGTTTCGTGGACCGCCCCCGTGGACCAGGACGGATCAGGGATCGCCGGATACAAGCTCCAACGATCCACCAGCTCCAGCGGTCCCTTCTCGCAAATCGTGGATACCCCCGCCACGATCTACTCGGACACCGGACGGACGCCCGGCACGACGTACTACTACAAAGTGTGCGCCTACGACAATGCGGGCAACCAAGGCCTTTTCACCAGCGCCGTGCAGAGCACCACCCCGACCTCCCACACCGTGTCCACCCCTCTCGTACCGACCGGTGTCGCGCACACCATTACAGAGGTCTTGCGCACGTATACCGTCAGCAACAGCGTGTGCAGCCTAGGCCACCCTCTCAAGTACGAGTTCGAGTGGGGCGACGGCTCGCCGAATTCCCCCCCCGACCCCTCTACTGTGCGTAACCACGTATTCTCGACGGAAGGCACATTCTCCGTCAAAGCTCGGGCGAGCTGCGATTGGAAACTGTCCTTCTTCTCTAACCCCCTCTCCGTCACTGTTCAGAATTCGGGAATCATCACGGGAGACGACATCAACGTCCCCGTCTATCTGCCCTTCGATTTCAAGTATGCGGGGACCTCATACCCGGGCGGTTCGTGGCCGCTGCGGGTATGCACCAACGGCTGGGTAAGCTTGACGTCCTCCGCCACGTCTGGACCTCCCGCCGGACTCCCGACGACCTCCGTCAGCGACGTCATCGCCGGCTTCTGGGACGACCTGAAACCCACCGGCGGCTCCAACGGCGTAGTCTCTTGGGCTGCGACACCAAGCGAGCTGGTCATCACCTGGAACGCCGCCGCGTACTATCGCAATACTTCAGCGCACGCAACGTTCGCGATTACCCTCAAGAGCGACAGTACCATCGATCTGACCTACGGCGCGGTGGACCTCACCACCTACTACGTGCAAGGCTTTCAATACGGCACGTCGTGGGGAAAGACGTGGGCCACTTCCGGCGCGCCCCAGCCGCGCACCATCCAGAACTTCTATTGCTTCTCCACAAACACCCCCTATGAGCTTATCTACGGATACAAGACCGACGGCACGAGCACCACAAACCCCTTGCTGGTCGACACCAACCGAATCGACGTGGTCTTCGTCGGCGACGGATTCCCCATCGGCGATCTGACCCTCTTCCAAAACAAGACCAAGGACACCGCCGACGCGGCGCGGCTGACGAAGCCGATCGCCGACCAGCTCAGTATGTTCAACTTCTGGCGCGTCTTGCCGATCGCCCCCACGTCCGGAACCAGTACGATGGAAATCTTCCGTGATCCCTTCATCTGGTATGATGAGGGTCGCAGAAAGATCACGAACGCATCATCCGTTTCCCGCGCGGGGAACATCACCTGCGTGCTTGCCAATTCGACCAGCCTCAATCGCGGCAAGTCAGAAATGGGTGGGAACGGCAGCGTCCTCGTCTGGGGCGGCCCGAACATAACCCGTTTCCAGCAACTCTTCGTCCACGAATTCGGACACGCGCTCGGCGGTCTGGGCGACGAGTACATTTCAGAGAAGGGCTTCGCCAAGAGCTACAATGAGCCCCGCGACTCCACGACAAAGACGCTCGCGCCCGTTTTGACGTTGACGGTGACGTACACCGCCGACTCCACGAACCCGCCCCGGCCTTTCATCGTTCGCCCACGTCTCCTCTACGACTACCTTGAGTATTCTGCTGTGTGGATCAATAAGGTCACAAACGGGGTGCGCACGCAGGTGGCGTACTTCGACAATTCCTCCTCTTCCTTCTTCTACAAGGAGCACTGTGGAACATGCCCTGCCCAAGCAGCGGGCCACCAGCCGCACGATCTCGCGACTCCCCCGGTCGAGTTTCCATTCACCCCCACCGCTCCCAACGACGTCTATGAGGTCAACCTCTGGACTGTAGGAATGATCTCCGAGCTATGGGTCGACGTCGACCATAGTAGCGTTTGCAGCGATGGCAGCCTCCCCCCCAATCTCACTACGTGCCGCGACACCACCAAGTGGCGCTCCGGGGACACCGATCCCGAGTTCGGGGACGGCACGCTTCACGTCTATAGTGGAGCGCTCGAGTCTCCCTTCGGAATCTGGCGTCCAACGCGAAATAAGTGCCTCATGTCCGAACATGATGATGAGAACGATCCGCTCCGGTACTGCCTCGTGTGCCGGAACGCGATCAGCCAGAGAATGACGCAACCCTATCCGAATTAATCAAGGAGCTCATGACTCGGATCTGGCGACACCTGATCCCGGCCCTCTGCCTCGCCGTCCTCGCCACCGCGTTCCTGATCCTCAAGAACGACGGACGGTCATACGCCGCTCGTCAACGCCGTCTCGAGCTCAAGCATCCCGAATCCCCCGACTCGTCCCCGCTCGCCCAAGATGGGCAGGGCGCCACACCCCGCCTTCAAGCCGACCGACCGACTTCCGACAACGGCCTCGACATAACCCTGCGCGAGGTGAGCGCGAAGATGAGCGTCGAGGACGAAGCCGCGACCCAGTGGCTCCTCCGTACCGCGCGCACCCACCCCTCGCCCATCATCCGGTCCAACGCCGTCCACGCCCTCGCCTCCCGCGCCAGCGAGCGAGAACGCATGATCGCCGCGCTCGACGAACTCTTCCTCGAAGAAAAAGACCCAACGGTGCTGCACGCCGCGCTATGTACCTTCCGGGACTTCCGCGCCGGGACGCGGCACGCCCTCGACCTGCTCTCGCACAGCAACGAGCCCCTCCTCATCCGCTCCGCCGCGGCGCTCCTCGCCGATCAACCCGCGCCGGGCCACGCCGACGCGATCGACGCGTGCATCGCCCGCCTGCCCGAGGATCCCGCTTGGCCCCCCGTCCGCGCCGAACTCCGCGAATCATCCCTCAATCTCCGGGAACCCGGTCGCCTCGAACGTCTCCGGACGCAGCACACCTGCACGGAACATCGCAACCCATGACCGCGGTAACCGGCATGGCCCGGCCTTCTCTCAGGGTCCTCAGCGTCCTCTGCTGTTGAGTCCTCCTCTGGTTCCTCCGTTACCCTCTGGATCCTCAACCTCAACCTGAACCCTACCCGGCAACCCATACCACATGTAGAAACGACACTCCGCCTCTCCGCCGGAACTAGTAGAGGGGTGGAATGGGTCATGGGTCGGAACCGTTTGAAGCCGGCCCTGACCAGGGTTTCAACCGGGAGCCCAACGTGACTCCCGGGAGGAGAAACAACCGATGAATCCTCTCTTCGGAAACGCCAAGCGCGTGGCAATCTACGGATCAGCGCTGATCGCGCTCACGATCGCCGTGCGCGCCACGCAGGTCCCCGTCCCGTCGGCCACACAACCCAGTCATCAGGAAACGACCTTCGTCGACGCCCTACACGGTGCCCCGCCGGAACTCCCCCCATCCAACACGACCCCCGCGCCGGACGCATCGCTCGTCCCCCACCGGCAGGAGCTCCCCAGCCAAGATGCCCCCGCCACGCTCGCAAAGATGCCCGGTCTCCTCATCCGCAACGAAGGCCAACTCGACGAGCGCGTCAAGTTCTGCCTGCGAGATCGCAACGTCTCCGTCTTCTTCACCTCACAGGGTTTCACTCTGTCCGCCGTCGGCCCGGAGCGAGGCATCGCCTTGCAGGCTGAGCTCCTCGGTGGACGCCCCGCCGAGCCTCAGGCCTTCGGCGAAGGCACCACTCGCGTCAACTCCTATATCGGCGGCCAGGCCCGATGGCGCGAAGGACTCCCCTCGTACGAGAAAATCGTCTACACGGAGGTATGGCCGGGCGTCGACGTCATCTACGAACCTCGGCCGGCCGGCCTCGAATACACCCTGGCGCTGAAGCCCGGGGCCGACGTCGCTGCCGTGCGTTTCGCCTATCGAGGCGCCCAAGGAATCTCGGCCGAACCTTCGGGAGGGCTGAAGATCCAAACCGAGCTCGGGGACTTCCTGGAGTCCAAACCCATCGCCTTCCAGCAGGACGGCGACGGCCTCCGAGAGGTGGACAGCCGCTTCGTCGTGATGGCCGGGGGAACCTACGGCTTCGAGGTCGGCGCCTACGACCACGAAAGGCCCCTCTTCATCGATCCCACGCTGACGTACGGAACGTTCTTGGGACGAGGTTCTGGAAATTCTTCGAACGAGACCGACGACCGCAGCCGCGCCATCGCCATCGACGGCGACGGAAACGTCTACGTGAGCGGAGAAACCAATTCCGACTTCCCCGTCACCACCGGAGCCTACGACACCGGCCTCAACGGACTGTACGACATCTACGTGACGAAAGTCGACGCTTCAGGCGCCTCCCTCGCTTGGTCCACCTTCCTCGGGGGAGCCAATAACGACGTCTCCTACGCCCTCGACCTCGATTCCTCCCGCAATGTATACGTGACGGGGTATACGTGGTCCTCCGACTTCCCTGCCACTGCCGGCGCCTTCGACACGACCCTCGGCGGCGCAACGGATGCCTTCGTGGCCAAACTCAACGCCTCGGGCGCCTCCCTCGCATGGTCCACTTTCCTCGGAGGAACCGCTGACGATGCCGGCAACTCCATCGACGTCGATTCTTCGGGCAATGTATATCTCACGGGGTTTACGGGGGCAGCCACCTTCCCGACCACCGCCGGCG
>JACPRB010000281.1 GCA_016190155.1 Planctomycetota bacterium
CGCATAGAACACGCGCTGTTCGAATTGCCGGCGGCCCTTCAGGGGGAGATGGCCGAGAAATGGTATTCTCCATCTGCAGCTCTCCCCATCTCCCACCGGTTTCCTTCCGACATCTGGGGAAACTTCGCCCCACCGGCCGCTTTCTTGCGTCGCTTCCCGGCAGTCGCTATCATGCGCCTGTATCGGCATCGAAGTTCCCACTCCAGAGAGGACCTCATGAGCTCAGAGTCCGCTACGACGTCGCAGAAATCACGCAAGAAAGAGGTGTTGGAGTCGGTCGTCATCCGGTTTGCCGGCGATTCCGGTGACGGAGTCCAGATCACCGGCCAGCAGTTCACCACGACCACCGCGACCCTCGGCAACGACCTGTCGACGTTTCCGGATTATCCGGCGGAGATCCGCGCGCCGGCGGGGACCTTGGCCGGCGTGTCCGGCTATCAGATCCAGTTCTCGTCCGGGGATATCCACACGCCGGGCGATCGGCCCGACGTCCTGGTCGCGTTCAATCCGGCGGCGCTGATGGCCAATCTCAAGGAGCTGCCGTCCAACAGCATCATCATCGCCAACACGGACTCCTTTGAAGCCCTCGACTTGAAGAAGGCCAACTGCAAGAGCAATCCGCTGGAAGACGGGACGTTGGGCGCCTATCAGGTCTACAAGGTGCCCATCACGACGCTGACCCTGAAGGCGCTCGAGTCGGTGGAACTGCCGCACAAGGACAAGGAGCGCTGCAAGAATTTCTTCGCCCTCGGCATCCTTTACTATCTATACAGCCGGCCCCTGGAGACGACGCTGAGCTGGTTCCAGGAGAAGTTCGGCAAGAAGGACCCCAAGCTCGTGGAGGCCAACTCGCTGGCGCTGAAGGCCGGGTATTCGTACGGCGAGGCGTGCGAGCTGTTCCATTCCCAGTATGTGGTCCCGCCGGCGAAGTACGCGCCCGGCACGTACCGCAACATCTCGGGCAACGAAGCGATCGCGCTGGGGCTCGTGACGGCCTGCAAGCTGGCGGGACGCCCGTTGTTCTACGGCAGCTATCCGATCACGCCGGCCAGCGACGTGCTGCACGAGCTGGCGCGCCACAAGAATTTCGGAGTGATCACGTTCCAGGCCGAAGATGAGATCGCCGCCGTGACCGCCGCGATCGGCGCGTCGTATGCCGGCGCCGTCGGGGTGACGGGCACGAGCGGTCCTGGCCTGGCCCTCAAGAGCGAGGGGATCAACCTGGCGGTCATGACGGAGACGCCGCTGGTCATCGTCGACGTTCAGCGGGGCGGTCCTTCTACGGGATTGCCCACCAAGACGGAGCAGGCGGATCTCCTGCAGGCCGTGTTCGGGCGCAACAGCGAGTCGCCGATCTGCGTGCTGGCGGCGGCCACGCCGGCGGATTGCTTCGCGACGGCGATGGAATCGGTGCGGCTCGCCACGAAGTACATGTGTCCGGTCATGCTGCTGTCGGACGGATACCTGGCCAACGGCGCGGAACCGTGGCTCATCCCGAAGGCGGAGGATCTGCCCAAGATCGAGGTCAAGTTCCATACGGATCCGAAGAACTTCGCGCCGTACGCGCGCGACGAGGTGACGCTGGCGCGACCGTGGGCGATCCCGGGGACCCCGGGGTTGGAGCACCGCGTGGGTGGGCTCGAGAAGAGTCACATCCACGGCAACGTCAGCCACGATCCCGAGAACCACGATTTCATGTGCCGGATGCGAGCCGCGAAGATCCAGCGCATCGTGCAGGACGTGCCCGCGCAGTCGGTGGAAGGGCCGGAGGATGCGCCCCTGCTGCTCGTGAGCTGGGGGAGCACGTACGGTTCGATCCGCGCGGCGCGGGAAGCGGCGTACCATCGCGGGATCAAGGTGGCGCATGCGCACCTCCGATACATCAACCCGTTCCCCGCGAATCTGGGCGCGATCCTGCGCCGCGCCAAGCGCGTCGTAGTGCCGGAGCTGAACCTCGGTCAGCTCTTGTTCCTGCTGCGCGCGAAGTTCCTCGTGGATGCCCGCGGCATCAACAAGGTGCAGGGCAGGCCGTTCAAGGTCACCGAGCTGGTTTCCACCATTGAACAGGAAGCGAAAACGCTATGAGCCCCTCGACCCCTCTGGGGGCGCCGATGCCCCAAACGACGCCCAAGTACACGAAGAAGGATTTCCAGACGGAGCAGGAAGTGCGCTGGTGCCCCGGCTGCGGCGACTACTCCATCCTGAACGCGGTCCAGCAGGTGTTTCCGCAGCTCGGCATCCCACGAGAGAAGTTCGTCGTCGTCTCGGGCATCGGTTGCTCGAGCCGCTTCCCCTACTACGTGAACACGTTCGGGTTCCATAGCATCCACGGACGCGCTCCCGCGATCGCCAGTGGCGTCAAGCTGGCGAATCCCGAGCTGTCGGTGTGGATCGCCACCGGCGACGGCGACGGTCTGTCGATCGGCGGCAACCACTTGCTGCACACGCTGCGCCGCAACACGGACGTCAAGATCCTGCTCTTCAACAACCGCATCTACGGCCTGACGAAAGGGCAGTATTCGCCCACGAGCGAGATGGGCAAGATCAACAAGAGCGCGCCCTTCGGCACGGTGGAGCAGCCGGTGAATCCGATTTCGGTGGCGCTGGCGGCGGAGGCCACCTGGGTGGGCCGGTCGGTCGGCGTCTACCCGAAGCATCTCATCGACACGGTGAAGCGGATGGCCCTGCACAAGGGGTCCGCGTTCTTGGAGATCTATCAGAACTGCAACGTCTTCAACAACGGCGCGTTCGACTCGTTCACGGACAAGGAGGTCCGCGACGACGCGAATGTGGTCCTGGAGCACGGCAAGCCGCTCGTCTTCGGGAAGAACCGCGATAAGGGCATCCGCGCGAGCGGATTGAAGCCCGAGGTCGTCACGCTGGGCCAGAACGGCGTCACCGAGAAGGACCTGCTCGTTCATGACGAGACGTCGCAGTCGCTTTCGTTCCTGCTGTCGCGCCTGGAGCCGCCGGAGTTCCCGGTTCCCATCGGGGTGTTCCGCGCGGTCTCGATGCCGACCCTGGAGCAGCGCGTGGCGGATCAGATCCAGGCGGCGCGGAAGAAGCTCGGCGAAGGCGACCTGGAGAAGCTGTTCCGGTCGGGCGACGTCTGGACGGTGAAGTAGGCGGACGAACTCACCCTCCTTCGCCGTTGAGAAGGCTTCGGAGGGTGAGTCCGCCGAGCGGAAGGGACTTCTTGCGGCGGCCTCAAAACTGCCAGGCCACCGAGAAGCGGGGTCCCATCAGGCTCAAGTCCAGCTCGACATCTTCGTCGGACTTCGACCTGTCCAGGGCGAAGATGTCCGCGAACTGGTATCCGATCGCGAGGAGGAGTCCCTCCCACGGTGCCGCCTGGACGTCCAGGGCCGCGTCGATGGCGCGCAGCCGGATGTCGTTGTCGGCGTACCCGAGACCTGAGATCTCCCCCTGGATCCACACGGAATCCCAGATGGGATACGAAGCCCGCGCGCCGACGATGGGGATGAAGCCCCGGCCGTCGCCTTCTTCAGTGGCGGTGGCGGATCTGATCTTGCTGGAGACGGCGATGTACTTGCCTCCGAGTTCGATCGAGAGGGCCAGATCCTCGTTCGGAGTCGGCGGCGCCAGCAAGGGATGTTCGTACATCAGCGTGACGACGTCGACCGACATGTGGCTGCGCACCTGGGTTCCGGCCGCATAGCTGATGCCGGAGAAGGTGAGCGCGGAATCTAGCGTTTCCGTTTCCTCGAATCGTCCGAACATCCAATCGGCGCGGAAGGTCCCCAACTCGCCGAGCTTGAGCCAAACGCCCAGGTCGTTGAACGATTCCGCCTGGTCCAGGTCGAGGTCGGCGGCGAATCGAACGTCCGTTCCCGGAACGCCCGGCTTGTCCGCTTGGACATCTCCGCGAAGGGACGCGCTCCAGTAGCGATACGTCACTCCGAAGGCTTCTTCGGCGGGAATCGGCGTGACGGAGGTCGGTTCCTCCAGCTTCGGCCGTTCCGGCGCCTGCTCTTGGGCCGCCCAGGCGGAGGAAAAGCTCATGACGACGCTCCACAACACGACGGACAGGGACGCACACACGTTAGTTCCCATCGGGTATCACCTCTTCAAAAATGGGGTATTCGGGGATGATGATGCCGCCTGTTTGGCAGAACACGGCCAGCTGATCCTGAGCCGCGAGGGCGAACTCCTTGGACTTGTCCAGCATCGTCCGGTTGTCGCCCATGAGATAGCTGTGCCGGCCGGCGGCATGGAAGCGAACGGCGCGATACTCCGCCGATTCGACGGGCAGCCGCTGGTCTACGGCGAGGTTCTCTCCGATCGGGATCTTCATGTCCACGAGCAGCTGCATGCGGTCCGGACAGATCAGCCCGGCTGCTCGCGCCAGCGCCACTCCGCTCGAGATGCAGACCGTGGGATCGCCGGGGGTCAGCTGCAGGAGGACCTGCTTCTCCGGCATGCCGGCGAGAGGACGTTGCCACCAATAGGGGGCATAGCAGATCGGGTCGGCGGGCTCGAGGAACCACTGGGTGAGCATGAAGTACTCCCGAGCGCGCCGCGTGGCCCGAGGCAGCCCCAGCCCCTGAACGGGCGCCTTGACCGTTTGTTCGGTGACCTGATCGAACGGGGACGTCACTCGGATCAGGAGATCGTCGCCGGCGTCGCACAGCATCGTCGCGATGAAGGAGCCGTCGGGACCTATCGCCGGCGTCTCCACCCGGCCCTTGGTCACGTTCTGAATCTCCATGTGCGACGCCATATCCGCCGGCACGCTCCAGAAGGCGTCCTCGATCGGTGCGTCGTTGAACGTCAACCGGATCTGACCGTCCGCCGGTCGTCCCACGATCGCCAGACCGAAGATGTCGAGAATGACGTGGCGGACGTAGGGCTCGCGCAGGATGGTCGTGCGGAACATGATGTCGGCCAGCCCGCCTCCCGCCACGTTGAGCGCGCCTGTCGAGACGAGCGGATCCACGCCCATCAGCACGCCGCCGATGATCGAGCCCAGCGAGATGCCGGAATACGTGATCGGCTGGTTCGGTCCCCCCAGATCGAGCACGCCGTCGCGATCGATGTCTCCCTCGGCGACGTCGAGGGTGCCATTGAGGTCGACGTCTTGGCCCAGCCGGCGCAAGATGCGGATGAACTGCATGAGGTCCACGACGCACTGGCGCATGTTGTCGCGCATCTGAAAGAAGTTGGCCGAGAAGAACGTCCTCGTCGGTTCCAGGATTCCGTCGCCATCGAGGTCCGGGCTGCGGCCTTCCGTGCAGATCGGGGCCAGGAAGCCGCATGAGAAGACCTTGTCGACCATGTCGGACAGGGAATTCAGCGGATTCGGCGTGCAGCCGACCGCTGCCCCCATGGCGAGGATCAGCGGTTTCACGAGCGAGGCCCACGGTTCGTGCAGTCCCTTGAGGATCCTGGGAAACATGTAGATCTGTTCCTGAGGGCCGTGTCCGACGAAATCGATGCACGCGACCGCCAGCCCGCGCGCGGCGAACTGGTTGGCGAACGGGATCGTCATGATCCGGCTTCCGGTCAGGCCGTGGCCCACGACCACCACGGGGTACGGCGGTTGGGCATAGTTGTTCTCGGCTGTCGGTTTCGGGACGGAAACCATGAACGGAACGGAGGCGGAGGAGAAGGTGGCCGTGCCCGATGGCCCGTCGATCGAGAAGGTCCCCCCGGGGGTAGCCAGGAAGTTCGGCGACTGGAACTTGCCGAAGAAGAAGTAATCCACGTTGCTCGTGTCGCCGAAGACCGCCCCGTACGGTCGCATGTCCATTTCCAACTTCGGGTAGAGGGGAGAGATGATCTTGAAGATCCTGTAGATCAGGCTGAAGACGGTCCCGCAAATCGAGCCCTCCAGCGTGTACGGATTGCCGTCGAAGAGGCCGCGTCCCAGATCGGTGATGGAGGCGACGCGGGGCGGGAATTGTTCGGCGAGCCAGGACATCGATCCCTGGCCGTCGAGTCCCGCGCGGATGAGCTCCAGCTCGCGCGATACGCTCTGGGTGGTGAACGTCCAGTAGAAGCCGACGTCCGCCGGCGTCAGATCGGTCCACCGGATGGCCTGAACGAAATCGTTGAACTCCTCCGGTGTCGGGGATTCGTTGGCCGGCGGCTGAACGGGAAGGCCGTCCGTTCCGTGGATCCTGCGCGAGAGGATGGCGACGTAGCGTGAGGCCGGTTTCAGCGGCACGGTCGGGCGCAGGATGAGCGTGTCGCTTACGTCTTCGTAATGAGCGACTCGGTTCTTCTCGCTGAGGATGAGCGAAGGGTACGTCGGGTCGTTCGGAAAGAATGTGAGGGGGCGGCTCACGTCGATCGGATAGTATCCGAGATCGAGGTCGAGCGGCACGCGCGATCCGTCCTGGACGTTCACCAGGAAGCAGGAGTCCTGGCGTACGGTGGTCAGATCCAGCGGTTGATCGAATTGGATGCACAGGGGCGCGAACACGCCGAAGCCGTCGAGGCGGTTGGCCTCCTCGACGAGTTGTCGTTCGAGCTCGTTGCCGTTCTCCGGCATGGGGAGATCCACGCGGAGGCCGGTCGCGGTGCTCGGATCGGGAACGGTCAGCCGGTCGGTGGGAAACGGGGAAAGGAGCCGGCTTTGTTTGGAGCCGAGGACGATGCGCGGGCCGGCTTCCGTGCAGGACTTCTTGAGGCACGATCCGTTGAGAACGACCAGGAGCAGCAGTGCTCTACCGAGGTATCGCATGGTCTGCCTCCAGAGAAGGTCGGTGTATGACATTCGTCAGGGAAGCGCGACGATGGAGATGCGATGGAAAGACCGGACGGCTCGGTTGCGTGGAAGCCGGAGTGCGCCGCCGAACAAAAGAATAAAGCGGCGTAATGTGCCCCTCCCTCCCGTCCTTCATCTTTCGATCTCGGTTGGGCCCGACGGGCTCACCCGATCACGCTAATATGCGATGTGGCGGGGGCGGCGTCAAGACCAAACGACGCTTAGTCCGGGTGCGCGAAGTCGAGCGTGGGGCGGCTTTGGATCACTTGGTACTCGGTGATGCGTTGCGGCGGGTTGGACGTATCGTAGAGGCGCTCTACGATGAAGTCTACGGGACTTCGGGCCGATACGCCGGCTTGCTCGAAGACGATGGTGAGGAGTCGGTATGGGCCACGCGGCGGAGGTTGTCGAAGGCTGTATCCCGTGACGCGCGTGGCTTGGGAGGGGAAGCTCAGCGGATCGAAGGTGGGTGCGCCCAGGAACTCGGTTCCAGGCGTCGGGCAGATCTGTGTGATGCGCGCTTCCGCCGGGTCGCGTACGATCCTGATCAGGTAGGTGCCCAAGGGAACGCCCTTTGTATCGATTCCGACGTGCAGGGTGACGCGGGGCGGTGACTCGTGAAGAAGCGTGGAGGGCGGCTCCGAGCGGCCGGAGGCACAGCCCGCAATCATGAGGGTCATCGCGAAAAGGGTATGGAGCCTCACGGGTTCTTCTCCTGCGCTTGCATGATCGCCAGGACGTCGGCGCAATCCGCCTCACCGTCCTGCGTGCAGTCCCAGATGTCGGGGTCCGGCGTGCGCCCCGAGAGGATCTCGCGGTTCAGGGCTTCCGCGTCCTCGAGATCCAGGCGACCGTTGTGGTTGTAGTCGCCCTTCATAGGGGCAAGGACAAGGGGCGGCGGTTCGGGCTTGGGCGTTTCGGCGACGGTCTCGTCTGTCTTCGCGGGAGTGGGCTCGACGGGTTTGGGGGCTTCGGCGACGGCTTCCTCGCGCTTGGGAGCGGGGGGTTCGGTCTTGGGCGCTTCGGCGACGGTTTCGTCTGTCTTTGCGGGAGTGGGCTCGATGGGTTTGGGGGCTTCGGCGACGGCTTCCTC
>JACPRB010000289.1 GCA_016190155.1 Planctomycetota bacterium
GCCACCACCCGCGCCCTCACCATCCACCCCGCCGCCACCACCACCGCAACCCCCACCGCCGTCCCCAAAATCACCCGCCGCGCCTTCACCCACCTCCCCAACCTCACCACCCGCCCCGTCGGCCGCGCCATGATCCCCTCGCCGCGCAGCCATCGACCCAGCTCGTCCGCGAGCGCCCCCGCGCTCCCGTAACGCGCCCACGGATGACGCTCCATCGCCTTCTGGCACACCACCTCGAGCTCCACCGGAATCCTCGAGTCCACCTTGCGCGGCGCCTTCGGCTCCTTCGATACGACCTCCAACAACACCTTCATCGCGTCCGCCCCCTTGTACGGAGGCCGCCCCGTCAGCATCTCGTAGAGAACCGCCCCCAACGAATACACGTCCGACCGCGGATCCCCCTTTGGCCCTGCCAGGGTCGCCGCCTCCGGCGGCATGTACGCCGGCGTCCCCACCACAAACCCCTCCATCGTCAGACTCGTCCCCGGCTCCATCCGCTTGGCCAAACCAAAGTCGCACACATACACCGCCCCCCGCTCGCCCAACAGGATGTTGCTCGGCTTGAGATCCCGATGCAGGACTCCGTGCTCGTGCGCGAACTGAACCGCCCGCGCCGCGTCCATCACGCACCGTACCCGCTCCTCGAGCTTCAGAGTCCCCCGCGCGTCCGCCAGCGTCCGCCCCGGCAGATACGCCATGTTGATGAACAGAATTCCGTTCCAGTCGCCCACCTCGTACACGGGAACGATGTTCGCGTGCTGCAGCCCCGCCGCCATCTGCGCCTCGCGCTTGAAGCGCTTGCGATCGTCCTCGCTCTTGCCCGTCAGGATCTTGACCGCCACCCAACGGCGCAACTCCACTTCCCACGCCTTCCACACCACGCCCATGCCGCCCTGACCTGCCTTCTGAACCAGGTAGAACCGCGGCGGCTTCCCCTCCCGCTCCACGAAGTGCCGCGCCCGATCCGCCGCCGCCACCGCCTCCACCTCCGCCGGCAGACCCTCCGGCAGCAGCACCCGCGCGGGCTCCTTGGGCCGCTCGCACTCCCGAAGCGTTACCTTCAGCGTCTGCCGATACGGGAACGCGATCTCGTCCCCCAGCTCCACCAGACACGACGTGTCGATGAATCCGCCCGTCACCAGCTCCCGCGCCTGCTCCTGCGGCCCGGCGCTGCGCTCCTGCCACGCCCGAAGCAACGCCTGCCCCTTCTCGGCGTCGATCACTCCCCGCTCGACGCCCGCCCGCACAAACGCCTCGAAATCCTCGAGCATGTGTCTCACCTCGCCCCCGCGTCCACGCAAACCGGACAAGCGTACGCCCCCACCCCCGCGCACGTCTGACATCGAACCGCCCCTCGCCCGTTGCACGAGAAGCACTGTTCAAGAGTCCCGCGCGAATTCACGGACTGCCCCTTATCGCACTTGTCGTTGGGACACCGCTGCGTCTTCTCGCCCTTGCACGTCGCGCACTTCACCTGACGCGTGCCCTGGCACTTCACGCATTCCGGCCCACGCGCCTCAGCCCGGCGGGCGGTTACTACCATCCGCCCCCAGAACGCCCCCGCGATCAAGAAGAGCGTCGCGACGGCGACCACCACCACCAGGACCCTCGGCGGCCCGCCCTGCGCATCGCCACCGCTGGACCACGCCCGATTCCGGGGAATGGAGATCCGCTGCCCGCACTGCGGACAAGCCATCCGCGTGCCGCGGATGGAATCCTCCGCCTCCAGCTCCTCCCGGCAGCGAGGACACGCGAACGTGAACACATCCCTATTCTACCGCCATTTCTCTTGCGCGCAGCCCCGCGGACTGCTATAGTCCCCACCTCTTATGGCCGTCAAAATCAGACTCTCACGGGTCGGACGCAAGAACCTGCCTCTGTGGCGCGTGGCCGTGTTCGACAGCCGCACCCGCCGCGACGGGCGCTACCTCGACAATCTCGGCATCTACAACCCCGGCGAAACCAAGCCCGAGAACAAGATCAAGATCGACAGGGAGCGCTACGACCAGTGGCTCAAGCGCGGCGCCAGGCCCACGGAAACGGTCGAGCGTCTCCTGAAGCACGCGGGCATCCTCCCGAAGTGATTCGACCGCTGGTCTGGGAGAAGGGCCGCCTCCTTATCCTCGACCAGACGCTGCTTCCCCATCGCGAGCGCTTCCTTGTCTGCCGCACGCCCGACGACGTCGCCCGCGCCATCCGCGAGCTTCGTGTCCGCGGCGCGCCCCTGATCGGCATCGCCGCCGCCTACGGCATCGCCCTCGCCGGTGACGCGATCGATCGCGCCGCCGCGCTCCTGATCTCCGCGCGCCCCACCGCCGTCAACCTCGCCGCCGCCGTCCGGCGCGTAGCCGCCGTCGGCCCCCGCCGCATCCTCGTGGAAGCCCGCCGCATCCACGCGGAGGACGCCGCCATGTGCGCCGCCATCGGCCGCCACGGCGCCAAGCTCGTCCCGCCCGGCGCCCGCATCCTGACGATCTGTAACACCGGCGCGCTCGCCACCGGTGGTATCGGGACCGCGTACGCCATCATCAAACGCGCGCGCAACGTCACCGTGTACGCCTGCGAGACCCGCCCCGTCTGGCAGGGCGCCCGCTTGACCCTGTACGAGTTCGCGAAAGATCGCATCCCCGCCTACCTCATCGCCGACGGCGCGGCGGCCGCGACGATGCGCGAGAAGAAAATCGACCTCGTCGTGACCGGCGCGGACCGCATCGCGCGCAACGGCGACACCGCGAACAAGATCGGCACGTACGCCTTGGCGCTGGCCGCCCGCGCCCATCGCATCCCGTTCTACGTCGCAGCGCCGCGTTCTACGTTCGACTTCTCCATCGCCGACGGCCGTCGGATCCCCATCGAGGAACGCGCCGAGGCGGAGGTGCTGACGGCGGCTCCCCGCGGCGCCCGCGCGTACAACCCCGCCTTCGACGTCACGCCCGCGCGCCTGATCACCGCCTTCGTGACGGACGCGGGAGTTTTCCCGAAACCGCCCCCGCCCGCGGCCGGTAAAGTGAGATAGATGATCGCCCAGGACACTCTGCTTCGCGCCCGCCTCGGGGATCGCGAGGCCTTTCGCGCCGTGGTCGAAGCCCTGGCCAAGACCGCGTTCAACATCGCCTACCGCATGGTCTACAACGCGACGGACGCGGAAGACCTGACCCAGGAGATCTTCCTGCGCCTGCACCGCAACCTCGGCCAGTATGATCCGGCATATCCGTTCCTCCCCTGGTTCCGCACGCTCGCCGTCCACGTCTGCATCAATTGGAGGAAGCGGCAGCCGCGTTCCGCGCCCCTCGACGACGCGCGCATGCCCGCGCCGGATGTTCCCGTCCACGACCCAAGTTCGGTCCTGCAGCGCGAGATTGAGAACCTCCCCACCGAATACAAGATGGTGCTCACGCTCCTCTATTATGAGGGTCTTTCTGTCGCGGAGATCGCGGCGGCCATGGAGGCGCCTCCGGGCACGGTGAAGACGTGGCTCTTCCGCGCGCGCGAGCAATTGAAGGAGAAGCTGAAACCGCATGTGGGAGCTTTGATGTAAGAGCTTATGGCTATGAACTGCGACGACTGGAAACTGTTCGTTCAAGAGTACCTGGCGGGGGTGCTTTCGCAGCCCGCTCAGGCGGCCATCGAGCGCCATCTGTCGGAATGCGCGACGTGCTTCCAGGAGGCGCGCGTCCACAAACTCGTTGAGAACCATCTCCGGGGGCAACCCGCGCTCGAGGTTCCCGCCGGACTGGTGGATCGCATCGTCGATCGGGCCGCGCCCGCGTCCGCGCCCCGCTTCCGGCAGGAGCTCCTGCGAATGGCGGCCCTCTTCCTGATGGCCGTTGGAATCGGAGTGGGCCTCACGAGCGCCGGGGTCATCGACCGACTGCCCGACGCGCGCGAGGCGTGGCAGACCCTCGAAGTCTTCGACGTCACGGATCTTCTCAGGAGGTAGCCGATGCTCGCCATGTCCCAGAACCCCGAGCCCCTGCTGCGCGCGGCGGGCTTCTTCCTGCTGACCGGCGGGGCGTTGATGCTCCTGATGCTGATGGTGGGGGTGCTTCTGATGACGCTGGTGTTCGCGCCCGGCCTTGCCGCGCGCGGCGCGGTCAGTGTTCGCGAGCACAACGTCCTGTCGTTCCTGACGGGGGTCGTGGTCTTCGCCGTCTTCGCGCTGCTCGGCAGGATCGGCCAGAACGTCCCGCCGGTGGGTGTCGGCGCGTTGGGCGGCTTCACGATCCTCCTGCTTCTCGGCCTGACGGGTCTGTCCGAGGATTTCGGCCGGCGCTTGGCGTGGATGGCCGGGACGGAGCGCTCGCGCGCGGCGCACGTGCTGATGGGTTGGCCGACGCTGGCGGCGGCGATCTGCGTACCCGTCGTGGGCTGGTTCATCGTCCTGCCCTACGTGGTCCTCTCCGCCTTGGGCTCGGTTCCCCTTGGGCTCTTCCGCCGGGAACGCAAGCCTTCCTCATGCTCGCCGTAGGCAGCGGTGTCTAATCCTCGAACCTTTTCACGAGGCGAGGATGAAGAAAGTCTGCACAGCGCTCCTGTTGCTCCCTGCCATGGCGCCGGCGCTCTACGCGCAGCACTCCAAAGACAAGGTCGCCCAGAACGGCGTCATCTGGGCCACGTCGTGGGAGGAGGCCCTCCAGGAGGCGCAGGCCCGCAACGTCCCCATCCACTTCACGGTCCACAAGGACAACTGACCCCCCTGTCAGTCGATGGAGTCATCGACCTATCCGAACGACAAGCTCATCGCGATGTCCCGCAACTTCGTCAACGTCGTGTGCCACCACGAGACCGGCCATGACCGCGAGGTGGTGATCGGCCGTGAAAAGAAGCTGATGTGCAGCAAGTACTGGGGCATCGCCTGCGACGTGCACTCGCGCCTGTATCAGGAGGCGGGCAACACGTACGAGGGCATCACCGGCGTGCCCTGCACCGTCTTCGCGGATCCGACGGGCAAGGAGCTCTTTCGTGAAGCGGGCGGCCTGGGGGCGAGCGAGCTCATCGACCAGATGGAGAAGGCGCTCAAGCAGGTGCCCGGCGAGAAGATCCCGTACGAGATATGGGCCGCTGCGAAGAAGCAGGTGGCCGACGGCGAGGCCGCGTTCGCCAAGGAGGACTTCAAGAAGGCCGTCGAAGCCTGGACCAAGGTCGCGAAGATGAAGCTCAAGGGCGTGAAGGCGCTCGGCGAGGAGGCGCTCAAGAAGGCGGAGGAGAAGGGCAACGAGCTCCTTCAAGAAGGCGAATCCAAGATCGAGTCGGAGAAAGAGGAAGCGAAGAAGATCCTGAAGAAGGTGGCGGACCAGTTCAAGCCGCTCGAGTGCGCCAAGAAGGCCGCGGAGCTCCTCAAGGGGCTCGGGAAGGGGAAGTAGAGGACCCTGAGAAGAATCCAACATCAGAGGACGCTGAGGACCCAGCGCGGCGACCGCAACCGAACTCGGGGATCCTTCGTTTTCCGTCCGGAGAATACTATGAGGAAGCCGGGAAGCCAGGAGGAAGACCGAAGGATAGGACGACCGCTTCCTTTCCTGGTTTCCTGCCTTCCTCAGAGATACTCAGGCGACTGGCCTGGAGGTTCAGGAAAACATCTTGTCGTAGCACAAAGATTTGATCGATTAGCACAGCAGAGATTCCTTTCGAAAACGGACGCAACCGCTTGAGATCGAGTCGGTTACCTGAGCATTCCGGAAGATCTTCGAGTTGCGAGAAGATGTGGATCGTTAGTAGCGATGACGCCGGAAAGGAAACCGCGGATTGCACGGATTGGGGTGTTCCCGCAAAGCCGATCGACGGAAGATGCAGGGGGTGTCCACGGGGGCCATAAGGAAACACCGCCATCCACACTCCCCGTCCCGCTTTCACGCCGCCAGGGTAACCCCCCGTCGCTGCAGGGGTCAATGAACCACCGAACGGCTGAACCGAGGAACGGTCGAACGGGCCGGGAGGCCTACACCTCCAGCCTCTGGATCCGCCGCAGCCCCAGCGCCATCGGGATCAGGCACGCCGCCAGGCTCAGCACCGCGATCGACGCCATCCCGATCACAATCCACTTCTGGAACTGCCCCGGCGCCAGCGCCCACCGACCAAAATAGAGAAAGCACGGCACGCCCTGCGCCGCCATCACCGCCAGCACGAACCCCAGGCTCAGCACCAGATTGAGCGTCCCGCCGAACCCCGACACGATCTTGGACGGATTGTCCTCCGCGAAGTTCGGATAGAGCGCCCCCAGCCCCACCGCCAGCCCCGACAGCCCCAGACAAATCCCGAAGAGCGCCACCGCATGCAGCACCGCCAGCGTCATCGGCGTGCGCAGCATCACGCTCGAGATCGCGATGAGCGTCTCGCTGATCGCCAGCGACGATAGGAACGACAACGCCAGCTTCCCGAACAGGATCTGATCGCGCTCCATCGGCACCATCCCGATCACCCAGAACCGCCGCCCCTCCAGCGACAGCTGAGGGAAGATGAACCGGCTGGAGAACGTCGCCAGCGTCAGCGACGTCGCCAGCAGGTTCATCTGCGCGATCAGGTTCTTCCAGAAGATGTCTCGATCCTCGTACGCGAACGACCGAAGGTTGAGAAAGTAGATCGCCAGCAGCCCGAAGAAGATCAGGAATTGCGACCACTGCACCGGATCCCGCACGAAGCTCTTCAGATCCTTCACCACCATCAGACGCACGCCGCGCGACATGAAGAACAGGCTGCGGCCCAGCACCCGGTCGAGCACGCCCCCGGCCGCATAGCGACGCGCGGAACGCAGGCCCTGCGACACGAACCAACCCTTCATCATGAGCCCGCTCGACATCCAGTGCGCCAGCCCCCCCAGGAACAGCGCGTTGGCCCCGATCAGCCCCAGGAAGAAGAGCGCGCCTCCCACCTCCTCCTGGCGAAGCAGACGGATGCCCCGCGAGATCCAGAAGCTCGGCAGGATCGGGTTGCTCGAGAACCCGATGTCCTCGAACACGTCCATCACCAAGCGCAGCTCCATCGACGTGCTCGCCCGGATGCTCAGGATCTTCGAGACGAGGATCATGACCACCGCCAACGACGTCGCGACGAATCCCCACAACAGACCCTTGCGGGACCGCGGGATGTAGCAGGTCACCACCATCGCCACCATCGCGCCGATCGCCGCCGGGATGAAGATGTACGCGACGAAGAACAGCCCTGTCCCCACGTAGAACGCCGCCCCCAACCTGAACAGCGCCCCGTACGCCGCCATCAGCGGCGTCGCCAGGAACAGGAACGCCCACGAGCTGAACGCAAGCGACTCCCCGAACCGGTACAGGAAGACGCTCTCCGGCCGCACCGGCCCCGCCAGCAAAAACGCCGTCTCCTTCGACTTGAAATACGACGTGTAGCTGATGATCGCGTTGGAGAAGATCAGCATCAACGTCAGCGCGAAGAAGAAGATGTCGAACATCCGCGCCATCAGGTCTTCGAAGTAGTAGTCGCGGGCGTACATATAGAGATATCGCAGCCCGAAATAGAACAGCCGATACAGGCTCGCCCAGAACGCGACGGAGAACGCCGCCAGCACCGCCACCTTGAACCGCGAGCCCTGCCGCACCTGCCGGAAGCGGTTGCGCAGCTCCCTCGCCTTCATCGCGGCCAGGACGACGATGTCGCTCATGAACTACGTCGGGCCCGAGTGCCCGTTCTCCGTGATCTTGAAGAACACGTCTTCCAGCTTCCCGTCCGACTGCGCCTGGCGGCGCAACTCCTCCATCCCGCCCACGGCCACGAGCTTCCCCTGCATCACGATCCCGATGCGCCCCGCGCACTCCTCCGCGATCGAGATCACGTGCGTCGACATGAAGATGCTCGTCCCCCGCCGCGCTTCCTCCTGGAAGATCCCGCGGACCAGCCGCGCCGAATGCGGATCCAGACCCACCATCGGCTCGTCCACCACGATCACCTTCGGGTGATGCAGAAGCGTCGCGGCCAGCACGACCCGCTGCTTCATCCCGTGCGAGTAGGATTCGCACAGCTCCCGAATCCACTCCTTCATCGCGAAGACCTCGCACAGGCGATCGATCTCCCGGTCGCGCTCCGCGGACGGCATGTCGTACATGTCGGCGATGAAGTGCAGGAACTCCAGACCGGAGAGCTTGTCGTAGAGAAACGGCTGGTCCGGCACGTAGGACATCAGGCGCTTCGCCTTGAGCGGCTCACGCTCGACGTCGAACCCGCACACGCGCACACGACCGCTCGACGGCCGCAAGAGGCCGGCGATCATCTTGATCGTCGTCGTCTTCCCCGCGCCGTTGGGCCCGAGGACGGCGAAGAACTCCCCCGGCTCGATCCGCAGCGACAGATCCGAGACCGCGAGCTTCTTGCCGTAGTGCTTGGAGACGTTTTCGAGTTCAATCATAAGCGGTTCACCCGTCCTCGGCGCCGAACCGGCGAATGAACGGTTGAACCGCCGAACGGGCGAACGAGTGAACGGTTCATTCCCATGCCCTCGCCTCCTCCGGCGTCAACGTCCGCTTTTCCTCCAGCACGATGCTGTACAGCAGCCGGTCGAACGTCATCTGCTCCATGATCACGACGCCCTTCTCGTCGACCCAGAGCGTCTGCCACGGCAGCTCCGAGTTCTCGCGCCTGCGGATCTCCACCACGACCGTCGGCACGTCCGCCCCGCGCCACTTGATCGTCTCCTGGCGCTCCACGCGCGCGAACGCGGTCACCGTCTGAACTCCGGACAGCGCCATGTCGAGCATCTGGATGCGCCACTTCTTTCCCACCGACAGCTTGACGCCGCCCGCGTACGGCAGGAAGCTGTCCGACAACGTCATGTCGCGCGGGAAGTCGATCTCCGACGGCATTCCCTTGGCCAGCGGCGTTCCGTAGTTGATGAGCAGCTTCTCGCCCCGCCGCACCCCGCTCACGCGAATAGGGGCCCCCAGGACCTCCGTGACCAGCGAGAAGTCCGAGAGCTGGTAGGCCGGGTCGATGTTGACCTCCGTACGCAGGCGCAGCGGCATCGCCCCCAACGGACCGGCATCCACCTTCAGGTCCATCCTGCTGCGCGCGCGGAAGTGCCCGTTCGACCGCGGCTCCGTCACCGTCTCCGCCTGCCCGCGCCGCTCGCCCCCGAGATACACCGCCCGACGTTCCATCTGCGGCTGCTCCAGACCACGCAGCATCGTCCGGTAGCTCGGGGCCGTCTCGTACTCGAAGAACGGCAGCACCTCGCGTTTGACGAGCGCGGCCATCATCACCGCCCAGAACACACCGGTCACCAACAGGAATGCCGCGCGGTTCATTGCGATCGCCCTCGCGCCGCGGATAGATTATAACACACCCATGACCTCCCTCACCGAGTCGGCCCGATCCGTCGTCAAACGCCTGCGGGACGCCGGCCACGGCGCCTACTTCGCCGGCGGATGGGTCAGAGACCACCTGCTGGGCCGCCCCACCCAGGACATCGACATCGCCACGTCCGCGCGTCCCGACGACATCGAACGCCTCTTCGAGAAGACAGTGCCCGTGGGCCGCGAGTTCGGAGTCATCCGCGTTCGGAAGGGCGATTGTGAATTCGAGGTGGCCACCTTCCGCTCGGACGGACCCTACCTCGACGGCCGGCATCCCTCCAGCGTCCGCTTCACCGATCTGCGCGACGACGTCGCGCGACGCGACTTCACCATCAACGGGATGATGTACGACCCGATCGCCGACCAGGTGATCGACCTCGTGGGCGGCCGCGACGACCTCGCCCGACGACTCGTCCGCGCCATCGGCAATCCGCGCACGCGCTTCGAAGAAGACCGGCTGCGCATGCTCCGCGCCGTCCGTCTCGCCTGTCAGCTCGATTTCAGCATCGATCCCGAGACCGAAGCGGCGATCGTGGCGCTGGCCGGCCGCATCACGGAGGTCAGCCAGGAACGCATCCGCGACGAACTGCGCAAGATTCTCGCGAGTCCCCGTCGGGCGGACGGACTCGAACGTCTCCATCAGCTCGGTCTGCTGCGGCACATCCTGCCGGAGGTCGCCGCGATGGACGGGGTGCCTCAGCCGCCCGAATGGCATCCCGAAGGGGACGTGTGGACCCACACGCGGCTCACGATGGAGAAGCTCGATGACGAGCCTTCGTTCGAGCTGGCCTTGGCGACCCTGCTGCACGACGTGGGCAAACCCGCGACCCTCGTCATCACCGACCGCATCCGGTTCAACGGACATGACAAGGTCGGCGAGGAGATGTCGCGCGACATCGCCGAGCGCCTGCGGCTGTCCACCAAGCAGATCGACCACATCGCCTGGCTCGTGGGCAAGCACATGATCTTCAAGGACGTCCCGACCATGCGGCCGGCCAAGCTCAAGCGCCTCTTCGCCCATCCGCTCTTCGAAGACCTCATGCGGCTGCATCGAGCGGACGCGCTGGGCGGACGAGGCGATCTCACTACCTATGAGACGCTGCTCCGCCTGCGCCGCGAGTTCCCTCCCCCGGCCCATCCGCTGCCGCCGCTCGTGACCGGCGACGACTTGATCGCGCTGGGGCTCAAGCCCGGCCCGGCCTTCAAGGAGATCCTGCGCGAAATCGAAGACGCCCGGCTCGAGGGCCGTCTCAAGACCCGCGAGGAAGCGCTGGCGTACCTGCGGAGCCGGTGGGGCGTTTCTCCTTGACGCTCCCGTACGGACGTTGGAGAATCCATTCGTGGTGGAAAATAGGGCGGCCGCGTTGCGAGCCCTCTGCATCGACGATGAAGCCAGCGTTCGGGCCCTGCTGATCACGGTCCTCGAACAGGCGGGCTTCGTCGTCAAGGAAGCCTCCAACGGCGCGGAGGGTCTGACCCTCGTGTGCGATTTCAAGCCGGACATCGTCCTCCTGGACGTCAACATGCCCGACATGACCGGGTTCGACGTATGCCGCCGGATCAAGGACGACCGGCGATCCGCCTCCACGCGCGTGATCATGTGCACGTCCGAGAACCGCAAGGACAGCCTGATCGCCGCGCTGCGGGCGGGCGCCGACGATTACATCGTCAAGCCCTTCAAACCGGAGGCCGTCCTGACCCGGGTGCAACGCGTGCTGACGGCCCGTCCGACCGTCACGCCCCCGCCCATTCCGATCCGCGACCTGCGCAGGGCCGTACGCCGCTCCACGCGCTGGCAAGCCTCCTGGAGCACGCTCGGCATCCCCGGTTTCGAGCCCGCGTACAAGTGCCGCGTCCTGGACATCTCGATCGTGGGCATGGCCTTCGACTTCAACCGCTGCGCCACCTGCACGGGTTATGAGAAGGGCAGCGTTCACCCCAAGTGCATCTTCGCCGCCGTGGCTCGCCAATACCCCGATACGCCCGTCCTGACGTTCATCTTGTCCGTCGGCAAGAACGTCGTGCTCGAAGTCCAAGGCAAGGTCGTCCATGTCTTCCAGCCTCCCGACACCCCTACCACCGAGCGCGTGGGAGTGCAGTTCGTCGGCCTCTCGACCGAGTGCACCACGCTCATCGAGCAGTATGTCGCAGGCACGCTCACACTTTGACCCACGCGTGGCCGGGCTCCTGTGCGTCGCCCTCCTCTCGCTCGCCGGTTGCGCTCAGCCCACTCCGCGGTCCGTGCTCGTGGCCGGCGTGGCCGCCGTCGACATCACGCCGGACTGGCAGGTGCCGCTGGGAGGCTACGGGGCGCGACTCGGACGCCTCTCCCAGGGGACGCATGATCCGATCTTCGCCAAGGCGCTCTATCTGGAGACGCCCGACGCGCGCGTCGTCCTCGTAACGACGGATCTCATCGGATCGCTCCGCAATCTCCGCGACGCGGTTCGCGCGGAACTGCCTCCGGATCTCCACCTCATTCTCGCGGCCTCGCACACGCACTCCGCGCCCGGCGCGCTCATCGACACGAAGCATCCGATGCTTCTGGCGACGGTCGGCCGCTTCGATCCGAAGCTTCTCGCATGGCTGCGCGAGCGGCTCCTGCGCGTCATCGGTGAAGCAATCCAGGCGCGCGCTCCCGCAACGTTCTCGATCGGCTCGAGCGACGTCCCCGAGTTCTGCCGCAGTCGTCGTCGCGATCACTACCCGACGGGAAGCGCGCCGGTCGATCCGGCGCTGGGCGTAATACGGATCGGGCCGGCCCAGATCGTGAACTACGCGGCGCATCCGACGGTGCTCGACGCGGGCAACATGCGCATCTCCGGCGACTGGCCGGGGGCGTTGCAGCGGCATCTCGAAGTTCGCGGCGTGAAGGCGATGTTCACCAACGGCGCGGAGGGGGACGTCGCGCCCCGCACGCCCGGCGGCGCGGACGATTTCGACAAATGTGAACGGATGGGTGCCGCGCTGGCGGAACGCGTGTGGGCCGTGCCGTTGGACGAATCGACCGGGGCCGTTTCAATGCGCTACGTGGAACACGAGGTGGATCTTCCGGCCGCGCCTTCCTTCCCGTGGGTCAAGCGCACGGTGCTGGGCGTGCTGCGGATCAACGACGCCGCCTTCGTATGCGTGCCGGGGGAACTCTCCGCGGAGCTGGGATTGGAGCTCAAGGAGCGTTATCGCCGGCTCGGCTACCGCCACATGTGGGTGCTCGGCCTGGCCAACGACCACCTCTTTTACATCCTTTCGGAAGATCAGTACCGCAAGGGCGGCTACGAGCGCTCGATGTCGTTCTACGGGCCGCGCCTCGGTCCATGGCTGGTGGATCGGTTCGAGGAGCTCGGACGACTCGCTCAGGACGGGCCGTGAGCGGCTACTCCGCGACTCACGACACCATGAGTTTCTTCAACGCCTCATCAATCCCGCAAGAGCCGCCCCGCCGTAACCGTTCAGCCGTTCAGGAGTTCACCCGTTCACTCGTTCGAAAAACCCGTTTCGGCGTCCAGCTTCCGGAACGAATGAACGTACGAACCGATCAACGGGGGAACGCTTATCCCCGCCTTAGAGGACGCACGGGACGGCACGGCCGCGTGTCTCCCGGTCATCCCCCTCCTGGTGTGCCGGGGCTCTCCTGGACTCGTCACAGAAAGCGCGGGAATTTCGTCTCCTCCGGTTGGGACGCCGCCCGGAGGCGTCCTTCGTCCCCTCGAAGCCCTCTTCTCAAGGTCCTCTGCTCCCCTCTGTTTCCTCGCACGAGCCCGGATTGAGCCGTGCCCTCTTTTCCATACGTATTTTACATTTCATAAGGTACACTAATCGCAGGAGCGTCCCACTGCGGGGCCGCACGAGAGAGAGGGGTTATGCGCAAGATCGCGCTCGTCAACCAGAAAGGCGGCGTGGGCAAAACCACCACCGCCGTCAACCTCAGCGCCGCCGTCGCCCGCCACGATCGCAAAGTCCTGCTGCTCGACCTCGACCCGCAGGCCAACGCCACCGTCCACTTCGGCCTGCGTCCTCCGGAACTCAAGGCGACCACGTACTCCCTCCTCAGCGGCGGAGCGACCCCGCGCGACGCCATGCGCGAGGTCGCGCGCAACCTCTGGATCATCCCGTCGAGCCTCGACCTCGCCGGCGCCGAAATGGAGCTGTCCACCCAGATCGGCCGCGAGTACGTCCTGCGCGAGGCGCTGCGCGACCTCGCCGACTTCGACTTCATCTTCGTCGATTGCCCGCCGTCCCTGGGCGTCCTCAACGTCAACGGCCTCGTCTTCGTCGACGAAATCTTCATCCCGGTCCAGTGCGAGTTCTTCGCCCTGCACGGCCTGTCCCTGCTCCTGCGCACGGTCGAACTCGTCAAGCGCCGCCTCAATCCGGGTCTGACCGTGAGCGCGTTCGTACCCTGCATGTACGACGCCCGCAAAGGACTCGCGCGCGAAACCGTCGGCGAGCTCGAGCGACACTTCCAGGGACGCGTCTTCGGCACCCGCATCCGCGCCAACGTGCGCCTGGCCGAGGCCCCCAGCCACGGCATGACCATCTTCGACTATGCCCCCGACTCCAACGGGGCGGAAGATTACGACGCCTTGGCGCGCGAGATCCTGGGACTTCCCAAAGCCGAGCCACAGCCCCCCGCCCCAGAACAGGCCACCCCGAATCCCGCGCCCTTGATCCAACCGACCCAGGCTTGACCCACGGCAGGCTCGTCCGCTACGATCAAGGCCGCTAACGGCCCTCGTTGAGACACGACCAGAATCATGTCATTGAATCCGCCGACGTATCACCCCGGCCTTCGCGTCCGACTCCTCCTGCTGGTCTTGCTCGCCGTGCTCCCCGCCCTCGCGGTCATCGTCTACTCCGGGATCGAGCACCGCACCCTCGCCGTGCATCACGCCCAGATCGAGGCGCTTCGCGTGGCCCACGTCGCCGGCCAGGAGCACAGCCGCGCCTTCGACGACGCGCGCAATCTCCTCCGATCCCTCTCGCAAATCCCTTCCATCCGGCGGCGCGACTGGACGGAGACCACCGGCATCCTTGAGAATGTCCTGCGCGAGAACCCCTTGTACGCCAATCTCGGCGTGATCCTCCCCAACGGGACCCTCGTCTGCAGCGCGCACATCGCGCCAAGCCGCCTGGACCTCGCCGACCGGGCCTACCTGCAACGCGCGCTCCAAACGCGCCGATTCGCCATGGGCGACTACCAAATCGGGCGCGCTACAGGCCGACCGACCGTGAACGTGGCCTATCCCCTCCTCGACAAGAAGGGCGAGGTCGACGTCGTCCTCTTCGCCGCCCTCGACTTGAAGGCCCCGAAGGAGCATCTCGTGTCCACGCACTTCGACACGGAGGCCGTCGTCTGGATCATCGATTCAAAAGGGACGCTGCTCTTCCGCGATCCCCCCGAACCCAAGTGGATCGGGAACTCCTTGGCCGATCGCCCGTTCATCCAGACCGTTCTGCGCGAACACGAGGGCACCACACAAGCCGAGGGCCGTGACGGGCAACCCGCGATCTTCGCCTTCCTCCCCCTGATTCCCGACACTTCCACCCAGCGCGCCTATCTGGTGGTGGAGAACTCCACGGCCTCCGCCTTCGCCGACGTTCGCCGGACCCTCGTCCGAAACCTCGCCGTTCTCCTCGGGACGACCTTGCTGGCGCTCGTCATCGCCTGGTTCGCGGGAAACGCCTTCGTCCTGAGGCGCATCAACACGCTTGCCGCCACGGCCGCCCGTATGAGCGCCGGCAACCTCGACGCGCACATCGGCCCCGATTACGGCCCGGCGGAAATCGGCGAACTCGAACGCGCCTTCGACTCGATGGCCGCCGCGCTGGCCCGGCGCGACCAAGAGGTGCGCGAAGCCGAGGCCAAGTACCGCTCCCTCGTCGAGGAATCGCCCGTCGTCATGTACATCGCCGATCCGACCGGACCGGCGCGCTACGTCAGTCCCCAGTTCGAGGTGTTCACGGGCTATCCCGCCGCACAATGGACGACGGAGCCGGATTTCTGGCATCGCATCATCCATCCGGACGATCGCGATCGCGTCGTTGCGGAGTACCGCCGCTGCGTCGAAGAGAACCAGCGACTCGTCAGCGAGTACCGCCTGGTGTGCCGCGACGACAAGACGCGCTGGTTTCGCGACACGGGCATCCCCGTCGCCAAGGACGGCCGGCACCTCATCCGCGGATTTCTCGTCGACATCACCGATCGCAAGCGCGTCGAGGAGCAGTTCCACCAGGCCCAGAAGATGGAGGCCATTGGCCGCCTGGCGGGCAGCGTCGCCCATGATTTCAACAACCTCCTGACCGTCATCGGCGGCTACACCCAGCTCTTGCTGGCGCGATTCGCCCCCTCCGATCCGCTGACCGCGCCGCTTCAGGAGGTCCATCAGGCGGCCCAGCGAGCCGCTTCGCTCACCCGGCGCCTGCTCGCCTTCAGCCGCAAGCAGGCCGTGCGAACCGTCATCCTCGATCTCAACGTCGTCCTCGAGCAGATGAAGAACATGTTGCAGCGCCTGATGGGCGAGCAGATACAACTCTCCCTGCGCTGCGCGCCGCAAATCTCGCCGATCCTGGCCGACCCCGGCCAGATCGAGCAGGTGGTCATGAATCTCACCGTCAACGCGCGGGATGCCATGCCCGGCGGCGGCATGCTCTCCATCGAGACCCGCAACATGGAGCTCGACGAAACCTACGCCCGCGAGAACGTCGGGGTGCGTCCCGGCTCCTACGTCCTGCTCAGCGTCACGGACAACGGAACCGGAATGAACGCCGACACCAAGGCGCACCTCTTCGAGCCGTTCTTCACGACCAAGGAGCCTGGCAAAGGCACCGGACTCGGGCTTTCCACGGTCTACGGCATCGTCCAACATGCCGGCGGACACATCAACGTATACAGCGAGCTCGGCAAAGGTACCGCCTTCAAGATCTACTTCCCGCGAAGCGCGGAAACCGCCCCGTCCGCGGCATCGCCCGCGGAACCTCCCCCTGCCGGCGGCTCGGAGACCATCCTTCTGGCGGAGGACGACGCGCAGTTGCGCACCTTCGTCCACTCCACCCTCACCAATCACGGATACAAGGTCTTCGAGGCCCCCGACGGGCAGCAGGCGCTGCAGGCGAGCCAGGCCTACCAGGACCGCATCCACCTTCTGCTGACCGACACGATCATGCCCCGCATGGACGGCATCGCGCTGGCGAAGGCCGTCATCGCCCAGCGCCCGGGCATCCGCATCCTCTGCATGTCCGGCTATACGGAGGAATGCGCGCGCCATCAGCCGCAGCTGCCCGAGGGCAGCGGCTTCATGGCCAAACCCTTCACCTCCGACCAGCTCGTCCGAAGGGTGCGCCAAATGCTCGACGGCCGGCCGGCGGAATCCTGAGAAACTCGCCGCCGGTTCGACAAGCTCACCACAAGTGCGTTTCTCGGCTCGCTCTGAGGCTGCAATCCGTCTGCTCAGAGTCCTCTGGGTCCTCAACCTCAACCGCGCCGAAAGCCCTACTCAAACCGCCACACCCACCGTTACAATCCTGCACCATGTCGCTTCCCCTGGCCGCATCCTTGGGCGGTTCTCTCATCGTCATCGGCGTCGTGCTGCTGATCTCCCTCCTGCTCCTTCTCGCCGACCGGCTGGTGCTCACGCCCCGCGCGCGGCTCACTGTTGACGACGTCGTCACCAAGGCGGGACAACCCATCCGATTGCGTGCCCTCGTCGAGCGCGACATCCTGCCCTTTCTCGATCCCCCCCTCCCCGCCAAGGAAGTCGTCTTCCACCTCGTCGAGTCGTCCGGCCGGCGCGCCGTCGGATCGGCCAGGACGAACGCGAACGGGATCGCGGAGATCGCCCGCCCGCCCGCCGAATCCCACGGGCGCTCGCGTTACGTTGCCACCCTCCAGGACTCCCTCAAGGCCGACGACGCGGAGCTCATCGTGGACGTCCTGAGCCCCGAGACACCGGTGCTCGTCATCGACATCGACCGGACGATCGCCGACGCCAGCTCCATCGGCCAAGCCCTTCGCGAGAACCGCCGCATCCGCGCCGTCGCCGGCGCCCCTGAAGCCTTGCGTACGCTCGCTTCTCGGTTCGCCCTGGTCTTTCTCACGGCACGCGACCACGTCTTCCGCGCCAAGACCATCGAGTGGCTCCAATCCAACGGCTTTCCCGAAGCGCCCGTCCTGCTGCGCGGCAAACGCTACTGGCGGCAGAAGGCCGAGGATTACAAGCGCGAACGCCTCGCCCAAATGGCCGCCCACGTCACGCTGACCGCCGGCGTAGGGGACCTGCCCGCGGACGCACGCGTGTATCGGGAACGCTCGATGCGCGCCTACCTCATCGGACGCGCGAAAGCGGACGGCGCGATCACCCTTCACGACTGGAACGCGATTCTGGAGGACCTCCGACAGAGTCCCGCGACGCAGGGCAACTGAGTCACCGCCCCAGAAACGTCTCCACCCTCGCCCCCTCCGGTCCGAAACAAATCTCCACGCATCCGTGCCGCCCCGTCGTATAGACCTCGCACTTCTCGCGCAGAGGCTCCACCACCTCCGCCGCGGAATACCCCTCGGGAGCGCTCACCAAAGCGATCCTCGGCCTCACCGCCGCCGCCAACGCCTCGTGCAAATCCTGACGCTTCCCGTGGTGCGGCAGCATGAGGACCTCCGTCCCCAACGCATCCCCGAACGTCAGCAGCTCCTCCGTCCCACGCTCCTCGATGTCGCCCGTCACCAGCACGCGCCCCTCCAACCGCATGACGATCGACGTATCGTTGGCCGCCGTCTCGCCCCCGAACTTCGCCCACACCGGCGGTCCGAACACCTCGATCCCCGGCGCGAAGCGTACCGGCTCACGTCCCGCCCGCTCCACGCGCACCACGTCGATCCCCGACGGCAATTCCGCCGCGAATCCCCGCGGCACCACGATACGACGCACCCCCATCCGTTCGATGAGGCTGCGCGCGCCGTTGATGTGGTCCGCATCCGCGTGCGACAGCACCAGCGTGTCCACGCGTCGTATCCCGCGCGACCACAGATACGGCGCCACCACCGTCGCGCCCACATCCCGATGATTCAAACTCCCGCAATCGAACACGAGATTGCGGCCGTCAGGCCACTCCGCATACACCGCGCTGCCGCGTCCCACATCGACCATCGCTACGAAGAACCCCTCCGGCCGCTCTCGAACGAATGCCGGAATCGCCAGCCATACCGCGAGCAGCGCGCAGCACCACGGACGAACGCCCTCCGGCTTGGCGCGCGCCCATGCCGTCCACCCCGTCAACGCCACGTAATACGACGCCAGCGCCCACCCCGGCAACGCGGGAGAGAACGCGAATGAGCCGGGCAACCGCGTCAAGAGCGCGGACGCCCCCGCGATCGCGTCCAACGTCACCCCCGCCGTCCACCCCAACGCGTCCGCCAGCGGTCCGGCGATCGGCGCGACCACGAACAACGTCACGCCGAGCGCGACTTCCAGGAGCATCAGCGGCACGAGCGTAAGGTTCGCCACCAGGATGATCGGCGTCACGAAGTGGAAGTTCGACAGCACGATCGGAGCGGTCGCCAACCATGCCGCGAGCGAGATGGCCAGCACCCCGCGCGCCCAGCGAACGACCCTGTTGCCTCCCACCGCCGCGACGTCATGGAAGATCGGCGTCACCAGGAGAATCCCCAGGACCGCCAGGAACGAAAGCTGAAAGCCCGGCAGGAACACCTGCGTCGGATCCACCAAGGCGATCCCCAGCGCCGCCGCCGAAAGCGCGTTGACCGAATCGGCGCGCCGCCACACCAGATACGCGCCCAACCAGAGGACGACCATCAAGAACGCCCGGACCACCGATACCTGCCAGCCCGACAGCGCCGTATACACGAACAGCACGAGGATGACGATCCCATGCTGCGGTCGCCCGCGAACCCCGGCCAGCGTCAGCGCCCCCGCCACCAGCAAGAGCACGATCGCCAGATTCTGGCCTGAGATCGCCAGGAAGTGAGCCGTCCCGCTCTTCTGCAGGCTCTCCACCAACTCCTCCGGAAGATTCTCGCGCGATCCGATGACCAGCGCCGACAACAACGCCGCCGCGTCCGGCCGCGCGTGCCGATAAAACGTCCCGCGCACGCCGTCGCGCGCCTGCTCGATGGCCGCGCCGACGTCGACGAGGGACGGGCCGTTCACCACCCTCCACTCGTCGCGCGCGCCCACGACCAGGATGGCCCCGATGCCCTCTCGGGCGAGGATCGCGCGCGGATCCGCACCTCCCGGATTGCTCTGCGGGCGCGGGTGCCGCAGCTTCCCGCCGACCGCCACTTCCTCGCCGCCGATGAGCCGCACCTCGCGATCGTAGAACTGCACCCGCACTCGGCCCGTCACGCCGGGCATCCCGTCGATCCCCACGATCTCCATCGGGAACGAGCCGGACGCGCGCTCGTCGTGTCGCTCGGTCGTTTCCTCCAGCGCCACCGCCCGCTCCCGGTAGAGCCGCGGACGTTCCAACACGATCCCTCGGACGCGCACGCGTCCCTCCGGCAGCGTCGCGCGCGACACGTCCGTTGCCGGCACGAACTCCGCGATCTCCTGTCGCACGAACCCGAGGGCGAATCCGAGGAAGAACACCCCCACCGACGCGCCCCGTCGAAGCAGGATCGATACCGTAACCAGCGCCGCGCCGGACACGCCGATCGCCGCCGTCCAAGGCCAAGGCACGTGCGTTTGCGAGGAGACGACGATTCCCACGATCAATGCCGGCGCCGCCACCGTCAAGGGTCGAGCCCGAGCATACTCGACGAAGCGATGCACGGCGCGAATTATGGCACAATAATCGACGCGCCGCGACGTTGTCATGAATGAGAGAACGATGCAAGACCTCGTAAGAGGCCTCCAGGCCGGGGAGGCCCGGGCCTATGAGAGGTTGGTGCGGGAGTACGGCGACCGGATCCACCGGTTCGTGCGCCGCATGGTCGGCGACCAGCAGGCCGACGACGTGACGCAGGAAGCGTTTGCCCGCATCCATCGCTCGATCGCGTCGTACGTGCCCGGCGGCACGTTCGACTCCTGGCTCTTTACCATCGCGAACAACCTGTGCATGGACGTGCTCCGCCGGAAGCGTCGCGAGCGCACGCTCGAGGAGGCCCGCGAGCCGTCCGTCGTTTCGCGGGATCCCGCAGAGCAGCGCGAACTGCAGGAAGCGATTCTCCGGGCCGTCGACCGGCTTCCGGACGACCTCAAGCAGGTCTTCCTCCTGCGCGAGGAGGCGGGGGTACCCTTCAAGGAGATCGCGCGAATCCTCGGGTGCCCGCTCAACACGGCGCTGGGTCGCATGCACTACGCGATGGAACATCTGCGGGCATCGCTGAAGGCTTTTCGAGACTGACGATGGAGTGTGAACGATTCATATCGGAGAAGCTCCTGCTCGCGCACGGCGAGCTCGATCGTGCACCCGACTTACAGACGCATCTGGCTCAGTGCGTTGGCTGCCGCGCCGACGTCGAGGAGATGCGTGAAGTGGCGCGGCGCTACCGGGAGGCGTCCTCCGAAGCGATGCCGGCGGCGCTGCGCGAGCGCATCCTCGCGATCCCGCCGCTGCCGCGGCGCCCTCCGATGTGGCAGCGCGCGTGGCCCGCGGTTGCGGCGGCGGTGCTCCTGGCCGTGCTCGCGTTCCTGCTGTTCGGCCCGTCCGAACGCCGCGCGCCCGATCTGACCGCGAACCTCCCCCTCGAATGGGCGCCCTCGGCGACGGCCCCCGCTCCCATGGCCGAGGAACCGGCCCCGATCTCCCTGCCGGCCTTCGGCATCGACGATCGACTGCGGGCGCTCAAGGAGAGAATCGATATTCCCAAAGAAAATGAATGGTAAAGGAGACCCTCATGTTGCACCTGGCATGCGCCTTGTTCATTCTGTGCCCCCCTCTCGCCCAAGACGAACCTCCGCAACCTCCACAACGCGAAGACCTGCACAAACCGGAGGAGGAGGTTCTCAAGAAGATCGATGAGACCGAACGGGCGCTGCGCGAAACCGACAATGCGAAGCGTCGCGCGGAGCTTGAAGCACAACTGCGCCGCCTTCGACGACACCTGGAGGAGCTGCGCCATCCGCAGCCTCCCCCGCTTCCCGGCCGCGACATGGATGAACACCTGCGCATGCTCGACGAAATCAAGGAATACGCCCGCGAATTCGAGCCCGAGGCCTTCCGCCGGCTGCAGCGATTCCTCGAGCACGCCCGCACGGAAGAAGCCCACCCGATGCTGAACGACCTGCGCCGCCGCATGCAGGAGCTGCGCGAGATGCGCCAGCGCCATCCCGACGAGTTCGAACGCCGTCAGAAGATCGCGGCCGCCGAGCGCGAGGCGTGGGACCTGGCCGACCGCTTCCGGAAGGCCGAAGGCGAGGAGCGCGGGCGTCTCAAGGAACAGCTCGCCGGGGCCCTCTCCAAAGTCTTCGACATGCGCGAGGAAGCGCGCGGCCGCGAGCTGGCGGAACTCGAAGGACGCGTCATGGAGCTGCGCGAGACGCTCGCCAAGCGCCGCGAGAACAAGGCCAAGATCGTCGAGAAGCGCGCGCAGGAGATGCTCGGCGAGGAGTACGAGTGGTGAGTCGTCAACCTCACCTTGGCCGGTGACGGACAGGAAACGGCTGACAGACCAGGCCAGTCGCCTGAGTATCTCTGAGGAAGCCGGGGAACCAGGAAAGGAAGTCGGTCGTCCTATCCTTCGGTCTTCCTCCTGGCTTCCTGGCTTCCTCAGAGTATTCTCCGGACGGAAAACGGAGGATCCCCGAGTTCGATTGCGGTCGCCGCGCTGGGTCCTCCGTGTCCTCTGGTGCCCTCAGCGCCCCTCACCCGTGCCCCGTTTGGTTGCGGCTCCCCTCTGTTTCCTCGCACAACCCCGGATTGAACCGTGCCCGGAAATCGGCACGGCACAAATCTCCTTCCCCCAACAGCCCCCTCGCCTTACACTCTCGATCCCATGATCAAGAAAGGCGATCGGCTGCCGTTCTTCCGCCTGGCCACCCTCGGCGGCACCTCCGTCTCCCGCGACGACCTCCAGGGTCGACCCGCGCTGTATTTCGGTTGGGCCAGCTGGGATCCGTCCCGCGAGACTCTCCCGGCCCTCCAAGCCTTCGCCGAACGCCAACGCGATCGCATCCAAGTCGTCACCATCGCGTTCGACGTTCAAGGCCCTGACCATCCCATGCGATATTTGCGCGCCGCCCGTTTCTCCTTCGCCGCTCTCATCGACGCCTCCTGCGAGCTCTCCCGCCTCTGGGGCGTCACGTCCATTCCCTTCGCCGTCGCCGCCGATGCCGACGCCATCATCCGACTTGTCACGGACGAATCGCCTCCCTCGTTCCTCGAACAGGTGCCGGCCGCGCTCGCCAAGAAGGCGGACAAGGTTCCGCCCGAACGCAAGATCACGCATCCCCAACCGGATTTCGAGATCCTCCTGCAGTCCTGCACGAACCTCCTGGGGCGTGGACGCAAGGAAGAAGCCCTCGTCGCCCTGCAGCAGGCGATGGCGCTGGACCCGGCGAACGACCTCGTCCGAAAACAGATGTGGGCCGTCGCCCACCCCGAGCGCTTCTACCAGGGCGCAATCGATCTCGCCTGGCAGAAAGCGCAGGAAGACGCCACCCGAACCGTGAAACCCAAGAAACGCCCATGAGCCCACGCGCCAAAGACGCCGAGTCGGAGTTGCTCACGCGCGCGGAACGCTCCGATTACAAGGAAACGTCCCGCCATTCCGACGTGATTGAGTTCCTGCGCGCCCTCGCGCCCAAAACCGACCTCCTGAAGATCGCGTCGATGGGCCGGAGCGCCGAAGGCCAGGACATGCCCGTCGTGATCCTCTCCGGCGCGCGCACCTTCACCCCCGAGGAAGCACACCGCCGCAAGAAGACGATCGTCATGGTCATCGCGAACATCCACGCCGGCGAGGTCGAGGGAAAGGAAGCCTGCCTCATGCTCGCCCGCGACCTCACGACGGGCCGGCGCCGCGCCTTCCTCGACGATCTCGTGCTCGTCCTCGTCCCAAACTACAACCCCGACGGCAACGACAAGGTCGACCCGAAGAACCGCGCGCTCGATCTCGAGAAGCTCGACGGCCAGATCGGGCCGGAAGGCGGCGTCGGCACGCGCACCACCGGCCAAGGAATCAACCTCAACCGCGATTACATGAAGATGGAGGCCGTCGAATCGCGCCACCTGTCCAAACTCTTCGGCCTATGGCGACCGCACGTCTTCGTCGATTGCCACACGACGGACGGCTCCATCCACGCCTATCACCTCACGTTCGATACGGCCCACACGCTCGAGTCGGGCCCGCGGGAGCCGATCCTCTTCGCTCGCGACGAGATGCTCCCCGAGATCTCCCGGCGTCTCGAGAAGCGGACCGGCCATCGCACATTCTTCTACGGCAACTGGCGCGACCAGAATGACCCGACGAAGGGCTGGGAAACGTACACGCCGTTGCCCCGCTACGGCAGCCACTATCGCGGGCTCACGGGCCGGCTGGACATCCTCCTGGAGGCCTACTCCTACATCGGCTTCCGCGAGCGCACCGACGTCATGCTCGCGATCCTCCTGGAGATCTTCCAATACGTTCACGAGAACTCCGCGCGCATCCGCAAGATCGTGGAGCGCGCCGAGCGGGACACCGTCGAGCGCGGCCTCGCGCCCCGACCGGACGATCGCGTCGGCATCAACTACGGCGTAGCCGGACGCGACGCCGAAGGCCGCCTCGTCTTCACGTATCCGGCGTATCCTTACCCCGAGCCCGTCGAGGTCATGGGATGGGACCTCGAATCCCTGAAGGCGCGCAGAATCCCAGGCCGCAAGCTCGCCAAGTTCAAGGCGCTGCACTACGCGCGCTTCCTTCCCGAGATCTCCGTCCGCCGCCCCTATGCCTACCTGATCCCCGCTTCATGCGCGCGCGTCGTCGAACACCTGCGGCTGCACAACGTCGCCGTGGAAGAGCTCGCCGGGAATCTTCAGGTTCCCGCCGAGGCCTACACGATTCTCGCGCGCGAGTCGACCGTCAGCCCCGACGTCGGAACCACAGAACGGTTCGAGACGGTCTTCTGGGTCCGCGCGGAGCGCGCCCCTGCCTCCGCGCACGCGGGCGATTTCATCGTGCGCACCGCGCAACCGTCGGCGCATGTGGCGATGTATCTGCTCGAACCGCTCAGCGACGACGGCTTCGTGCGCTGGAATTTCTTCGACGAACTGAAGGCGGGCGACGTGTATCCCATCCGGCGCATTCCACAGCCCGTCGAACTTCCCGCGCGTTGAGGCGCGAGGCTCACGCGGGCGTACCGCACTCCGTATCTCCTTCATGACGTGCACGGCTCTCGCTTCCCTGTGCTGTCTCCTGGCCCTGCCCGCCCCGGGCCAAGAGGATGCGACCCTTCGCGAGCTCATCCGCAAGCTGGATGACGCCGACTTCCAGACGCGGGAAGACGCCTTCCACGAGCTGGTGAGGCTCGGGGCCAAGGCGCTTCCGCTGCTCAAGGAGGCCGCGGACACCTCGGACAGCACGGAAGTCAAGCTGCGGGCCGCCGACGCCATCCGCGCGATCGATCTCGCCGTCAAGGTCGCCGGCGTCTATCGCGAGCCCCACAGGATCACCGCCGACTTCGTGGAGACGCCCCTGGCGCAAGCGCTCGAAGAGATCGCCCGGCAAGCCGGGGTCCGCGTCGAAGGCGCCGCCAACGTCCCCGATCAAACGCTCACGCTGAAGCTCGAAAAGGCCACCCTCTTCGAGGCACTGGATCGGATTTGCGCGACGCAGACGCAGCTCACCTGGGATCATCGGTGCGAGGGAATGGTGACGTTCCTCAAGGAGAAGCACGCACTCGGGCCCGCCGTGTACGGCGGTCCCTTCCGCGTACGCGTCGCCGAGCTGACCGTCACCCGCAAGACCGATTTCAGCGATACGTCCATGACGGCCGTCGTCCAGCTTGCGGCGGACTACGAGAGGCATCTCAAACCGCTGGCCCGCGTCGAGTATCAGATCTCCAAGGCGATCGACGACACCGGCGCGGAGCTCCACGTCTCGAAGTTGAGCGCCGTCGAACCGCCGGCCCTGGGGGGCGGCGCCGCGGTCGTCATCATGGGTCTCGGCGGAGCCGCCGCGGAACGCGAAGGCGGCTTCACGATCAAGGGCTTTCGCCCCGCGGCCGCCCGCCTCGCGCTCCTCACGGGCTGCGCCACCTTCTCGTTCCCCCTGGAGTACTCCGACGTCACCTTCACCGCGCCCGCCACGGGAGACCGCCAGGAGGCCGGAGAGTTCCTCTTCAAGATCACCGTCCAGTCCGGCCGGTACGTCGAGCTGGAAATCGCGCGTTCCAAGGCCGCCGAGCCGGTCTGCCAGGAGGAGATCGATCGCCGGCTCGATACCGAGTCCTTCGTGGCCGTCGACACCAACGGCAAGGAACACCGGCCGGAGTCCGTGCTCCCGTCGGGCACCGACGCGATCGTGATCGGTCCCGGAGGCGTCGAGCACAAGCTGCGCTATAGGGTCACGTTCGGATCGCTGCGGCTGCGCGATGCGAAGCAGCTGCGCTTCCGGTTCATCGACCGTACGATCGAGAAGGCGGTGCCGTTCGAGTTCCGCGACGTGGAGTGGCCGTAAGAGCAATCAAACCCTCCGAAACACCGGTAGCAGCGCCACGGCCGGCATCGCCAACGCCAGCACCGCCGCTCCCTCCCGCCATCCCGCTCCCGCCATGACGAACATCGCGTCGAGGCCGATGATCGCGAGCACCCCCCATCGGACGTTCCGCATGACCTTTCCGCGATCCAACCCGCGCAGGCTCGCCAGCGCATGACCGAGGAGGGCCAATCCCAGCGCCACCGCGGCCGCCGCGGCGATCGGCTCCAAGCCGATCACCGCTACTCCCACGACCGGCGCCGCCGCCATGCCTCCGGCGCACGCCGTAAATCGTCCCTTCGCCGCCCCTCGCTCCTCCAGCCGGCTCATCAACGTCACGCAGAACACGTAGCCTCCCAGGATGAGCGCGCACGCATATCCCGGCCCCCACGCGGGCACCACGAGCAGGCCCGCCGAGCGCGGCACCGCACCGAGCATCCCCAGCGTGAGATTGAGCGCGCGAATCGCGCCCATCGTCGACGCCCCCGCCACGCCCGACGATTTCACGGCGAAGTCGTACACCATCATCAGAATGAAGATGAGCAGCACCGCCTGCCCCACCGTGAAGTTGACGAGGCAGCCGAAGAGCGCCGCCACGAACATCAGGATCAGACCGAAGCGCCGCGCCGCGAACATCGACACCTGGCGCGAAGGCAACGGGCGGTCGGGATGAAGCACCTTATCCCGCAGGAAGTCCGCCACATCGTTGAAAACCATGCCGCATGCGTAGAGGCATGCCGACGTCGCGGCCAGTAATCCGAGCGTCACGGGCTCGATCGCCTGCCACGATTTCACCGCCAGTAAATAGCCCGCGGCGCTATCGGCGACCGCCGTGAACACGAGCGGCAGGCGAACCAATCGCCAGTAAGCCATTATGGCTGACCTAGTACTCGATCACGTCCTCCAAGCGCGACACGCTCACCACGAGATCCAGGCGCACCGAAACCTCCTTGCGGTTCGGCCGCACCCCGAATCGCTTCACGTCCATCACGTAGCGTTCCTTGGTCGCCAGACTGTCCGCGCGGTCGTGCGTATCCACATCCTTGAGCACCACGAAGTGCGGCCGCACGTCCGCCAGCGTCCCGATGTAGAGAAAGCTCGAATTCGTATCGACCACCACGACCTGGCCGATCCACCCCTTCCAGGCGTCGATGTCCATCATCACCCGCTATCCGCGCAGAATCCGCGAGAAGTCGTTGTAGAGGGTGAGAACGATCAAGGCGAGCAGGAAGACCACGCCCACGACCTGGAACCGCTCGATGAACCGCGGGCTCGGCGGCGCGCCCCTCAACTTCTCGATCCCCAACAGGAGGACATGCCCCCCGTCCAGCACCGGAATCGGCAGCAGATTGAACACGCCGAGATTGACGGTGATCACCAACAGCAGGAAGAGCAGATTCCCCAACCCCAACCGCGCGTGCAGAAACGACGCCTGGAAGATCCCTACGACCCCCGAGAGGTTCTTCACGCTCTCCTGCCCGAACACCAGCTTCCCCAGGGTCTGGAACGTCAGCTGCGTGATCCTGACCGGCTCACGGATCGCGTCCCTGGCCGCCTCCCCGACGCTCCAGCGGGAGAAGCGCATATTCAACTCGATGGCGATCTGCGCCCCAGCCGCGCCCAGCCCGAGACCCTCGATGTCGCCGACCGGCCCTTCCCGCCCCTTGACCTCCAGCGTGATCATCTTGCCGTCCCGCTCGATCTGCACGCGAATGGAGGCGCGCCCCGGCCGCAGCTTGAAGATATCCTGCACGCCGACTTCGCCGGACGTGAGCACCCCCTTCTCGTCGTCCACCGCCTCGACCCGATCCCCGCTGCGCAAGCCCTTCTCGTAGTACCACGAGTCCTCGGCCACCTCGACGATCGTCTTCGTCGGAAGCGGGACGATCCCGAGCATGCCCTTTCCCAGGGGGTTGTACGCAGGCACGATCTCCTTCGCCGCCCGCCCTCCGTCACGCTCACGCGTGACCGCCAGAGGAACGGCCGCCGACCGCTCGACCACCGTCTTCAGATCCTTCCAGTGCCGAATCGGCGTGTCGCCGATTTGAACGACCTTGTCGCCCTCCGCAAGGAAGCTCTGACCCTCGTAATCGACGTCCGCGGGACTGCCCGCGGAAACGGCCTTGACGACCGCTTCCATCATGCGCGCGTCCTCCGGCCAGCTCACCTCCCGTTTGGCCGGCATCATCACCTCGATCTTCCGCTCCCCCGCCTCCTTTTCCCGCTTGACGAAGAACGCGATCTTACGATCCGGCGCCCCCTTCAGAATCTCGAGGATCTGAGCGGCCGTGTACACATCGACCCGCCCGCCCTTCTCGGGATCCTCGATGCGAACGATCACGTCCTTGGGCCGCAGACCCGCCTCCCACGCGGGACTCCTCTCGCGCACCGCCGCGACGGTCGTCTGAAGCGGCGTCGTCATGGCGTGCCGATCCGAACCGCTTTGCGGTATCTTCAGCTCGATCGGCTGCGATTCCCCCTTCCGCATGACCTTCACCGGCACGATCGACCCCTGCGAACGGCCGATCATCTCCATACGATACTGTTCGAACCGCTCCACCGGACGCCCGTCGATCTCCACGATCACGTCGCCCGGCTTCATGCCGCCGGCGGCCTCCGCCGGCCCGGGGATCGCGATTTCCGGCACGTGCACGTACAGCCCGGCCCAGAACGCCAGCATCGCGATCGGGAAGGCGATGATCAGATTCATCAACGCCCCCGCCGAAAAAATCTGCAGCCGCTGCCACGCGTTCTTCGACGTCAGCTCGTCCGGCTTGCCCGTCCGCGGATCACCGATGTTCTCTCCGGCCATCTTGACGTATCCGCCCAGCGGGATGGCCGAGATGCGATACTCCGTCTCTCCCCACGTCCGCTTCCACAGGATCGGCCCCATCCCCAACGAGAACGCCTCCACCCTCACGCCGTTGCGTTTGGCCATGAGGAAGTGGCCGAGTTCGTGAATGAAGATCAGCAAACCCAGGCCGATGACGATCTCGGCCACGTATACGACGTCCATCAACAGTCCAAACATTCGAGCTCCATCTGAAGCCGATCACCCGTTCGCGCGTTCACAGGTTCATCCGTTCACCCGTGCCTCGGCTTGGGCCCGGGCCCAAGCGTCGGCCCGCATTATATCGTCGAGGCTGGGCCGGCGCTCGCACGAATGCGCATCCATCACGTTCTCGACGATCCCGGCGATGCTCGGGAACGAGATCCTGCCCTCCAGGAACGCGTGCACGACCACCTCGTTGGCCGCATTGAGCACGCATCCCATCGTCCCGCCCTCGCGTGCGGCACGATACCCCAACCGAATGGCCGGGAACTTCTCGAGGTCAGGCGGCTCGAACGTGAGCCGGCCGATCTCCGCCAGATCCAACCGCCGCGCGTTCCCCTCCAGCCGATCGGGGTACGTCAGCGCATACTGGATCGGAATCCGCATATCCGCCGACCCGAGCTGCGCGATCATGGACCCGTCGCGGAACTCGACCAGCGAATGCACGATCGACTGCGGATGAACCAGAACCTCGATCTGCGCCGCGTCGAGCTCGAACAGCCATCGCGCCTCGACGATCTCCAGCGCCTTGTTCATCATCGTCGCGGAGTCGATCGTAATCTTGTCGCCCATCCGCCACGTCGGATGTCGCAGCGCCTGCTCCACCGTCACGCGCGTCAGCTCCGCCGCGGGCGTCTCTCGGAACGGACCTCCCGACGCGGTCAGAATGACCCGCCTCACCTCCTCGCGCTTCCCCGCCTGCAACGCCTGGAAGACGGCGCTGTGCTCGCTGTCCACCGGCACGATCCGGCCCCCGCCGCGCTTGCCCGCGGCCATCATCAGCGGTCCCGCCGCCACGAGCGATTCCTTGTTGGCCAAGGCGAGCGTCTTACCGTGCTCGAGCGCATCGAGCCCCGGCGCGAGTCCCGCCGCCCCCGTGATGGCCGAGAGCACCACGTCGACGTCGTCCGCGGAGGCAACCGCCCGTATCCCGTCCATCCCTTCGAGAACCGTGGTCGCGGACCCCCGCAACGTCTCTTGCAGCGCACGGCACGATTCGCCGTCCAGCAGCGCCGCGCGCGCCGGCCGGAATTCCCGGACCTGATCGCGCAGGCGCTCCCACTGACCGCGCGCCGCAAGCCCCTTCACGGACAATCCCAGGTGGCGCGCGACGCTGAGCGCGTTGACGCCGATGGATCCGGTCGAGCCGAGAATGGCAATACGTTTCATCGGAGCGGCGGCTCTCCTCTGCGTCCTCTGCGTCCTCTACGTCACGATCTCGTACGCGTGCATCGCCTTCTCGCGCCCCTTGATGACCGTGTCGCCGAGATCCTTCACCTGGAAGAAACCCTTGATGTGCTCGTACGTTCCGGGGCCGACGATGATCCGGTTGATCTGCGGGAACTTGCAGAAGCGGGCCGCCACGTTCACCGCGTCGCCGAGAACGGTATATTCCATGCGCGCGTGCGTTCCGACGTTGCCGGCGACGACCGTGCCCGTGTTGATCCCGATGCGGATGTTGAACCGGCGATCCGGGAACTGCCGATTGTGCCGGTCGATCTCCTTGAGGAGCTTGACGGCGGACTTCACGGCCGCCAGCGCGTGATCGGGCTGCTCCAGCGGCGCGTTGTAGATGCCCATCACCGAGTCGCCGATGAACTTGTTCACGCTCCCCTTGTGCTCGAAGATCGCGCTGGTGGCCATCTCGAAGAACAGGTTCAGCAGCGCGGCGACGTTCTGGGCGCCCATCGCCTCAGCCAAGCGGGTCGACGACTCGACGTCAACGAAGAGCACCGTCACCTCGCGCTCGCTCACCTCCAACCCGACTTCCGAACCGTGCTTGACCAGCATCTCCACGACGTCGGGCGAGTGGTACTTCGCCAGGTTGTTGCGCAGCAGCTCCTCCTTGCGGAGCTTCTCGCGCAAGTCCTCCTGCTTGATCCGGCTGGCGATGAGGTTGGCGATCGCGGTCAGCAAATCCAGGTCGTCGCGCGTGAACGCGTACGTCTTGGCCAGGTTGTCCAGGTAGATCGCGCCGTAGACGCGCTGCTCCTCCCACAGCGGCACGCACAGCGCCGACCGGATGTTGAACTGCACGATCGACATCCCCTCCATGAAGCGGGGATCCTGCATCGCGTCGCTCGTGATGATCGACACCTTCTCGGTGACCACCTGATTGGTGATGGTCGTCGAGATGTGCAGTTCGGATCCCGGGACGATGCCCCTGCCCCGGTGGTACGCGAGCTGCGGGACCAGCGTGTTGTCCTTCGCGCTGGCGATGAACATGACGCCGCGCTCCGCGTTGAGGACCTCGAAGATGAGCTTCATCGAAATCTGCAGCATCGCGTCCAGCGTGGGGGCCGCGGACAGGGCCTTCCCGACCTGGAACAAGATGAAGAACATCTTGCTCTCTTTGTCCGCCTTCTCGCCGACGGGCTCCTTGCGGATCTCCCGCAAGGAGATGCCCTTATTGAGCGCCTCGGAGATGTCGAACGCGTAGCTTCGCGCCACGTCGTCCACGTGCTCGACGATGTAGCGATTGCCGGCTTGATCCGTGATGTGCCCCATGTCCGGCTGCGCCGCTTCTTCGACGATCGGCTTGAGGATGGTGGTCTTGGGCCTCGGGCGATCGTCCGTGAAGGTGATCTCGCTGTCCCCGACACGGATCACGTCGTTGTCCTCGAGCACCTTCATCTCGATCTTCTCGCGATTGACGTACGTCCCGTTGGAGCTGCCCAGATCGTAGACGATGTAATCCTCGCCCTTGCGCACGATCGACGAGTGGCGCCGGGAGATGAGCGAATCCCGCACTTCGAGATCGTTGTCGGGAGTCCGGCCGATGCTGAAATTGTCCTTGATGATGTCGATCTCGCGGACGGCACCACCCTGTCGGACGATGAGCTTGGGCAAGGTTGCAACCCGAGAAGTGTGACCCCGATAATTCTACTCGCGTCCCCGCGGCATCGTCAAGGCGACAGCCATCAACGCCAACGCCGTCCCGTACGGCTTGTGATAGCCGAACATGCGGTAGTCCCACCAGGATCCGTCGGGCTCCTGGAACGGCAGGATCCCCGCCAAGAGCTGCGACCCATACCGGGCCCGATCCTCCGGCCCCAACTCCGCGATGATCCGCGCGGCATAATAGTGGCCGTAATAATAGTAGTAGCCCGAGGTGTAGTAGTACGCCTCGTGCGGGAACTGGCGCTTCCGGCCGCACTCCAGGAACTTCCGCTCGCGGAACATGCGATCCAGGCCCGCCTTTAAATCGCTTTCGCTGATCGCGCCGCCGCTCATCCACAGCGCGCAGTTCGGCGCCTGCGCCCGACCGAGACTGCCCTTCCCGCGATTGACCAGGTGCATCGGCCAGTAGCGCCACTCCAGATCGTACACGTAGCTCCCGTCCGGTTTGCGACACCCCACCAGGATGCGCAACGCCCTCGAGAGCAGCCCCCCCGGCACCGTGATCCCGGCCGCCTTAGCCTCCTGCAGCGCGACGACGGCCGCCCCGGTCCCGAAGCTCGTCCCACTCGAGGCCGGCCGCTGCGTCCCGATCGCAAAATCGTAATAGTGCCAGCCCCCGTACATCGTCTCGCATCGTTCCAGCGAACGGATGTGCGCGCGCGCCGCCTCGGCGGTCCTCTCGTCGCGCGTCCGGCGATACTCGACGGCCAACGCCTGCACGGCGAACATGTGCGCCCAGACGTTGTACAGAGTCCACGGATCCTGCCGGCGCACGTCCTCATGCGTCACGAGGTACTCGATCCCCCGTCGATGCGCCCCTTGCGCCTCCACGCCGCCCACCTCGCCCAACGCCATCACGCAGAGGGCCGTCGTGGCCACCTTGAACGCGTGGTGCGACCCCGGAATGGGCGCGTACACGTCGAAACCCGACGTGTCGCCCGCGTGCCCCCATGAACCATCGCGGTTCTGAGCGCCGAGGAGGAACGCCACGCCCTCTCGGATGGCCTGGTCGACCGGACGCTCTCGCACGTGCTCCGCGGAGGCGCACCCCGCCAGAAGGACGATCAGCGCGCTACTGCTTCGGAGGAACCACGATCTCATCGCCTTCCTGCACCCCTTCTAGGATCTCGATCATCTTCCCGTCGGACCGCCCCGTCTTTACCTCGGTCGGTTTGTCCGACCCCTTCTTCGTGACCCACTTTCGGCCGTCCTGCTCCGTCACCGCCGGCGCGGGCACGAGGAGCACGTCTTTGATCTCCACGGCCTGCACGACAACCTTGGCCTTCATCCCTGCCACCAATCGTTTCGCCGCTACGCCGCTCCGGATCAGCATGTCGAACGCGCCGTCCGCCCCAGCGAGCAACGCCGGCTCCTCGGTCTTGCCGCTCCATGAATGCAACGGAAAGGCCACCGGGTTGACCGTCGCCTCGAGCCCCGCCGCGACGAGATGCAGGTCCGCCTCCTTGACGCTCACATGCACATCGAGCCCTTCGGCGATGACCATCAACGTCACCTGGCTCGCTTGCACCGCCTCGCCCGGCTTGAGCGCCTTGACGGCTTCCGCCGTGCCGCTCCACCTTCCCAGCTCGCACGTCCCATAGTAAAGGATGCCGTCCATCGGCGCGCGCAACACGAGCGCCTCCTTGTCCGCGCGCATTTTCTCGAGCGACCTCTTCTGCTCAGCCAGCTCCAGCCGGGACTGCGCGGCGGCGACTTCCTTCTCGACGCGAGCGAGAGGCGCGGTCTTCTGAACGACCTCCAGACTGTGTGCGGCTTCTTCCGCGGCGGCCTTCAGTTGCGCGTGCTGCGCGGGCAGATCGTGCTCCTTCGTCCTCTTCGTGCGCTCCTTCGTCATCTCCAGCTCCGCCAGGATGCGCTGCAGCTGCCGCCGGGCGCGCTTCACCACGATCTCCGCCGTCGCGTTGGTCAGCTCCTCCGATCGATACATCTTCTCGAGCTGATCGAGCTCCTCGCGCTGATCGTCGATGGAGTCCTCGTAGCGCTGCACGTTCTGGTCGGCCTCGCGCATCTCCAGCGGCATGTCGACCTTCTCGAAGAGCTCGAGGTTCTTCGCCGTTTCCGCGGCCTGTCGCTGCGCCCCCTCCAGAGCCAGGCGATCGCCGCGCTCAGCCAGCCGCAGCTCCTCCGCCGCCTTCTCCGCGCCCGCCTCGGCGGACGCGACGGCATGCGTGGCGCTCTCGATCTGCTGATCGATCTTCGAGTCGAGCCGCAGGATCACGTCGCCCTTCTTGACGGCGCCCCCGTGGGGCGCGACCTCCGCGACGGTGAGTTCTCCCTGATACGCGTGCAGCGTGCAGGTCACGGGCGCCGCGTTCACCGGGACGAACGTCCCCTCGAATTCCACGCGGATCTGGAGATCGCCCCGGGCGACCTTGTGCGATTCCGCCGACGCGGCGGGCGCGGCCTCCTGTTGTCCCGGCCGAACCGCGAATCCCGCGACGGCGACGAGCGAAGCGAGGGCGACGAGCTTTGCGACCATGCCTTCTCCTTGCGATGCGAAACGAGTCGGGATTGTAGCCGCAAGGGGCGGGGCGAGGGAAGTCCAGCAAGCGCTTTGATCGGAGGATTCACGCGCTCAAGCCGGCCTGTTAAACTCCTCCGCAGTGATCCCCATGTCCTCGACGATTGCCCGCAGCAGGCCTGTCTTCACGTCGCCCGGATGGAAAGGATTCGTCAGGCGGCGCCCGTCTGATCGTTTGTAGATTCGGTGTGAGCCCTTCTGGTGGGAGAGCACGAATCCAAGGCGCAGAGCAACGCGTTCGACGTCACGAGGCCGCGATGATCTCGGCCTCATCGCACTTCTACGAAGGCGCGATCCACCTCTTTGGGAATGGGATCGCCATCCTTCAGGAGGGACTCGATGTAGGCCTCAACGGCCTCGGCAGCATGTGCAATCGCCTCGCGCTTCGTTCGTCCCCACGTCCGACAGCCGGGAAGCGCGGGCACGGCAACGTCGAAACCGCCGTCTTCATCCTTCGTGAGAACTGCGGTGTATTTCATCCTGCGAACCTCTCCTGCAAATGGGTTATAGCCGCCCTGGGGCCGGCGTTGCAATCGGGTGTCCAGTGATTCCCTGAAGCGAGGAATGCTTCTCCGGGTCCTCTGCACTACCCACAATCGAGATCTTCTCGCGACGCGAAGA
>JACPRB010000282.1 GCA_016190155.1 Planctomycetota bacterium
GACCGAAGGATAGGACGGCCGACTTCCTTTCCCGGTTTCCTGCCTTCCTCAGAGATACTCAGGCGAGTGGCCTGGAGGTTCATGAAAAATCTTGTCGTAGCACAAAGATTTGATCGATGAGCACAGCAGAGACTCTTCAGGGTGGACACTCAGAATGAGAAACCACCAGCAGCGGCGCTAGGGCTCTGTTCCTGATTGAGCAATCCCGTCTTACGAGACCAAGGGGCGGCCGTCGGCCATCTTCAGGTTGTCGGTGAGGATGAGGATGCCGTCGATCCAGGACCAAATGCACCCTATGAAGCAGAAGGACAGGAGGAGTTGCGCGACCCCGATTCCTGGGTATCCCATCAGGAAGCGATGAATTCCGATGGGGACGAGGATCGCCAGAAGTCCGCAGACGATCTTGTTGGCGGGCGCGCCCGGGCCCGAGGCGTAGGCGGCGCCGGAGGCCACTTGCGGTTGAACGGCGCTGTTACAGCGCGGGCAGACGGCGGCGTCGGCGGGGATCGCCTCCGCGCAGGCGGGGCACTGGACGGTGCCGATGACCCCTTTGCAGTGGGGACACTTCACAGCGCCGGCGGCGACGGGTTGTTGGCAGAGCGGGCAGGAGCGGCGAGCCTCCGCGGCGCCTGGGCCCACGACCTTCGCTTGGGGCGTGCCTCCCGCGGTGAACTGATGAGTGCACGAGGGGCATTGAACCGTCATCCCCGCGGCGTTGTCCGGCGCGCTCATCGGATTACTGCACTTCGGGCACTGGAGCTTCATGAAGGTCTCCGTGAAATCGGGATCAAGTGGGTTCGTTCTTCTTGACGGGAATATATCCGCTCAAGATCGTATTGTGGAAGGGTTGATCGATCCCCGGAGTGACCCATGAAAGACGCGAAGGCCGAGTTCAAGGATTTGCCGTACGTTCGCCTTGAAGGCGACCGCATGATCATCGAGGCGGACAAGCTCCCCTCTTTGAAGGATTTGATTCGTGAGGAGTTTGTGCCCGTGAAGGTGCGGCACCGTGAGGACGAGTTCCTGCACATCCTCCAACCGCTGGAGGAGGCGATCATCGGGGCGTACCGCCGGATGCGGGAGTTGACGGACAGCGCCGTGCGTCGTTCGCTCAAGGAAGTGATCGAGCGCTTTCCGGATCCGCCCGTGGATCCGTTGGCGCGGGAGATCCACGCGCGCCTGCATATGGTGGCGGCGCTGAATCCGCGGAAGATGTCCGACGCGCAGATCCTGGCGTGCCTGAACCGCATCGTGGACTCAATCAAGGCGCACGAGGGGAAGGGCGGTTACCTGCCGTTTCTGGATCGGATGATGCCGGGCTAAATGACCGTGCAGGCTGTGTTGAGGTCCTTTCAGAGGAAAGCGATAGGACTCCGGAATCGCACTCGTCTGCCAGAGTGGTAGCACTGCCGACCGGGCTTGGATGCGATTCGGGGCGTGTAACCGTTCATTCGTTCTTCCGTTCACCGGTTCTTGCGTTTACCCGTTCCTGCGCTCGAAGGCCTTTGCGAAAGGGCGTGTGCGGCCGGCGGAGAACGGATGCGCGCGCGGACCAGGAGCCCGGAACGGGCGAACGGGTGAACGAGTGAACCGGTGAACGGTGACCGGGGCGTTTTCATGAGGATCTCGACACAGCCGTTCACGGATGTTCACTGATCGTGAACAGCGGTTTAGGGATCGAACACGAACCACTCCAGCAGGCCGTTTGTTTCGCCGGTGCCCAGGTGCGAGTATGCGTAGACGATGCGTCCTCCGCGCGAGAAGCCGACGCTCTTGATCTGATCGAAGCTCGGTAGGCCGGCCCCGGGGGCCGCCATCAGCTCATGGTCGGCCGCTCGGAAGACCCTCACGTACCCGTAATTCGCCGCCACGAGATAGACCCCGTCGATGCTGAAATCGCTCGAGGCCGGAGACGCCCCCGTGCCCCAGCTCCCGAAGGCGACGGAAAGGTCGTTCGAGCTGAAGTCCCAGATCGTCGTGGGGTCAGGCCACACGTTGCCGTTGCCGCAGGCGAAAGCGATGTGATCCCCGTCAGGAGAGACGTCGAGGTCCACGCCGTTTGAGCCGCCGTCCCGACGTTCCTGCACCTTCATCACGGCCAGAGAAGCCGGGTCGAAGCTGTAGCGGGTGAGGCTGCTGGGTGAGAGGCCGCGACCGCCGGTGATCAGCTGGTTGCCCGGCCGGTCGCAGGCGACGAGCGCGTCGAAGGACCCGATGTGTGTCGTGAGAACCGCGCCGCCGAGGCCGTCGATGACCGCGAGCGAGCCTCGGACCTCGGAGCCTTGATCGTTCAGCGTGGCGAAGACGATTCCATCGTTGCCGATCGCCAAGTCCATGGCGGGCGCCGCAAGCGGCACCAGCGTTTGTGCGCCGGTCACCAGATCGAGACGCAGCAGGTCGCTCGTCGGCAGTGTCGCGTAGAGCAGATGGTTCCGCGCGTCATACTCGAGGTCGCCGGGCGCCGCCGGCGCGGCATAGGAGGCCCGAATGGTGAAGGTCGGGACATGCAGTATCGTGATGGTGTTCGCCTGCCGGTCTCCAAGGATGACGTGGCCGTCGGCCAGCGGAACGAAGTCGTTCGACGGACCAATGATGAGGGCTCCTTCCGACGCGGCCAAGCCGGACAGGTCATCCGGCGCGTCGGCCAGATAGGCCGGGACGTCCCGACGCACCACGAAATCGTCCACGAACCATCCGCGGTAGTTGTTGTAGAGCCCGTCGACGGTGTCGAAGCGAAACGCGACGGTGATGCCGCCGGTCGACGGATCGATCGGGATCACGTGCTTGTGCCACACCCCCATGCCGGTGCACGGGGCGGCGCCGCCGGTTCCCAGCGCGTAGCTGGCCAGAGGGGGCCGGGCGACGCTGCTCTGCGTGGCCGGCCAGATCTCGACGATGCGCCGGTCATAGCTGAGGCCGGTCGTTTCCGTTTCGTAGTTGCACCAGAACTCGAGCTCGACCTGCGTGCCGGCGAGGGCGATCGGAGGCGAATACGCGGCTCCGCTGTTCTTCGAGCCGGTGTTGTAGTTTGAACCGTTGTTGTAATTGAGCGACGACGAGCCCGCGTGCGCCGCGCCGCCGGGCATGCCGGACGGCGTGCCGTCCATCGCCCAGAGGCCGGTCTTGTACCATCCCGTTGCGGATTCGAAATCCGTTGCGTAGAGGTCGATCCAGGGCGTCGCTCCCGCCGGGCCCGCACCTTCGACGCTCACGTCGTCGACGAACCATCCCTCGAAGTTGTTGGCGATGGCGTCGACGGTATCGAAGCGGAAGGCGATGCGAATGCTCTCGAGCGTGCCGTCCAGCGCCAACGTGTGCTGGTGCCACGTCCCCATCGCGGCGCAGGTGTCGACATCCGGTGAGCTCGGGTTGGTCGTCGCCAGGGTATAACTCGCAGCTACGCTGCCGTCCCAGTGGATCACTCGGAGGATGCGCCGATCGTAGGACGTGGCCGGCGTCTCCGTTCGGTAGTTGCACCAGAATCGCAGCACCGGGTTGGAGATGGACGCCACGTCCACCATCGGCGAAATGGCGTCGCCCTGATTGGCGCTGCCGGTGTTGAAGCCGGCGCCGTTATTGTAATTGAGCGAAACCGCGCCGCCGCACGCGGCGCCGCCCGGCATGCTGCCGGGTGTCGCGTCCACGGCCCAGAGGCCGGACAACTCCCATCCTGGCGCGCCCGCTTCGAAGCCGGTCGCGTATCCTCCGGATGGGGTCGCTTGGCCTTCGGCCTTCGGTATCGAAAGCGACGAGCATTCCATAAGCATCGCCAAGAGCACCGACACGATGACTCTGCACATACACTATCTCCTTGTAACAGGGCTGGCGTCGTAACCGGCCAGGATCGCTTCACGCGTGAGGGCGTCGAGCGCCCGCTCCTTGCCTGCGACCTGAAGTCGTTTGAGGGCCTCATACCGCACGGCGACGGGAGCGTCGCCCTTGGCGATGTCCGCCAGGAGCCCGGCGACGGCCTCATCGCCAGCGTCCAGGCGTGCGATCGCGCGTCGGCGCTGGGGCTCAGGGCCGGCCTTTGCCGCATGCAGGAAGAATTCGCGCAATCTGGGGAGCGGAGCGTCGATATCGACCTGAAGCACGCGCTTGGCCAAGTCGGCGCGAAGCCCCTTGTCGTCGACGCGCGAAGCCAATTCCGCGATCTCGGGCGCCTGAGGGGTGAGGCTCCAACTCTCGAACTCGCGCAGAGCGCGGCGGACGGCGTCCGGGTCCACGCGGTCACGCAGGCAGAGACGCACCGGACGTCCCTGTCGATCTTCCGGCGACGGCGATCGCACGTTCGAGTGCGACGCCACGGCAGTCTGCCGGATTCGGGAGGGCTCGTTCCGCGCGTGGCCGCGACAGAGCGTCGCGGCGACCAGCAAGGGTATGGCGACCCACGGCACGGTTCGCATCTTCATGCCTGGCTCTTACGGATGCGGCCGCGCGTCGTTTAAGAACTCTTGTTCTGGCGACGCGGCACGCGAGGTATGCTCATGTCGAGCCCATGAACGAACAGCTCTTCCCGACGACCCTCTGGTCGGACATCCTGGCCGCGACCGATCCCACGCGCTCGGACTATCGCGACGCGCTGGAGCGCCTGTGCCGCGCCTACTGGAAGCCGGTCTATGTATTCGTGCGGACCCGGTGGGGGCGGACCATCGAGGATGCGACGGATCTCACGCAGGCGTTCTTCGCGCACCTCCTCGAGAAGGGCATCGGAGCGTCCGTCCATCCCGACCGCGGGAGCTTTCGCGCGTATCTGAAGCGCGCGCTCAAGAACTTCTTGATCGACGCGCATCGTTCGGATGCGGCGCGGCGACCGGCGCAAGGGGCGTTGTTCAGTCTCGAGGCATCGCGCGACGAATGCGAGCGGCTCATGCCCGCCGCGGCGGATGAGCCGCCGGAGAGCGCGTACGATCGCGTGTGGTTTCGCTGCCTCATCGACGAGTCCGTGCGGGAGCTGGAGGCGATGTTGAGGCACGAGGGGAAGGGGGCGTACTTCGACGTCTTCCGCCTCTACTGCGTCGATCCGTTGAAGTCGGGGGCGGACGAATCGTTGACGTACGGCGACGTCGCGGCGCGACTGGGGCTGCAGGAGACGGATGTGCGAAACTACCTGGCCTTCTGCCGCGCGGCGCTGCGAAAGATCCTCCGCGGGCGGATCCGCGATTACGTCGACAGCGACGAAGCCGTCGAGGTCGAGCTTCAGGAACTCCTGCTCGGAGGGTCGTGATGACGGGCGACGCCGACGCGAGGCTGCGCCGTTTTCTGGCTGTGGGTTTCGACGAAGAGGCGGCCGGCAAGGCCGCGGTCGATCGCGGCTACGTGACGCCGGGGCAGATGGACGAGTGCATTCTCGATCGCGAGCGGCGGCGAGCGTCGGGCCAACCGGCGTCGCTGCTGCAGATCCTGCTCGATCGCGGGATTCTCGACGAGGCGCGCTTCGTGGAGCTGGCGGCGCTCGAAGGCAAGGCGGAGCGGCGTCTGGGTCGTTATCGATTGCTGCGCGAGATCGGACGCGGGGGCATGGGGGTCGTGTGGGAGGCGGAGGACCCGAGCTTGCGCCGGCGGGTCGCGCTGAAGATCGTGCGGCCGGCAAAGGCGGACGACGAATTGGCGCGGCGCCTGCATCGGGAGGGAGCCATCGCGGCGCGACTGCGCCATCCGAACATCGTGGCGATCCACGAGGTGGCGGTGTTGTCGGACGAGGACGGCGCGTCCGTGCACGTGATCGCGATGGACTTCATCGAGGGCGGCACGCTGGCGCAGGTGATGGCGGAAGGACGCGCGTCTCTGTCGTCGCTGCTGCGGATGCTGGAGGAGGTTGCCCGGGCGGTGGGCTACGCGCATTCGCAGGGCGTGGTGCATCGCGATCTCAAGCCGGCGAACGTGCTGGTGGACGCCAAGGGCGCGGTGACCCTGACGGATTTCGGGTTGGCGCGCGCGCAGTTCCTGCGGTCGCGGCTGACGCGGTCGAATGTGCTGGCGGGCACGCCGCACTACATGGCGCCGGAGCAGATCAACGGGCGGGCCGATGCGCGCAGCGACGTCTACGCGCTGGGCGTGATGCTCTACGAGATCCTGGCGGGGCGGGTGCCGTTCCAGGCGGACACGCCGGTAGCGCTCTTCACGATGATCGCCGTGGAAGATCCGAAGCCGCCGCGGCGGCCCGGCCGCGCGCCGAGCCGCGACTTGGAGTTGATTTGTCGGAAGGCGATGGACAAGGACCCGCGGCGGAGGTACGCGGATGCGACGGAGTTCGCCGAGGACGTGGCGAGGTTCCGCAACGGCGAGGCGGTGCGGGCGCGAGCTCCCGGCGTTTTCTATCTGTTGTCGCTGACGATTCGCAGGCGCCGCGTGGCGGTGATTGCGGTCGTGGCGGTCGCGGCGGCGATGCTTGGGGTGCGGCGGGCGAGGGACGCCTCGGCGCTGCGAGGGGCGCTGGAGCGTGCGGCGGAGTTGGAGCGCGAAGGGAAACTGGACGAGGCGCGGGACGCGCTGGCCGGTCACGGTTCGGACGCGGAAGCGCGGGCGCGGTTGGTGGCGCTCGATCGCAGGCGGGCGAAGGCGGGGGCGCTGGTGGAGTCGGGGCGTCGGGAGATCGATAAGGCCGTCGCGTACCAGTACGCGAAGAATCCGAACTACGAGCACATGATCGATCGGGTGAATGAGGGGCAACGTCTCATCGAGGAGGCGATCGCGTTGTGGCCTTCGATGGCGACGGCGCACTATCTGCTGGGGCGCGTGTGGATGATCAAGGGGGACGATATTCGGGCGGAGGGGTGTTTCCGGAGGGCGATCGAGATCGAGCCGGGCTTCGGTGCGGGGCGCTATGAGCTCGGGCGCGCGCTGTTCGTGCGGGCGTGCATGGATATGCAACTCTCAGGGACCGAGGGGCTGCTGGAGAGGGGGCAGGAACGCACCGAGATGGCGCTGGAGGCTACGAGGGAGCTTGAATGCGCCGTCGCATCGGGATGGGCCGACGATGATCTGCAAAGGGAGCTTGCTGCCGCGATGATGGCTTTGGCAAGGGATGACGAGGCGACCTTACGGCGCATTACGAACAATGCGCTGCGTAACTACGGTGGCCGGTTGGGCGTCGAAGAGATGCACTGGCTTCTCGCCGTAGAAGCCTCCGGTGAGGAGGCTCTGAAGCAATGCGAGATGGCCATTGCCGAGTGCCCCGGCTATGGGATCGCGCGGATTCTTCGAGCTCAGATCCTGTGGGGGATGAATAGATTCGAGGAGGCCCTTTCCGAAGCCTCGCTGGCCGTCGCGATGCAACCGGCTTCCGGACTCGCCTATCGTGTGCGGGGCCATGCGCGGTTGGACTTGAAGGACTATGACGGAGCCATTGTGGATTTCGACAGGGCTCTTTCGTTTAGATCGGGGATGTATCAGACGCGTCTGGGGCGTGGGATTGCCCGTGAGCGCAAGGGCGATCGAGAGGGTGCTTTCTCGGACTTTATCGAGGCCATCCGCTGCAATCCGAAGTCGGTGCTCGCTCGAGTCGACGCTGCGAATATTCTGGGCCTGCGCGGGGAGGCGGATCGTGCGCTCGCTGAATTGGCGGAGGCCCTTCGTCTGAATCCCACTTCTGGGGAGGCTTATCTCGCACGGGCAGGACTCTGGTGCGGCATGGGGAACTACGATGCCGCCATTGCGGACTGCGCGCGGTTGCTGGAGTTCGACGATTCGAATGTGGAAGCGCATGTCGTTCGCGCGAGGTCTCGGTATCGCCGCTGGAGGGCGTTGGCTCGATCGGGGCGAAACGCCGATACGGATGCCGAATGGGATGCCGCGATGCGGGATTGCGACGAGGCCCTCCGCTTGGATCCGCGGTGCGTGCATGCCTACTATGAGCGGGCCGGCATGCGTTATGAGAAGGGGGACCTGCCGGGGGCGTTGGCCGACTCAACTCGCGCGATCGAGTGCAATCCGTCGTTTGCGAATGCGTACATTGCCCGCGCGACCGTACGCGGGGCCGGTGGAGACCGGTCGGGCGCTTTGGAGGATTGCGATACGGCCTTGCGGTTGGACCCGGGCCTGGCCAATGCGTACGTCGTGCGCGCGGAGGTGCGTCTGAGACAGGGCGACCGGGCCGGCGCGACCGCCGATTGCGAGAAGTCCCTGGAGGTCGCGAGACCCGGATGGGAGAACCGCGGCCGTGCGGAGGAGCTTCTCAGGAGACTGCGCCGGTAGGTTGAGGGGGCGGACGCCGGTGAGCGGCTTCTGCGATTCTTCTCGTGAACTTGGCCATTCCCCGTGGCAAGCCACGGGGAAATACCTTTGAGGGGTATCACGTCCCGGCGTTCGACGCCGTAGGCAGAAACGCCTGGCCGGATCTTGCTTGTGTGGGGTCCGACGCGACTTCGCGGATCCCAGGGATCCATCGCTCCGGCACTGCTCGGAGCGATGTTGAGGTTGGTGTACGTCGTTCGCAATGCCGTAGTGGAGTATCACCGGGTTACGGCCGTCGTCATGAGCGGCCTTCTCATCGGCGTGCTCGTTTTGTACCTTGTCGAAAGCAAGTGGTGGAAATGGAATCCGGAACTGCCGGCGGGTCGGTTAGTTTCGAGAACGGTGGAAACGCGGGCGCACGTGCCCGTATCGGCGTGGCCCTCGCGCTTTTCGTCATCTTCGATTCAGGGCTAGCGTGTTCTCCGCTTCCGAAAATCGCCCCGGACGATACGCCCGTGCGGACGATCCGCGTGCTCGGGGAAACCGGGTTCCAGGCCAGACTGATCGGCGAGCCGAGCATCGCACAACCCCAGTCCGGAAAGCAGCTCACCTGCCTGCGGGCCTTTCAGGGGAGGGTATATGCCGGGTTCGGGGACTGGAATGAGAACACAGGACCGATCCTTCTGGTTGCCTACGATCCGGCGGCGCATCAGTTCGTCCTCGGCCCGACGATCTCGACGGAGGCCATTGATGAGATGCGCGTCATCGGAAACAAGCTCTTCGTTCCCGAGGTCGACTACAGCGGATGGTTTTGGCACCACAGCGACGTCCACGTCTTCGACGGGGACGCGTGGAGCTTCCTCCGAATTCCCCGCGCCATTCATATCTTCGATGTGGCTGAGTTCCAAGGCCGCCTTTACGCCGCCTACCAGTACAACCCCTCCAACGTCCTCGATGGGATGCACCGCATCGCGGCGTTCGAGGCCGATCAGCTCGTCGACCCCTGCGTCCTGGAGCAGAACGAGGCTGGAAGGATTTTCAGGTTGTTGGTCGTCGGCGACCGCCTGTACGCCATGCCGCAGGCCGGCTCTCCTTATGTATTCGACGGCAGGTCGTGGTCGCGCATGTGGGCGGCCGGACAGAGGATCGCCATTCGAAGCGAAACCGACGGCACGCGCGCGGTCGTGCTATCGCGGCATGACGGAAACGAGGCCTATATCGTCACCGCTCAGGGCGAGTGGAAGCACCTCAGCCAGGCCCGTCACCCCGTCGACGTGAAGTTCCGCGACGGCGCCTTTTATATCCTCGATTTCAGCCTTTCCGAAGGAGTGATTCTAAGATCGAGCGATCTCAAGAACTGGGATCCCGTGGTATGGTTCACATCCACGAGTCCCGCCACTGCGCTCGAGACTCTCGATGGCGTGTTTTACGTCGGGCTGGGGAGTGGCGAGCTCTGGCGGCTCGACGCACCGTGAGGGCGGAGACACATAAGGACACCTGGAGGGGTGCTCTGTGGTTAGGTTTGCCTTTGCCCCGTTTCCGGGTGATGAACCTGATGAACCGAGGGGTGGGGGATGGGGAAGTGAGGGCGGTGGGGATTGAACCCACGGCCCACGGTTTAAAAGACCGTTGCTCTACCTCTGAGCTACGCCCTCACGCCATCGGGCTTCACATCTTACTGATCGCCTCACGAGAGAGCACGTGTTTGCGCTCGGCCCGCTGATTCGCCGTCCTGCGACGGCGAACCTGTTATATAATGAGAATCACATGCCCAGCGAGCCGCCGTTCGGGCTGCCGCCACAGCCGGCCAATCCTGCGCCGGGTTCGGATCGACGGCGCGCCGTTCGTTTCCCGCCGCCCGGCTGGGTCAGCAAGGTGACGCTGCCGCGCACCCTCATGGGATTGGGCGGAGGTCAAACCGTCAACGCCCCTCTTCTCGACCTGTCCGAGCTGGGAGCACGCATCGTTCTCCCGCAGGAGATCTCCAAAGGCGGCCACGTGCGCATCCGCATCGAGGATCCGAAGTTCAAGGACGTCGTGGAGGTGCACGCGCGGGTCGCGTGGGTCAATCCTCCGCCCCCCGTGGCTACGAGCTGGATCGTCGGCGTCGAGTTCATCGAGCTGCCGCGCGAGCACCAGTTGAAGATCTCCGGCTGGCGCAGCTACTACACGTCGGACGAGTTTCTCAAACAACACGAAGTGAAGTAGCGTCCGCGAATCAAGCGTTGACAGCGCTCGATCGTCGCGTATAGTTAGAGCGTACGCGGGACGGCGGCGTGGCTTGTTCGAGGGAAGCAGGCCGCGTCGAAAGCTTCGGCTGGAGGTGGGGGAATGCCTCATGCCGGCACGCACGCTCCCGTAAGGTCGACATCTCTTTGCAAGGGGGGGCCATGAGAATCGTGGTGCCGGTCAAGAACGTCCTTCCGAATCCGTACCAGGCCAGGAAGAAGATGGACCGAGAAGGCATCCGGGCCCTGGCGGACGAGATTCGCGAGAACGGCCTGTGGGTGGGCGCGCTGCGGGGACGCATGAAGGGCGACAAGGTAGAGCTCTGCTTCGGCCATCGCCGGCTCGCCGCGCTCAAATCGCTCGGATGGACGGAAGTCGAGGTCGAAGTCGCCGAGCTCACCGACGAGGATATGGCCGGCCAAGGCCTCGCCGAAAACATGCAGCGGGAAGGCCTGACCGACATCGAAAAGGCCGAAGGCATCCACATGATGCTGCAACGGCTGATCCGCGCGGGGACGAAGGAGACGGACGCCTTCGCGCGCGTGTCGCGACTGCTGGGCCTCTCCAGCGGGTGGATCAAGGATCTCCTGAGCCTGCTCGCGCTGGAGAAACCGGTGCAGAAGGCGATCCGCGAGAAGGTGATCGCCGGACGGACGGCGCTCGAGGCGCACCGCCTGGGCGGCAAGGAGATGGTGCAGACCGCCATCGACAAGAAACTCCCCGTGCACAAGATCAGCGCCTTGGCGCAGAAACTCCGCCGGATCCCCGACGAAGAGGTCCGCGAGCGCGTGAAGGCGGACGTCATCCGGGGCCGTGTGGTCGTGCCGGAACAGGTCCAGGAGAAGGCCCGGGTGCTGCTCAAGGGCCGCAAGCCCAAGCCTCCCTCGGATCTGGACCGGCTCCTCGGCGAATGGGTCGCCCGCGTGCGGCAGTGGAGCACCGAGCTCGACGAGCTGATGCTGTATAAGCGCTTCCTGGCCGAGCCGGGACGGGCGGACGTCCTCAAGAGCGAGGTGCAGAAGCTCTCGGCACGACTGCAGCGGCTGACGAGCTGAGCGGCTTACCCTGCTCCGCCGTCGCGCAGAACCCGGAATTGTCGGCAAGGCTGCGGCGGACTCACGAGCTGATCATCCGCCGCTCGCGCAGCCTCAGGTCGCGCAGCGCCGCCCGTGCTCGCATGAGCGTGCGGGCGTGCGGGATGCCGGCATACGCCGCGGCCAGCGCGATGGCGTCTTCCTCGCGGCCCGCTCGCAGCGCGCGATCGATGGTGGCCAGCGGAGGACGCCGTCCCGGTGTCCGCACGACGCGGATTTTGGTCGCGTCGCCGGGTTCGATCTTGAGGGCGCTGTCTCCGAGCTCGCGGCCGAACAGCTCGACCGACAGGAGCGTGGCCGGATTGTAGAAGGCGGCGACGTGCGCGGCCGCGCGCTCCCGAAACGTTACGCGGTGGACGTTGTTCGTGCACAGGAGCCGCGCGGGATTCAACGCCATGCGCGGGAGCCGATCGGAGAGATAGCCGAGGAACGCGTGGGGAGGCTCGCTGATGCGCGGGCGCCACCAGCGCGCGCGTTCGGCGCACTTGTAGCGGCGATGGACGCCGTGCCGGCGGCCTTCCTCCAGATACGCGTCTATGTCGGGCCGCCCGCCCGCATAGTCGGACGGGACGTCCAGCAGCATGCACCGTTCGCCGAGATCGTCGGCGCGCACGGTCGCGCCGCGGATCCACATCGGCGTGGCTACGGCCGGGCGCGCGGGAAGGGATGTGCCGCGCGGCAGCATGAAGAAGTCCTTGTCGCCGGTGACGATGCCGACATTGAGCTGTGCGACTTCGGACATCGGCACGAGGCGATCAAAGACGGCGCGGACAGCGTCGCGGCAGCTACGAGGCACGCGCGTCCACGCCCATGAATCGACGACTTCGCCGGATCCCGCCAACAAACTGGGCGTGAGGTCGTCGGCGGTGCGGACTTCGCGGATGCGGAAGCCCGCGGGCCCGTCGTCGCAGGTGAGGATGGCGACTTTCTCGAGCGCGCCCGGGAAGAGGAAGCTCGTGACGACGGTGACGTCGACGCGCGAGAAACGGTGGCGCAGGTAGGCCAGGAGCGGCAGGGCGTAGTTGACGTAGAGGGTCTCGCGCGGGATGACCATGGCGAGCCGGCCGCCGGGACGCACCAGCGAGGCGGCCAGCACCAGGAAGGGCGCCCACGTGCTGGCCGCGGCGCCGAAGCGCACGCCGAGCTCCGCCGCGCGGCGCACGGCCAGGCGGCGAGACGCCTCCGGCAGGCGATCGAAGTGGACGTACGGGGGATTGCCCACGACGGCGTCGTACATGCCGAGCGTCAATTGGAAGAAGTCGGCGCATCGCGCGCCCGCCGCTCGGGCCGCGGCCGGGTCGATCTCGATGCCTTCCGCGCTCGCGTCGCGAGCGGCGCGCAGGAAGACGCCGTCGCCGCAGGCCGGGTCGAGCACGCGGTCTCCGGGCCGCACCGCCCAGCGGCAGAGCGCTTCCGCCACTGGGGGCGGCGTGTAATAAGCGCCTCTTTCCCGTGCCCTCTCCATCCGGCACGAGAGTTATCGGCAGGTCGTGGGCCTGGGCTTGACACCTTGGCGGGCGGCGGAGAATTCGCTTCTCTGCGCCTGCGACTTGATTTAACTTGTCGGCCTCGTGGAGGATCGAGACTATACTCAAGACATCTTGGGTACAGATGAGGACGACGAAGGGTTGACGCCTCTTGAGAAGGAAAGCGTCGAGAGGCTCCGCAAGATGCCCCCCATCTTCGTGCGCGCGTCCTCCGATCCGTATTGTCGCGGCCCCTACCTTGCCTATCTCGTGTATGAGAGAAGTGGGCTCGAGGGTTTTCGCGCCCTCTTCAGGGAGAAGCTCCTGACCAACACGCGAGACGCGATGTTCCCGGCTCAGTGGATGAAGTCGCCGCGCCCTGTGGCGACCGTCGCCTTGGGTCCCGTCGGTGAGGCGTTGGGAGACGGCTGGGAAAAGCCCTATGAGGACACGCTCGGCGCGCTCGCGTTCCACACGTTGCTGGAGGATTACCGGCGCGAGGCCGACGCCGTCGGAAAGGCCTGGGATGGGGATGGGGTGGAGCTATGGCGCAAGGGCGATCAACTCCTGATCGCGGTCGTCGTCCTCTTGAATACGGAAACGGAGGCCGCGAAGCTGGCTAAGCAACTGGAGCGGCTCTATCGAGAACAATGGACGAAGGGAGCGAAGATCAAGGAGCATGAAGCGAGCTTCGTCTGGCTTTCCGCGGGCTCCGATCACTTCGTGGCCGAGGCCAGGGGGAAGATCGTTGTTCTGGCCCGGGGAGCGCTGCCCCAGGACCCGTCGAAACTGGTCGCGGCGCTGGGGAAGGGCGATGTCACGTGGCCTGAGGCCGTAAGGAAACCGTAGCGCGCATGAAGCTCTTGATCCTCGCGCTCCTGGCGCAGGCGCACGTCACAGGCAGGCACGTCGACGTCTTCGGGGAACGTGAGTCGGCCGAGAAGGCGGCTCGGGAGTCCGACGCCGCCGGCGCCCGCTTCGCGGAGCTCTTCGGGAAGGCGCCGCTGCGTGTCGCGATCGTCCTGACGAAGGACGGCAAACCCGAACGGGATCCTTCCGGCGATCTCAAATACGCGGTCAACAAGGCCAAATGCATCTGGCGGTGGGAACCGGGTCGAGGGAGCGAGCCCGACGGGACGATGCTGCACGAGCTCGGCCACCTGTGGCTCATCTTCTGGGCCGACGGGACGGATCCGCCGAAGGTGAAGCACTACGGCAGTACGCTTCCTGATTGGTTCGATGAGGGCGTCGCGTGCCTGTTCGAAGGGGCGGAGATGCACCGCTTCTACGACCAGGTGATGAGGAAGAAGCTCGCGGCCGGCGCGTCCATGCCGCTGCCCGAGTTCTTTCGCGGGATCCATCCCGACAGCAAGGAGAAGACCGATCGGCCGAAGATCGAGGATCGCGCCCTGTTCTACGCGCAGGCCTACAGTCTCACCGCGTTCCTCGCGGAGCGCGGCGGGGCCAAGGGGATGCGGCGCGTGGCGACGGCGCTCAAGGACGGCAAGCCGTTCGATCGCGCCCTCGGCGGCGAGGGTCTGCCGAAGACCGTGGAGGCGTTCGATGCGGAATGGAAGGCCTGGGTGACGCGACCGCCCGCGCCGGACGAGAAGTGATCGTCAGGCCCACAGCGGCACGAAGTCGAACTTCGCGACGTCCACCAACCCGCGATCGGTCAGCCGCAACTCCGGAATGACCGGCAGCGCCAAGAACGCCAGCGTCATGAAGGGGTCATGCAGGCGCGATCCGAGCTCGCGCGCGGCCGCCCGCACGCGTTCCGCGTTGGGCGCCACGTCCTCGAGCGGCCGATCGCTCAGGAGCCCCGCGATGGGCAGCGCCAGCGACGCGACGACCTTTCCGCCCGCCACGGCGACCTGCCCGCCGCCGATGCGCGCGATCTCCGCCACCGCCGCCCGCATGTCCGCGTCGTCGAGGCCGGCGACGACGATGTTGTGCGAATCGTGTGCGATGGTCGAGGCGATGGCTCCCTGTCGTAGGCCCAGCCCGCGGACGAACCCGACGCCGAAGCCGCCCTTCCCGGAATGGCGGTCGATGACGGCCATCTTGACGAGATCGCCGTTCGTTCGCGCGGCGTCGACGATCACGCAGCGCGTGATGATTTGGTTGGGAACCACCTCGATCGCGCGCACGCGATCCGTCCGCGCCGGCACGGAGAAGTCGGGCCGGAAGTCGCGCGGCAGATTCACGCTGGGGCGCAGGGGAGGGGGGACCTCGCGCGGTTCGACCAGGATTTTGCCTTCGCGGGCGACCTCCCGCCCGTCCTTGTAGACGCGCACGGCGCGGAAGCCCTTGAGGTCCTCGAAGAGCGCGATGTCGGCGCGCTTGCCGGGCGCGAGCTCGCCGCGGTCCGACAGTCCGTAGTGCCGCGCGGGCGTGATCGTGACCGCGCGCAACGCGACGAGCGGATCGACGCCCAAGGCCACCGCGCGGCGCAGCAGGTGATCGACGTGTCCTTCGCGCCAGAGGTCGATCGGATGGCGGTCGTCGCAGCAGAGGGCGACCTCGCATTCGTGGGCGCGCCGCAGCAGCGGCGCCAGCCCTTCCATGTTCTTGGCGACGGTGCCTTCGCGCACGATGACCATCATGCCGCGGCGGAGTTTCTCAAGGGCCTCGTCGAGCGCCACGCACTCATGTTCGCTACTGGGACCCGCGGCGATATACGCGCAGAGCGCGGGTCCCGAGAGTCCTGGGGCGTGGCCGTCGATCGGCCGTGGCCCGGCCGCGCGGATTTTCGCCAGCACCGACGGATCGCCGTGGACGACGCCGGGGAAGTTCATCACCTCCGCCAGGCCCAGGACGCGCGGGCGTCCGAAGAAGGGCGCCAGGTCCTTCGCCTCGAGGCGCGCGCCGGCGGTCTCGAGATTCGTCGCCGGAACGCATGAGGGGAGCATCACGAGCAGATCGAGCGGCAGCGCGTCGGAGGCGCGCAGGATGTAGTCGATGCCTTCCGTGCCGAGCACGTTGGCGATCTCGTGCGGGTCGCAGACCGCGGCCGACGTGCCTTGGGGAACGACCGCGCGGGCGAACTGCGCGGGCGTCATCATGGAGCTTTCGATGTGGATGTGCGAATCGATGAGGCCGGGCGCGGCGACCGCGCCTTGAGCGTCGACGATTTCGCGGCCGTCGTAGCGCCCGAGGCCGGCGATGCGGCCGTCCGAGATCGCGACGTCGACGCGTTCGATCTCCAGCGTGCGCACGTTCGCGACGTGGGCGTTGCGCAGGACGAGGTCGGCGGGCGCCTCGCCGCGAGCGACCTTGAGGAAGTGTTCCATGACGGCGGATTATAGCATCGGCAGTTCAGGGACAAGCGGGTTCAAAAAAATCGTATTTTCTCCTTGACTGGGGCGGAGTGGTTCGTACACTACCCATGCATCACCCATATGGGTTGATCTTCATGGGTGGCGCGATTCATAAGAACGGCCTCTTACCCATTTAGTCCAGGGCGGCTTCCCACAATGAGCCGCCCTCCTTTGTTTTAAATGGGGTCGGGCGGGCTACTCCACCGGGCGGCGCACCTCGAGGCCACCGACATGCAGAGGCGTCTCGCGCCGGACGCCGAGAAAGAGGCTCCGGAGTTCGCCCGAGGCGGCCTCCAGAGGCCAATCTTCTTCCAGCCAGGTGTCGGAGCCGTTCACGGGGATTTCCCGCGCCTGTCCGCCCGCGACGAGAGTGACGTTCGTCGCGGCGGTCTTGTAGCGCACGTGAACGCTCATGCCGCCGACGCATGGGATGGGCGGGTTCAGCGAAAGGCCGATCCAGCGGCGTCCCTCCAAGGGGGGCGAGACGGCCGGTCCGCCGTCGTCGACGGCTTCCGCGAAGCCCGCGCGGAAGACCACCATCTCTTTCGGCTGCAGCTCCGACGCGCGGGCGGTTGCGGCGCGCCGCGTCGAGGAGTCCGCCTTCGGGCGGCTCAGGAGTCCTTCGGCAGACAGGGATGCGCCGCACCCTTGCGTGAGCTTCTCGTCCAGCACGGTGGCTTCGCCGGAGAGGACGATCAGGCTGAGCGAGCCGGCTTCGACCTCCACGGCGAACCGCCCCTGGGCGACCGGAATGGACAAGCGTCGTTCTCCGTGCCGGATGTCCCACGTCTGGGGGTTCCCGACCGTGTTGATGAATGCCCGGCCCCGGTTGATCTCGAGGACGAAGGCGAAACCCGAAGCGGTTGCGGCGACGCTTGCCTCGGTGCGGCGATCCAGCATGAGCAGGGCGTGACCTTCCACATTGAAGGCGGCGCCGTTCGGGGTCGAAAGGAGGCGTGGAACCTGGGTGTCGGTCAGGAAGGACGCGGACGATTCGGAAGGACGCACATGCATCACCTTCAGCTCGTCGGGCTGTGGGGGCGACGCCGTCTCCTCCGCGGGAGGTGTCGCGCGCAGTCCGAAGTAGGAGGCGGTGATCGTCACGAGGAGGGCGGCTGCGGTCGCGACGGCGCGGCCGATGGGCCGGCGCCGGCGTCCGAGAACCGCGTCCAAGGCTGCGCGTTCCTGAGCGGGCGTGAGGCCGTGGACCGGTTCGGTCCTCGTCAGCGACACCATGGCGGCGGCGCGGCGGCAACGGTCGCACGAGGCGAGGTGGGCCACGACGGTGGATCGTTCTGCGGGGTCGAGCGGGCCGCAGACGAAGCGCGTGAGGCGTTCCTCGCTGGGGCACTCCGTGCTCACGACGACGACTCCGCGCGCGGCGCGCCGCACGCGGGACGCGACGTCCGCCGGCGGCTCATGCAGGCTCAGGTCGGCCAGGGCGACGGCGCGGCGGCAGCGGTCGCAAGCGGCCAGATGATTGTTTGTGACGGCTCGAGCGTGGGCGTCGAGCGTGCCGTCCACCCAGCAGGCGAGGTGGTGTTCGTCGGGGCACCCTCCCGTTGTGGCGGCGCGCAGGAGCTGCTCCTGGCCGGGACCGAGCGCGGGGGCGGATTCTTCCATCGCGATGCGGGCCAAAGCCGTGCTTCGGCGGCAATCGTCACAGGTCGCCAGGTGGTTCGATACCGCGGCGGTTTCCGACGGGTCGAGCGTTCCCTCGAGCCATCGGGCGAATCGTTCGTCGTCCGGGCAGAATGGCGTCATGCACGGTCCCTGCGTGAATGGGACGCCGCGAGGCGGCGAATGATGCGGGTTTCCGGAAAAGCGTCGTCCACGGCGGTGGCTTTCAAGGAGACTTGTTGAGGATCTGTTTCAGTTTTTCGCGGGCGCGGAAGATGTACGAGGAGACGGTGTTAGGCGCCACGCGCAGCGTTTGGGCGATGGTCCGGTAGCTCAGGCCGTCGAGATAGTACATCTTCAGGATCAACCGATCTTCGCTGGGCAGACGTTCCATGGCCTCGTGCAGCAGTTGCAGTTCGTCTTCCGACGCCTGCGGATCGGCTTCGTGCGTGTCCTTCAGGTCATTGAGGAGGTTGAAGCCTTCCGTTTCGAGCTGGACGTGGCGCATCGCCCCCTTGCGCAGCTCCGTGCGGATGAAGTCGAGGGTGCGGCGCGTGGAGAGCACGGTGAGCCAGGTGCTCAGGGCGCTTTGTCCGGCGAAGCTCTTCAGGCGGCGGCAGCCGTCCTCGCAGAGGGCGGTCCAGACCGCCTGAGCCGCCTCGTCCACCTGGTTGGGATCGACGTTCTTGAGCACGCGCAGCAGGGTGGTGCGCGCGGCGTGTACGACGAGGGCGCCGTACTGATGGATCATCTCCTCCCAGCCTTCGATGTCCCCCTTGACGCAGCGCTGGATGAGCGCGCGTTCGGTCTCGATCCGCGCCGTGTCGTGCCCGCGCATGGACCTCATCATACTCGACGACGAGGCCCATCGTCGCGGTTATTCGCCCAGGGCTCTTGGGGCCCGCACTCGACGGATGACGATCGCCGGCGCGAGGACCATGATCCACGTCGGGGGTTTTCGCTGCAGCATCCTCAAGATACCGTCGGCTTGTCCATGCCTTCCTTTGACGCTATGCTGGGGGCCTCGGTTTCTTTTTCTTATGCGGGAGATCGAACTCAAGGTTGGGCGCGGCGTGTGCCGCATCTTCGTGGAGCCCGGTCTGCTTCAGCGACTCCACGAGATCCTGCCCGCCGTCCTGCGCGTGTCCGACATCCGCCGGCCGGCCGGTCTGGTGATCGACGGCAATCTGCGCAAGTGGGCGCGTCCCTTGGAGAAGGTGCTTCGGCGCGTGGGGCTGGACCCCGTGACGGTGATCGTGCCCTCCGGTGAGCCGTCGAAAGCCATGACGAGGGCGGAGACGATCTGTCGCACCTTCGCGCGCGCGCGGCTGGAGCGCGGATCGCCCATTTTCGGGTTCGGCGGCGGCGTGGTGGGAGACCTGGCCGGATTCGTCGCCTCCATCTACATGCGTGGCGTGCCGTTCTATCCCATTCCGACGACGTTGCTCGCGCAAGTGGACGCCTCAATCGGCGGCAAGACGGCCCTCAATCTGCCGGAAGGCAAGAACCTCGTCGGCACGTTCCAGCAGCCGGCGGCGGTGTTCATCGATCCTCTGCTGCTGTTCTCTCTCCCGAAGCGGGAATTCGTTTCGGGCCTCGCGGAGGTCGTGAAGTACGGCGTGATCCGCGACGAGGATCTCTTCGCGTTCATCGAGAAGAACGTCCAAGATGTCCTGAAACGCGGGCCGCGGGTCTTGGAGGAAATCGTCGCGCGGTGCGTGCGCATCAAGGTCGACATCGTCCGGCGGGATGAACGGGATCGCGGCCGGAGGGCCATCCTCAACTACGGTCACACGATCGGGCATGCCATCGAGCGCGCAGGCCAGTATCGGCGCTACCTGCACGGGGAAGCCGTGTCCATCGGCATGGAGGCGGAGGCGGTCATCGCGATGCAGATGCGGTTGGCGTCGTTGGAGGTCGTGGCGGCCCAGAACCGGCTCTTGCGCGCGTGCGGCCTGCCGACACGGATGGAGCGCGCCAGCCGCGACGCGGTGCTCCGCGCGATCTCGCACGACAAGAAGGTGCTCGACGGACGGGCGCGCTTCGTGCTGCCCGAGCGGATCGGCCGGGTGTGCACCGGCGTCGAGGTGCCGGAAGAGGTGCTGTTGGAAGCCTTGGACACGGTGACGCGATGAGTGGAGACGATCTGGAATCGCTCGTTGCGCTCAACCTGACGGGGATGGTGGGCGCCGTTCTCTGCCGCCGGCTGGTCGAGAGATTCGGCTCGTCGCGGGAGGCCCTGGCTGCTCCGATGAAGAGGTTGCGCGAAGTGGAGGGGGTCGGCGAAATCACTGCGCGCGCGATCACGGCGGAGGCGAAGGCGGGTCGGGCACGGAAGGAGTTGGATCAAGCTGCGCATGACGGGATCCGGATCCTGCCGTTCGACGCGCCGGAGTATCCCGCGCCGCTCAGGACGATCTACGATCCGCCGGTGGTGCTTTACCTGAAGGGGACGTGGAGTCCCGAAGATGCGCTCTCGATCGGCATCGTCGGCTCCCGCAAGTGTACGCCGTACGGCGAGCGGCAAGCGGCGCGTTTCGCGACGGAGCTGGCGTCGGTGGGAGTCACGGTGGTGAGCGGATTGGCGCGTGGCATCGATACGAAGGCGCACCTGGGCGCTCTCCAAGCCGCGAATGGACGCACGGTCGCCGTGCTGGGCAGCGGCCTGTGTCGCATCTATCCGCCGGAAAACGCGAAGCTCATGGAGTCGGTCGGCCGGCGCGGCTGCGTGATCTCGGAGTTCGGTCTTGAGGCGGGGCCGGAGCCGGAGAATTTCCCGCGGCGGAACCGGCTGATCAGCGGGCTGTCGCTGGGCGTCTTGGTGGTCGAGGCGGCCGAGAAGAGCGGCGCGCTGATCACGGCGGATTGGGCGATGGAGCAGGGACGGGAGGTCTTCGCGCTGCCGGGGGCGCTGGAGAATCCGATGAGCCGCGGCCCGCACGCGCTCATCAAACAGGGCGCGAAGCTCGTGGAGAACATCGTCGACCTCTTGGAGGAGATCCCGGCGCTGGCGCCGGTCTTGGCCAAGGTGGGCCGGCCCGCCGCGCTCACGCCGATCGAAGGCACGGTGCTGTCGCGGGTGCAGGCGACGCCGCGGTCGAGCGAGGCCATCGCGGCGGCGGCGCGGTTGCCGGAGGCGTCGGTGGCGGCGGCGCTGACGCAGCTGGTGGCGAAGAAGATGGTGTGCGTGGACGAGGGGAAGTTCGTGCGCCCTAAGCCGTAACCCCGACTCGAAGGGTGGCGAATTCCTCGTCGCGGGCCGGGGCGACCACGAGGGTGCGCGTTTGGCCGAATCTTGTCACCGTCACGGCCGCCTGCGGCGCGTCTTCGGGGACATCGCCGTAGCGTGCGGTGAGCGCCGCGGCGCGGAGCACCGCTTCCTCGTCGTGTTCGCCGCGGACGACCGTGACGGGTCCGACATGATCGGAGAGGCGTAGGACACTGTCGTCGGGTGACGCGAGCGTTTCGAGCATGTCGTTCTCCTGCTGGTCGCGTCCGACGATGATCTTGCACTGGGGAGAGACGCGGAAGTGGCGGCCGGCCCGCAGCAAGTTGACGTCCGTCGCGCCGGCGTCGGGATCGTGTTCCCAGAGGTCGCGCAATCGGGCGGAGTAGCCGGGATCGGTCAAGAGACATCCGCCGGCGGGCTGGGGGATCTCTTCGATGCCGTACGCGCGGGCCAGCTCGTACTGGCGGACGCGGCCGCGTCCCGAGATATCCAGGAGGCGCGCGCGATCGACGACGCCCTCGATCTCCGGAAGGGTGGGCTCCAGGAGTTTCGCCGACAGAGGTCGCAGGATGAGTCCGGTCAATCCGAGCTGCCGGTCGATCATCTGCAGCGCTTGGCGGTTCTGCGACATCGGACGCTGGTTCAGCACCTCGCCGGTGATCATGAAGCCGGCGTCGTACTTGTCCAGGAGTTCCCGGCCCCACGAGAGCATCATGATGCGGCAGTCGATGCAGGGGTTCATGTTCTTCCCCCGGCCGTGGGGCGGGTTCTTGACCATCTCGATGTAGTCCCGGCCGAGGTGCGACATCTTCACGTCCAGGCCGTCCTTCCCCCACATCTTGACGATCGGTTCCACGTCGCGGCCGCACGAGCCGGAGCTGACGGGGTCGCAGCCGAAGTGGGTCAGGAACCGGACGGCGGTGACGGGGATGCCTTGGTCGAGCATGAGCCGGACGGAGAGGATGCTGTCCAGGCCGCCCGACAGGAGGGCGATCGCCTTGCGCTTGATCATCATTTCATCGCAGGGGAAGGATGCCGGGAAATCGTCCTGTAGTTATAGGTCCCGCTCAATTCGTTGACAAGGGTAGGGGGGCTCCTATACTCGGGACCGCCGCTGTCTAGAGGAGGACATTCATGCGCACGGCCCTGGTTGTGTTGATGACGATGAGCGTGTTCGCGGCGCCGCTCTACGCGGACGTGCTTCCCAGCCGGCGTCCCGTGAAGACGGACGACACCGCGCAAGTCGCTCGTCAGATCGTGGCGCTGGGAGTGGACGGTGTGGATGCGCGCGCTCAAGCGGAGGCGCTGACGTCATCGGAAACGGCCTTTTTCGCGGAGCATCCGGCGCGGATCCAGGTGGTGGGTGCTCAGGAAGACATCTTCTCCGGCGAGTCCGACAACCTCTGGTACGAATCGTTGATCGGTCTCGGCGTGCTGGGTGCGGGGCTCGGGACCATCGGATACATGATCAACCATAACGATTGAGGCGACATGTCTAAGCGCATCGGATCTGTCTTGACGGCTCTCTCCATGGCCGTTCTTCTGGCGCCCCAGGCGTGGGCGGATGTGCTTCCTTCCAAGCGAGCGCAGGCGGGAGATGAGGCGTGCGTGCAGGAGCAGTTGACGCGCGTGGGCGTTTCCGCGGCCGAGGCGCGCGAGCAGGCGGCGTCGCTCACGGGAGAGGAGTTGACCTACTTCGCCGGCGGGAATCGCGTGCAGGTGGTCGCCGGATTGTACATGGAAGAGTGGCTGACGTCCGTCGGCTTCTTGGGATTTCTTGGGGCGCTCAGCTTCGTCGTGGTCGACAGCTCCAAGAAGTAAGGGATGCGGGCCTTCCCTCTCGCGGCGTTGTCGGTGTCGATCGCGGGCTGTGCCGGGTTCGGCATGAGGGTGCCCGCGCTGCCGGAGGGAGGCGACTACAGGCTCGTCAGCCGGTCGGCGGCGTTGCCGCGCGGGCGCGTGACGGCGGATTGCGGTCCGGAAGCGCTGTGCGCGTTGCTGCTCTTCTACGGCAAGCCCGCGGACGTCGACGAGATCACGGCTCGGGTTTACCGCCGCGATCTTCAGGGGACGCTTTCGACCGCGATCGCGCCGTTGGCCCGCGAGAAGGGGTTGACCGTTACGTTCTTGAGGGGCAGCGTCGGACGGCTCAGGGACGCGATCGATCGGGACGCTCCGTCGCTCATCATGGTGGAGGTGCGGCCGAAGCTGTATCACTTCTTCGTCGTCGTCGGGTACAGCGATGCGAAGCAGCAGATCGTTTGTGAAGACTACGACGGAGGGAAGACGCTCATTTCATACGAGGAGCTCGAAGCGAGCTGGCGGGGCACGGATCACTATCATGCGGAGTTGAAGCCGGCCGACGCCGAGGGGGATGCGGCGGCCGCGATCGAGTTCGAGGCGGGCGGCGAGTACCGCCGGGCCATCGAGTACTACCGGCGGGCGCTGGAAAAGGAGCCCGAGCATGTCCAGACCCTGATCGGGCTGGGGAACTGTCTTAACGCGATGGGAGATCGTGCGGGCGCGCGGCAGACGTACGAGAAGGCCCTGACGCTGGCGCCCGATGAGCCCAAGCTGTGCAACAATCTAGCGGATCTCTACCGGACGATCGGCGAGCGACTGGAGGAGGCGGAGGCGCTGGCGGAAAAGGCGGTGGCGGAAGTGAGGAAGCGCAGGACCGAGCTTGAGCAGGAGATCCTGACGGCGCACCCGATGAACCGGGATCAGATTCGCCGCGACCTTCGGGACGTGGACCTGGATTTGGCGGGCGCATTCGGGACGCTCGGACAGGTGCTGGCGGCCCGGGGCACGCACGATCGGGCGATCGGGGCGTTCAAGGCTTCCTTGGATCAGATGCCCTCGACGGAGGTCGACTGGAAGGCGCGGCGGCTGTTCGAAATCGGGTGCTCGTACGAGGAGCTTCGGATGGGGCGCGAGGCGCGAAAGCACTACACGCAGGCGCTGGAGATCGTGACGGACGCCGAGCTCCGGAAGGCCATCGAGGGGAAGTTGAAATAGCGGGGCACGGGGTCTCGCCGGCGGTTTATGCTATAGACGTTGCTCCTCTCGCGCGTTTCCCGCCGGCACGCGGGGGTGCTGCCGCTTACATCGGTGGAGGGAGGGTAGCGTGGATCTGTTCACGTCGATCGAGCATCGGGGGCGGCTGGTCATTGTCGAGGGCATCGACGGGTCGGGCAAGAGCACGCAGCTGTCGTTGTTGCGCAAGTGGCTGGAGAGCCAGGGCTATCCGGTCGTGTTCACGGAGTGGAATTCCTCGGACTTGGTGAAAGACACGACCAAGCGGGGCAAGAGGAAGCAGAACCTGACGCCGACGACGTTCTCGCTGCTGCACGCCACCGACTTCGCGGACCGGTTTCATCGGTCGGTGCTGCCGCCGTTGAAGGCGGGCATGGTCGTGCTGGCGGATCGATACATCTTCACGGCCTATGCGCGCGACGTCGTGCGAGGGTTGGATCCCACGTGGGTGCGCAACCTGTACAGTTTCGCGGTGAAGCCGGACGTCGCGTTCTATTTCCGGGTGCCCATCGACGTGGCGATGAAGCGGATCCTCACGGGCCGGGCCAGGCTCAAGTACTATGAGGCGGGGATGGATCTGGGGCTTTCGACCGACCTGCGGGAGAGCTTCCGGTTGTTCCAGGCTCGCATCCTGGAGGAGTACGATACGATGTCGAGCGAAGTGGGCTTCGAGGTGATCGACGCGACGCTCGAGGTGCACCAGCAGCAGGAGCTCGTGCGGTCGCGCGTGACGGGGGCGCTGAAGGGATACACGGGGAAGCGTCACATCGCGCTGGTGCCGCGCCTCTATCCGGCGGAGAGAAGCTGATGTCGCGTCCATACTACGGTTGCGGATTGCCGTACGTGTCGGGGAAGGACCTGGGCGGGAAGCTCATCGTCATCGAGGGGACGGATGGCGTGGGACGTTCCACGCAGATGGGGCTCCTGCAACAATGGATTGAGCTTCAGGGGTTCCCCGTGGTGACGACGGGATGGACGCGCTCCAATCTCGTCGCGAAGTCCATTGAGGCGGCCAAGAGCGGCAACATGCTCAATCACCTGACGTACACGCTTCTGTACGCGACGGATTTCGCCGACCGGCTGGAGAACGTGATTCTGCCCGCGCTGCGTTCGGGGTTCGTGGTGCTCTGCGACCGGTATATCTACACGGCGATCGCGCGCAGCGGCGTGCGCGGGCTGGACAAGGACTATCTGCGGACGCTGTTCGGCATCGCGCTGGTGCCGGACATCGTGCTGTACCTGCGCGTCGACATCGAGACGCTGATCCCCCGGGTGATCGAGGCGAACGGACTCAACTACTGGGAGAGCGGGATGGACATGCATCTGGACCGCGACTACTTCGAGAGCTTCCGCAAGTATCAGATGCTGCTCATCCACGAGTTCGACTTGATGGCGAAGCAGTACGGGTTCGAGGCGGTGGACGCGAGCGTCTCGGTCGAGGCGATTCAGGAGCGGATTCGGGAGAAGGTGGGGCCGATTCTGAGATAAGCGCACGGTGTCGTGAATCCCCCGTTCGTCTCGAGAACCGGCAACGCCTTTCGGGTGGGGGCGTTGAAGGAGAGGATGTGGCAACGAGGGTTCACGCTCATCGAGATCATGGTCGTGGTGGTGATCATAGGGATTCTCGCTACGATCGTCGCCGTCAAGGCCACGGATGGATACGGCAAGGCGCAAGAGGCGGCCTCTCGGGCGGCGGTGAAGGAGGTCTCGCACGCCCTGGAACTCTTCAAGCTGGCGCACAGTCGATATCCGGATCGGTTGGACGAGTTGATCTTCAGGCCGGCGTATGTCGAGGAGCGGGCTTGGAAGCCGCTTCTGCCGGAGGTGCCGCTTGATGGATGGCAGCGATCTTTGGCCTATCATGTTCCCGGCACGGACGGTTTCTCGTTCGATGTGGTCAGCCTCGGTGAGGACGGCATCGCCTCGGACGACGACCTCTGGAATCACGCGCGCCGGTAATCAGAGCGCGATCAGGATGAGGACGGCCAGCAGGAGCACGCCGCCCCCGCAGCATCCCAGCCAAAAGAGGTCGCCTCCGTGGCCGGCGGCTTGTACCCGGTCGGGGGATTCCGCGAAGTAGCGGGCCTCTTCCGAGGTGAGGCGCGCGGTTTCCGACCGAGCGGACGTGGGATCCAGGCCACGTTCCACCAATCGCCGTTCGATCGTCGAGCGGTCCGCGTCGGCGGCGCGTCGGGCGGGCAGGACGTCGGCGCGTGCGGAAGGAGTGGATGCGGCGAGGATCGCGCCGGCCAGGATCGTCAGTGTTACATGTTTCATGTATTTCCAGCGTCGCGGCGAGGCGGGGGGTTCTGAGAATGCGTCGACTACCAGCGGATGCCGGCCTGCAGGAAGGGGCCGCCGGCGAAGTAGCTGAAATCGTTGTCTTCGCGGGAGTCGGATCTCTCGCGTTCGATCTCGAAGGCGTTGGAGGCGAACCTCAGGCCGGCCTCGAGGCGCAGGTGCGACACGTCGATGCCGAAGGAGAGCGCTCCTTCCGCGGCGACGCCGGCCCAGTTCTCGAAGACCCATTCCCAATCGTCGTGCAGGGAGCCGAGGGAGAAGTACAGGCCTCCGGAGGCGGCCAGGAAGACGTTCGGCGAGGGTTTCCATTCGGAACGGAAGCCGGCGCCGACGTAGAACAGCCTCGTTCGTTCGTCGGGATCGCGTCCGGGTGCGGAGAGCTCGACCTGAACGTCGATCACCCGGAATCCGATCGTCAGTCCGGTGATGACGGCTCCGTTCTCGATGTTCGTCTCCGCCACGACGGGTACGCCGTCGAGTCCGAAGCTCCACACGCGGAATTCGGTATCGACGGTTTCGCCGGCGCCGAAGAGGACGCCGTCGAAGAGCTCGGGATCGTCCAGTGTGGCGTCCCCGGTCCACTGGTGCGTCCAGAAGGAGAGCGTCAATCGATCCAGCGTGACCTGTTGTTCTCCTCGGCGGAGCACTTCGGTGAAGCCGAGTTCGTAGTAGCCGAAGGTATCCTCATCGTCGATGTCGAGATCCGCGTCCAGCTTGAGGGTGGTGCCGTCGATCATGGGTCCCAGGCCGGTGGCCTGATCGGCGTTGAACCGGCCGTTGAGGTCGGGGCGCCACGCGGAAGCGCGGGGCTCGATGCCCCAGCCGAGCATGACCGGAGGCTCCTGGGGTTGGCCGGCGAGCAGCAACAGGATGAAGGGCAGCACGTCCAACAAAGCGGCTGGGGACCCTAAGGGTTCGCGGAATCCGGGCCCGCGGGTCGCCAAGGGCTACTTCTTCTTCTCTTCCTTCGCGCCCTTGGCCGGTGCTGCGGCTCCCTTGGCTGGGGCCGCCGCCGGACTCGCTCCCTTGGCGGGAGCCGCGGCGCCCTTGGCCTGGGCTGTAGCCGGAGCCGCGCCGGTGGCCGGGGTCGCGCCTGCAGCCGGGACTCCCTCGGCGGCCGCGGCTTCTTCCTTCTTCTTCGGCTTCGCCTTCATCATGATGTTGCGGACTTTGGCGAGGCCGAAGACAGACCGATCCTCCGTCCAACGCCCTTCCTTCTTGAGGATCTCAAGACGCTCGGCGCGGGTCAGGACGTTGCGATGGCGGCGCAGCTTGCTCGGGGGAACCAGGCTCTTATGGATCGACATGAGTGGCAGAAAATACTCGAAGGGGCCGAGGCTTGCAAGGGTTTTCGGGTATGGATCCAGAGGGTGACGGAGGGCTCTGAGAAGATCGGCGCTTTCTTGATCGGGGCCTGCGGGGGGATGCTCTTGGGCGACCGTCCTGCAAGGATCTATTCGATGCGCACGAAACTGGCGCTCTTGAAGAGTGGCTCCTGATCGCGGCGGAGCCGGAACTCACGCAGGGTTTTGAGGGCTTGCAGCGCTTGGGGCGACGACGGTTCGGAGAAGCGACCGTATTGGAGAACGAGGCGGTCGTTCACTTTCTTGATCTGCGTCTCCGAGAGGCGGCGGCGGTCGAGTTCCGACTTCAGTTTGGACGCGTTGGATTGCGCATTCGCGCTCTCCTGGTTGGTGCGCGTGGCCCACTCCATGAGTCGGATGGTGTAGACCGGCGGCGGGGCGGCGGGAGCGCGCGTATCGGCGACGGGACGGGCAGGAGCGGGGGGCAAGGTCGGTGGAGCCGCCGCGGCTGCGGATCGGCCCGTGCGAACTCCGATTGCGTAGGCCAGGAAGACGATGCCCAGCGTGACCAGCGCCATGAATCCCGCAGTGTTGTAGCTGAGGCGCAAGGTTCGTTCACCCAGTCCGGGCGCCTTGTTGAAGTCGGTGCATGGCTGCGTGGGCGCGGGCCGGCTGGGGAGGGACGGCGCGTGGCGCGGTACGACGGGCGGAGGCGAAGGTGCCTCCTCGCGATGAGGCGCCGCAGGGAGGATCTCCAGCGGCGGCGATGTCAGCGTCTTCGTGGTGTTCCCGGCGGGCGGATCGACCTCTTCAGGGAGAGGAGCGCTCTCGGCGGCGACTGGGCTCTCCGTGGGGGTGGCCGACTTGGCTCCCGCGCCTGCTTGCTTGAGCAGTTCGTACAGATTCGGGCCGGTGTGCCCCATACATCCCCCTCTCACAGTTGTAGCTTATGAATTATAAACTACATTTGGGGTCTGTCAAGGAACCTTGCCGTCGGGTATTGACTCCGCGCGTGGTCCCTCCCTATAATCGCGGCCATTGACGAGGTGACGCGATCGTGATCCGTGTGAAAGTCCGAATGAATGAGTCGCTCGACCAGCTCCTCAAGCGATTCAAGAAGGCGTGTGAAAAAGAGGGGCTTACGCGCGACATCAAGCGGACGGCGTTCTACGAGAAGCCCAGCGAGGTGCGTCGGCGCCGGGAGCGGCAGCTCATCCGCAAGCTGCAAAAGGAATCGCGAGGAACCCCGTAGTTCCCAGGCCGTTTTCCCACACATGACCCGCGGCAGGACAGCCACGGAAGAGGCCGGCACGGAGCGGTGCGCTCTCTTCCGTGGCTTTCGTTTTAGGGCGTGGTTCAAGTCAAGGACCCAGGGGGCGACAGAGCATCCTGAGAAGAGGCTCTTTTCTCTGGTTTCTCCGTGTCCTCTAGTGTTCGATAAGCGTGCCACGACTATGACCCTGGTCTAAGCCATGCCCGATTCCGAATCCGTAATTCAGACGAAGAACCTCTCCAAGACCTACAAGGACTTCTGGGGGCGGGCCCGCGTTACGGCGCTGAACGACCTTTCCATCGACGTGGTCCGCGGCGAGGTCTTCGCCATCATCGGCCCCAACGGCTCGGGCAAGACCACCACGATGAAGCTCTTGCTGGGATTGCTCTTTCCGAGCATGGGTTCCGCGAGCGTCCTGGGCCGGCCCCCTTCGGACGTGGCCGCCAAAGCCCGCATCGGTTTCTTACCGGAAGAGTCGTACCTTTATCGTTTCCTCAACGCCGACGAGACGCTGGATTTCTACGGCCGGCTCTTCAACATCGACCGCGAGACGCGCCGCCGCAGGATCGACGCGCTCATCGAGCGCTTCGGCATGCAGCGCGCCCGCAAGCGCCAGATCCGCGAGTACTCCAAGGGCATGGTGCGGCGCATCTCCTTCGCGCAGGCGCTGATCAACGATCCCGAGATCGTCTTTCTCGACGAGCCCACGTCCGGCCTCGATCCGATCTCCCAGCGGGAGATGAAGGACCTGATCCTCGAGCTGAAGAAGAAGGGCAAGACCGTCTTCCTCTCCAGCCACCTCCTGGCGGACGTGCAGGAGATCTGCGACCGCATCGCGATCCTCCACAACGGGCAGCTCAAGGAGTACGGGGCCGTGAAGGACATCCTGGTGCGCCGCGATCACGTGACGATGACGTTCCGGAATCTCTCCGACGAGGCGCGCCGCAGGCTCGAGGAGTTCGCCCAGAAGCAGGGGGCGACTCTGGTCGAGAGCCGCGCGACGATCGAGACGCTCGAAGACGTGTTCATGCGCATCGTGCAGGGAGCGCCTGCGGAGCCCGGGCTGGAGCCGCCGGCGCCCGCGAAGGGCTCGGGGGACGCATGAGCAACGCCGTCGGGAGTGCGGCGACGCTTCATCGATTGTGGGCGGTGGCCCGGCTGACGTTGCTGGAGGCCGTGCGGAGGAAGGTGTTTCTGCTCCTCCTGCTCTTCGGCGCCGCCATCGTCAGCTCCGCCGCTTTCTTTCCGGCGATCGATGCGGAGAGCCGCCTGCGACTCATCGAGGTCTGGTCCGTGCGCGCCTCGCATCTCTTTTCGGTGATCGTGGCGATCTTCATCGCCGGTTTCTCGCTGCCGAGCGATTTCGAGAACCGCCGCATCTACACGCTGGTGACCAAGCCTCTGCACAGGGTCACGTTCTTCGCCGGCAAGTTCCTGGGTTTCCTCCTGCTGCTGGCGGTCTTCCTGGCCTGCATGGCGGTCCTTTCCGTGGCGTACATCCGCGTCGTGTCGCTGCTCTCGCGGGACTTCCCGGCGCTCAAGGCGGAGCCTCGGTTCTGGGCCCAGGCGTTGGAAGGCGAACGCGAGTTTCTTTCGGACCGGAATCACTCGGGGCGCCTGGGCGCCAGGGCGTCGGAGGACGGTCCGATGGGAGCCGTCGTGTGGCGGTTCCGCGGTCTCGACCGGCAGGCCTTCGCCGAGAGGATGAAGATCAAGGTCAAGGGCGACCTCGGCCGGAGGGGACAGCCGTTCGCGTTCGAAGGCCGGTTGCGCGTCCGGCTTCGCAATCCGCAGACGGGCGACGCCGCGCAGCGCGAGGAGTTGGCGCACACGAACCAGGAACTGACCCTGGAGTTCGATCGCGCGCTCGTCGCCGATGACGGCCGCTTGGACGTGTCGATCGAACCGCTGGAGTCCGGGATGGCGGTGTCGGCCGATTCCGCGGGCGTCGTGCTTTACGGCGCCGGCCGCAGCTTCGAGGTCAATTTCTTCAAGGGGATGCTGCTGGTGTGGTTCCAAGCGGCCGTCGTCATGGTCGTGACGCTGGCGGCATCGACGTACCTGACCGCGCCGGTCAGCATCGTGCTCGGCATCTCCCTCTATGTCGTCGGCGGCATGTGGGGGTATCTGCAGGAGAGCGTGCGCGACATCGACGTGCAGATGGAGGCATTTCGCGCGAAGCTGGCCGAGGGCAAACCGCAAGACGCGTATACGCCGGAGGACCTGCCGCCTTGGTTGTTGGAGGTGTCGACGCAGACCTCGAAGGGCGTGCTCAAGATCATCCCGGACTTCAGCCGGTTCAATCTTGCCGACTATCTGCTGGCGGATCATGCGGTGATGGGAGCGGATCTCCTGGGGGGCTTTCTCGAGGTGTTGCCGAGAGTGGTCGCGGTGCTACTGCTCGGGTTTCTCTTGATCTACCGCCGGAACTTTGCGGCCTAGCCCGGATAATTCACGAAAGCAGGACCTTCTGGTACGCGAATTGCTTTAAACGGCCCTCAGTGCACGATTTCCGCCACTTTGACAGGAGGGCCCTGTGGGGAGACAGAAACGAC
>JACPRB010000283.1 GCA_016190155.1 Planctomycetota bacterium
AGGTTTCCAAAGACCGCGAGCTCGACCTTCAACCCCATCAGGACGAAGAACACCGGCAGCAGCAGCGACGACACCGGCCGCAGGAGATCCTCAAGCGACCGCTGCTCTCGCGACGCCAGTTCCTTGAAGTGCACGTCTTCGAGGATCAGCCCCGCCGTGAACGCCCCCACGATCGGCGCCAATCCCGCCAGCGTGGACAGATACGCCAAGAGGAAACAGAACGTAAGGCTCAGCGGCAGCAGAAGCCCTCGGCTTTCAAGACGAGTCGCCACCTTGAAGACCCGCGGGGCCAACCACTGTCCAACCACCAATGAAACCGTCAGAAAAAGCACGGCTTTGCCGACGATCCACGCGATCGCGCCCATCCCCATCGACGTCCCTTTATCGGCGGCGCCGATCATCCCGGACACGGTCGCCAGCACGATCAGCCCCAGTACATCGTCGATGACGGCCGCGCCGAGAACCACCTTGGCCTCAGGAGTCTGCGTCTTGCGCATGTCCTGAAGAACCCGAGCGGTGATCCCCACGCTCGTGGCGCACAGGATGGCCCCGACAAAAAGATGGGCGTAGCCGGACTCGCCCGGGAAGAAGACGCGCGCCGTGAAGAACCCGAGCACCGATGGCGCGACGACCCCGAGAACCGCCACGACAAGCGCCGACCCTCCCACCCGCAGCATCTGCGGAACCGTGGACTCGACGCCGATCTCGAACAAAAGCAGGATGATCCCGATCTCCGCGAGGACGTTGAGCACGGGCTGACCGCGGAGGAACTCCAGCCCGGTCACGCCTACCAGGTGCAGGTTGCCGATGAGCACTCCCATCAGCAGTTCCCCCAGAACCGCCGGCTGCCTCAACCGCTCGAAGATCTCCCCGCCCAGCTTCGCGGCGAAGAGGATCACGGTGAGCCCCAGGAGCACGGGAGCGACACCGTCGCCGCCGCCGGACGCGACCGCCTCACACGCCATTCAACGACTCTAGTCACGCTTACGGAAACGGTCAAGCATCGCCGGCACGATCCGTTATAATTCCTTACACTCTCGCATGGAATTCACCCCCGAAGCCTGGTCGCCCCTTATCTTCGAGGACGACGCCACCGGCCTCTTCAACCGCCACCTCCTGCGACACATCCTCCGATCCCTCGCGCCACGAACGCCAGCGCTGGTTCTGCTCGATCTCGACGACCTCGCCCGCGCCAACGAGTCGCTCGGCCGTGCCGCGGGCCACGAAGCCCTGATGCAGTTCGCCGAACGTCTCCGCGGCGCGTGTCGTCCGGGAGACATCCCCGGCCGCTTCGGCCAGGGCTCCTTCTTTCTCCTGCTGCCGGAGACCCCGGAGGAGGAGGCCGCCGCCGTCGCCGAGCGTATCCGCCGCGTGCTCCTCGAACAACCGCTCCGCACCGCCGTCGATCGCGCCAAGATGAACCTGACGGTGTCCGCGGGCGTCGCCGGTCTTCCCCACGACGGAGCTCCGCCCGATACGCTTATCGACGCTGCCGTTCGCGCGCTCCGTCTCTCCAAGCGCGGCGGCAAGAACCGGACCTCCGCCGCCCAGGCCGACTGGAAGACGCCGGCGACCCTTCCATGCCCGGTCTTCATGGGACGCCGAACCGAGCTCGAGCTCGTCGATACCCTGGCGCGCTCACTCCGGCAGGGAGCTCCGTGCGGGCTGCTCGTCCAAGGCGATCCCGGCATCGGAAAGTCGCGCTTCCTGCGCGAATGCGCGGATCGCGCAACGCGGGCGGGCGTGCCCTGCTTTCATTTGACGTGCATCCCGACGAAACGACGCGTCGCGGCACGTCCGCTGCGATGCATCCTCGAACTATCCTCGCGACCGCCCACGGACGGCACGCCTTCGTCCATCGGCGACGCCCTCGAAGCCATGGCCAAAGCCCACCCCTTCGCGATTCTCCTCGACGACGCCGGCGACGCGGATCCCGCAACGGTCGACATCCTGCGCACCTTGGTCGTGGAACGTCGCGCGCCCATCGGTGTCATCTCGACCCACGATGGGGCACCGACGCAGTGGATCCCGAGCGAGCATGCCGTCACTCTTCCTCCGCTGGCCCCCGAGGAAATCGCCGGCATGATCGAAGCCATCCTCCCCGGCCAACCGATGGCCCCCGAGACACTGCGCGCCGTCATCGAGACGGCTCAAGGTCGTCCGCTCTTCATCGAAGAGGCGATTCGCGCCGTCGTCCTCGACGGCGCCGCCTTGCCGTCCTTCGAGTCCGTGCTTCAGCGCGCTCGTGATGATCGCGCGACGTCCTTCCACGCCGGCTTCATCCCCGCCGCCCCCGAGCCGGCGGCGACGTCGCCGATCGATTCCTGCGCCAAGCTCTGGCAGCCGGTGATCGCGATGCTCGACGAACTCTTCCTCCGCCCGGTTGCCCCGCCTGCGCAGACGCCTCCCCTCGAAGATCCGCTCTCGCCCCAGCAGTCGAAGCGCATCGACGGGCGCGCTCAAGCCTGCCTCGATGCCCCCATGGAAGTGTTCATGGCCAAGATGACGGGGCGCGAACTTCGCCCGATGCTCGAGATGCTCGTATTCGGCGGCTTCAAGGACATCGCGATGGGCCTCATCGCGCGGCTGGGTTCCTGCCTGACCGAGGAGAACTCGGCGTGGCGCCGCCAGGCGCTGGAGGCCCTGATCGCCTCGCTCACCTCCCAGAACTCCGAGGTCCAGGAGCTCTTGCTCGTGAACGTCCGCGAACCCCTTCAGGCCGCGCTCCGCGCGGAGGCCGACCTCCAGGTTCTCGCGGTCCTCGAGCAGGCGATCTGCGCGTGGCTTGAAGCGGTCCTGCGGGCGGATCGACTGCCGATGGCCGCGGACTTCCTCTGGAACGGCGTGCGTCCCAAGCTGCAGCTCTTCGATACGCCCCGCACTTTCAGGCTCGGCCTCCTGGCCAAGCTGCGCGCGACGACGGAACGCTCCCGGTCCACGTCCCTCGTCCAGGTGCTCAAAGACGGCCCGCCGCCTTTGCGCCAGGCCGCCATGCGCATGATCGCCGTCCTGGGCGATCCGTTCATCGAACCGCTCGTCAAGCTCATCATGACCACCGAGCATGGCGAGGCCTCCCGCGCGGCCGCGGCGGTCTTGAAGGACATCGGCGAGAAAGGACCGCAGGAGCTCGGACGCGTCATCCTTTCGAACGCCTCCCCTGAAGCCGTATGTCGCGTACTCGAAGTGCTCGATCTGGCGGGCAGCGGAGGACTCTTCAGCCCCGTCACGGCGGCCGCCGCGCATTCCGATCCCTCCGTGCAGCAAGCCGCCTTCGAACTGGTGAAGCGTCTGGATCGTCCACTGGCGATCACCATTCTGCGCAAGGCGCTCACGATCCCAACCCCCGGCGCCCGCGTCCTGGCCGTGGCCACGGCCAAGCAGTTGAAACTCCCCGAACTCGGCGCCGACCTCCTTCGCCTGGCTCCCTCAATCGTCGACGACGACGAGATGCGCGCGTTGTGCAATTTCTTCGGCGATTTTCCGTCGCGCGACGCCGTCCCCGTTCTCCGGCAGGTCTTCGAGCGCAAGGGGAAGGTCTTCGGCATCGTAAAAGGATTCTCCGACGAGGCGCGGGCGGCCGCCCTCGCCGCCGTCTACAAGATCAACGACCCTTCCATCAAGGAGCTCCTGACCCGCGCCAAGGAGGACAAGAGCGACGCGGTGCGCCGGATGGCCACGCGCCTGGCCGAGAAGACCACGTAGGAGAAACGCCACCCGTTGGGCGTTTGGACTTCGACCGCGCCCTCCTTGCGTGGTCGCTTACGGCCGCACCTCGAACGTCTTCGACAGCGTCCCGACGTTCGACTCCTGATCGAGCGCCCTCATCGTGAGCGTGTGCGCCCCCGGAGCCACCGCCTGCAACTCGAAATCGAACTCCTCCCGACGATCGTCGAAGATCCGGTCTTTGGCCGGCGCCGCGTGCCACTCGCCGCCGTCCACGTTGTACTCTATTCGCGTGACATTGGACGCCCGATCGGATGTCACGCCGCTCACGCGCGAGCCGGCGATCGTCGCCTCGATCTCGGGCTTGCCGTTGTCGATCAGGATGGCGTCCGTCTCCGCCTCCCCCGTCAACGCTTCCTCCTTGGGATTCGCCTTCTCGTCGCTGGCCACGACGCGCAGTACATATCGTCCATCAGGGACGTTCTCCGTGTTCCATGCGTACTCGAACATCGGCGTGGAGTCATTGCCCAGCAGCGGCAACCACGTTCCGCCGTCGACCGGCTTGACGTAGATGCGATAGACGACGTAGTCCCCGTCGTCGTCCTCGCCGCGCCACTGCAGGCGTTTGATGAGCGAATGTCCCTCGCCCAAGCGAGGTGAGGGGCCGCGCTCACCGCTCATCGGGACCATCCCGTCCTGTCGCGAAGGCAGCACCTCCACCTTCAAGTCCCTCACGCGCGGGCGCTGGTTCTCGTTCTTGTACGCGACCGAGACGCCCCGCACGACCGCCGCGGGATCCGTCACCGTGATGCGGAACTGCAGGTACCGCCCCTTCGGGCTGGAGACCTTCCCCGGACTGGACGAGATGGGCGCTGACCAGTCGCTCCACCCTTCTCCCGCCTTGGCGATGTTCCCCGAGCGCGTCTCGACGGTGAAGCCGCCGCTGCCTCGCCACGTCAGATTGCCCCAGTTCGTCGGGAATCTCGTATCGAGCACCTCGGACACGTAGACGCCCTTGTCCGCCTGCTCCTCGGTGAACGTCCGCAAAGCCGCCCGGCTCCCCATCAGCGCTCCCCGCACCGCTCGTCCGGATCGGACGAACCCGAGCACCTGTCCCTCCGGGAAATCGAAGAGCAGCTCATGCTCGCCGTCCGCCGACAACCGGAAGACGCGCCCGCTGTTGCTGGTGCCGACATACACCCCGCGGTCGGTAGCCGCCAGCTCGGTGATGTAACTCGTCGGAAATTCCACGACACGCTCGGTACGCGCGCCGCTGACGCGCCACACGGAGCCCTGGGCCGCGCCGGCTCCCTGACCGGCCGGGGCCGGCCCTGGGATCGCCGCGCCTTCCGGCTTGGCCTGTCCGCCTTGCGGCTCCTTGGGTTGAACGTCCTCCTTCTTCTGGACCGCCTGCTCGACCGCGTTGAGGAATTCCGAAGGTGTCGCCTTCGCGCCGGAATTCACCGCTACATGCCACCCCTCGCCGTGCGCCGCGATCGACTTTACCTCGCCGTCGCCGAAGTCGACCAGGACGTGCGCCTTGTCCTTCTCGATCCGCAGGAAATACCCGGGCGCCGATGTCCCCACCACCAGAGCCTCTCCGTCGGCCGACACACATAGCACGTTCTCGCACTTGAGCGCCGATTCCTTGCCCGGCGCGAAGACCGCGCGCGGTTTGCCGGCGGAATCGACACGATAGACCGCGCCCGGCGAACCGCACGCCGCGACCAGTTCGCCCTGCGGCCCCGCCAGCAGCTGCCACACGTACTTCGACGGCACGGTCGCGAACTCCTTCCACGACGCCCCATCCCGGCGGAAGATCTTCCCGTTGGGAATTGTGGCGGCATACACGTCCCCGCCCGAGACGATCAGGGACGTCACCAGCATCTCCTTCGTCTCCCACACCTTCTCCGCCTTGCCGGCGGCGATCCTGTAGATCGATCCCTTTCCTGTGCCGGCCAGGCATGATCCATCCTCGAGCAACACGGCGCTCCACAGCGACGGCTCGTCCTTCATCTCGACGACCTCGCTCGCGTATCCGAGCCTGAGCTCCCCGCGGGACGTCAGGATGAGTTTCTCGAACTCCTCTCCGCGCGCGAAGGCGTCTCTCTTGGCCACTTCCCACGTCCGGGTCTCTCCGCCGAACACGACGCCCGGCAGCGCCAGCAGTCCGAAGACGATCGCCGCTCTCCGCATGATCCCTCCACCCTAATCCGTTCAGCAGCCGTTCTCCCGTTCGTAGGCTCCCTCTGGGTCCCCTGCGTCCTCTGGCGTTGGGTTACCTTCCTCCGGGTCCTCTGGTCCCCACAGGGTGCTCCCTCAATTGATCTTCACGCTCACCTCGGTCGATCCCTCGATCACCCACTCCGTGTCCACCGACGCGCGCAGGCTCGCGTTGGCCAGATACGCCGTCTCGTCGATCGTGGGCACGAGCACGGCCAGCGCGGAGTTGGGCATCCCTTCGAGGATCCGTCCGTGGTACATCAGGCTGTACGACGGGACGCTCGCCACGGCCACCAGCGACGTCGACTTGTAATCCTTCGCCAACGCCTCGATCAGATCGTCGAGGTTGGACGCGGGCGCGCGTTCGGGGGCGATCGAGCTGCCGCCGCCGACCACGATTCGAACGTCGGTACCCTTGGCGAGGCCTTTCGGAAGCGTCAGCTCGATTTCCCGCGACACTTCGGGTCCCCGATAACGTTTCAGCACGACATGAATCCGAACCGTCGCGCCGTCCTCGACCTCCTGCGGCAGCGCCCACGCGGCCTTCAGCGACGCGCTCCGGTTTTCGTTGACGGTCTCGGTAACGATGTCGATGGACTGGAGGGCCGGCCGCTCGTATTCATTGCCGGCCAACTCCTGCAGTTTTCCCATGATCCCGCCGAGACTCATGAATCGAAAGAAACCTCCGCCGCCCATGGACTGTTCGACGTCCACGTACTTCAGGCACCGCCCTCCTTCGAGCGTGACGGATACGGTCGAGCTGCTCAAGTGCGGATTGTCGGACGGCTCGAACGCCTGCACGGCTTCGCTGTGCGCCATCCCCACGAGCATCGGCAAGAAGGTCGGGTGGTCCGCGCACTGCACGCGCACGACTTGCTCCGTCTGGACCTTCGGGTTTCGCAGCGTCATGGTCACGGGCACCATGCGCGCGGACTTGCCGACGCGGCCGAAAATCGCGTTGGCGCGGTCGTGCACCAAAGCGCCGACGACCTTGTCCGCGGAACTGATCTTGTAGGCGGTGGACAATCCCTGGAACGTCGTGTGGACCACGCACGTGGTGATCGGCAATTCCAGCTCGCCCGCGCCGAAGAACGGATGCCCGAAGGCGAGGATGCGGTCTCCGTCGACGAACGTGACGGTGCCGGTCGCGGTCATGTCGTAATCGCCCGTCATGAGCGAGGCGCCGATCGGGCTGCCGGGCTCGAAGTCGTCCTTGGCTTGCGTGACGCGCGATCCCCCCGAAGAGGGCGCCAGGAGGAAGTTGTCGCGCTGCAGCAGCGGCTCGAACGCGTCCAGCGTGCGCGCAGAGAATCCCCGGACGGCGATCGGCGTGCTCACGGGCACGGGGCCGCGGGGGTCCGTGGCGGGGCGGATGCGGCCGCTGCGCTCCACGGGGCGGTCCATCTCGCGCACCATGTACTCGATCGGCGTGATGCCGCCGAGCGCGTCCTTCTGGAACGCGCCCAAGCGATAGGCGAGCGCGCCGATCATCTTTCCGTCGATGTAACAGGGGCTGCCGCTCATGCCGGCGATGATGTTCCCGCCGTCGAGCCAGCGCTTGTGCGAGCCTCGGAAGAGGATCAGGTCGTGCTTGGGGTAGATGTAGTTGCGCGCGATGTCGACGATCTCGATCTCGAAGCGCTCGATCTTCGTTCCTTCGAAGACCGTCAAGCCGTATCCCTTGAGGGGCTTGTCCTCGGATCGCGCCTGCGCCAGCAGGCGCGCCAACTCCACCAGAGGCATGACCTTGCCTTCCTTGACGAGCCTGGGCATCGAGTCGATGCGGGCGGGCTGCGGGGCTGGCAAGGGCAACGGCGCACAGGCGAGCATCGGCAGGAGGAGCGAAGCGGACATCCATAGGCGCATGGGTCGTCTCCCGGAGATTGACAGGACAGGGTGACTGTTTCCGGGGCCGGCGTCAAGCCTCGCGCCGGAGGGCAATGAAATTTTTCACTACCCTATTGACAATCGTGGCCCGTAGGGTACACTTAGGCTGAGCCCATAGCTAATGGGTGGCAACATGCAAAATATGAATACGCAGAATGCAAAGACTCGGGGCCTGACCATCGCGGAAATCGTCATCGCCTTGGGCGTCCTGGCGCTCGCCCTCACCGGCGTCGTCGCCGCCATGGCGCATACCTCCGTCGCCAACTCCCTCAATCGACAGCTCAACATCGCCCGCGACGCCGCCATGCAGAGGATGGAGCAGTATCGCTCGATGGACTACGCCGTCATCCCCGCCGGCCCCGAGACCTTCGAGGTGGCCGGCCTCCCGGCCCCGCCCGGAGCCCCGGCCGGCACCACCGGCGGCTGGGGCACCGTGACCTTCGATCGCCTGGGAGCGCCCGACGACAAGATGATGACCATCCGTGTCGCGATCAGCTGGCAGAGCGAACGCGGCGTCCGCCAGTTCGAAAACTCCACCATCGTTTCTGAATAAGGGACAGCATGAATCGTCACACCGCCCGGGGCACGACCCTGATCGAAATCGCGGTCGCCACCGGCATCCTCGCCATCATGATGGCCTTCGTCTCGATGATCTTCTTCAATGCCCAACGATCCGGAGAGGATATCAGCATCTCCGCCGGCCTCACTTCCCGCGGACGCATCGCCCTCGACACCATCCGTTCCGAGCTCGCCTTCGCGAGCATGTCGTTCACGCCGCCCCCCGCCACCGGCGGCGTCGACGTCGACCACTCCCGCATCCGATACCAGATCCCCATCGTCGTGGCCGGAACGCCCACCTACGGATGCGTCACCAGTACCGCGTCGATCGACGGAGGCTTCCACGAGATCGTCTTCGTCGCCGACCTGATCCTCCGCGAGACCAACGGCGCCGCCGTCGCTCTCCAAGCGGAAAACGAGGACGCGACCCAGCCCGCCGGCACCCTGATCGCCCAGATGGACGTGAACAACGATGGAGACCAAAACGACACCTTCGCCCGCGGCCGGCTGCGCAAGAGGAGCTACGACAACGGCGGCGGCCTCCAGGAGGACATCGCCCTCGACGACTACGTCCTCCTCCGCTGCAAACCGGGGAGCCTCGACGAACTCGACGGCGCCATCCGCAGCGACGGGATGACGCCCGCGATCGACCTGGACCCCCTGTTTCTCCTGATCGACGATACGGGCGCGGAATCCCCCAGCGTGGCCGCGACCCGGCGCGTGCGTGTCACGCTCTGGCACGCCGACTTCGATAAGCGCGGGCGCGCCGTTCTGATGATCCGAAGCCAGGACGATGTGCGGCTGGAGAATCCTCAGAGCTAGGAGTCCGATATGCGCATGAGCCGTCAGCAAGGTTCAGCGATGATCATCACGATGGTCGTCATCCTGATCCTCGCCGCCCTGACCGCTGCGGTGATGACGGAGGTCGTCTTCCACCAGAAGGAAACTCAAGGCGCTCTCGACGGCGATCAGGGCATGGTCATCGCCCGCGCCGGCCTGGATCGGGCGCGCCGCGCCCTCTTCAAGTATCGCGCCGATGGGTCGTTCAACACCGCCGAACCCAGCGGCGAGGCCCAATGGAACGCCATTCTCGCCAGCAACGCCATGTGGACCGGAGCGGTCGTCACCCCAGGGACCATCGCGCTTCCAGGATCGCGCTACTATCCGAATCCCGCGGCCACGCCCCTCGAAGAGTGGATCGACGGCGTTCGCCAGAACTACGACGCCGTGGCCAATACCAACGAGTTCGAGGACTACCTAGCGGATCCCAACGCCGCGGGCGCCGGCCTCACCCCCGAGGATCCGGCCGGCGATGATTGGGCCACCAACGACTTCGTCATCTTCGGACAATGCAAGCCCTTCCGAAGAGGCGCGTATCACGTGATCGTTCGCGACAACGAAGGTGAAGCAGGGGAGGACGGCGATCCGCTCACGGACGTCGATGACACCATCATCTGTACCGTGACCTCCATTTACGATGACGGAACGGGCAACAGCGTCGTACGCCAGATCGAAGCCCGGCTGGAATACGACCCCCCTTACTTCACGCCCGAGAAGGCCCTCCTCTCGGGGGGCGACATGAGCCTGGGCGGCGGCGCCGGACTGACCGTCAACGGAGCCGCCGCGGGTGTCCACGCCAATGGCACGATGACGATCAACGGCGCCCCCGCCATCGGCGGCACCGTCACTCAGGGCGTGAGTTCTCCAGCCCCTACGCCGCCCGCCACCTATGCGCCCTCTGAGCCCATACCGGACATCGATCCCGCAGAGTACGCGGATGACTATCCCGCCGACACGTACACTCTTCGCGATAATGGGACGATCGTCGATGGATTCGGGAACCCCATAGGGAGCATCCCCGGATTCAGCTGGAACGCCGCTCAAGGCCGGTGGGAACTCAGCGGGAGTCCGACAACCCACAAGATCTACTATTGTGAAACCGATCTCCGAATCACCAGTGCCATGGGCGGAGGAGGAGGCGGAGGCAAGGGCGGAAAAGCCGGAGGCGGCGGCGCGCCCGTGGCCGTCACCGTGGAGGCCACCTTCCTGAGCGCCGGGCACATCGACTGGAGCGGCAACTACACCGTGACCCCGTACGCCCCTGCCGGGGGCGAAGTCTGGGGCATCACCGCCGTCGCCGCTAAGGACATCGATATGTCCGGCACCGGCGGTGCATTGAACATGGAGGGCCTGATCGCGGCCGGTGAACAGATCAGACTGCAAGGAAACGTGACGGTCCTGGGCGCCGTCGTGGCCGAGAACGACGGTAACACGCCCCCCGGAGGAATCATCAGCGTGCCCAACGGCATGGAGGCGGGCGGCGGCCCCACGATCACCTACAACGGCGGCCTAACGACCGTCATCGAGGTCGCCACCACCGTCAGCATCGTGCGCATCGAACGTACGTATCCTCGATAGGGATGATGTCATGAGACAGAAACTCGCCCTCGTCACGATCCTCCTGCTCGGCTTCGGCTGGCCCGCCTACGCGCAGGCCGGGAGGATCTCCTGGTCGCCGCAATCCCTGGAGGACGCCTTGGCCCAGGCGGCACGCGATCAGAAGCCCACTCTCGCCTACTTCTACGCCGACTGGTGAAAGTATTGCCCCAAACTGGACGCGGGCGCGTTCAGCGACGAGAACGTGGTGACGGCCGCGAAGGGCTTCGTTTGCGTGCGCGTCAATTGCACGGAACGCTCCGCCCTCGCGCAAGTCCGCGCGAGCTACGGCATCAAGGGCCTGCCCACAGTGGTCCTCTTCAACGCCTTGGGCCGCCGCGCCGAGGAGATCGTCGGAGCCGCGGAAACGGAGATCTTCCTCAAGAAGATGGACAAGGTCAGCCAACGCGGAGTCTTCTCGCCGGCCGTCAGCGAACCCAAGGTGCAGAGTTCCCAGTGGATGGACACCCACCGCGTGTTCCTGCGCAACGGGAACACCGTCGACGGCCGGCTCGAGGAATTCACGGCCGATGCGGTCGTCCTGGGATGGGACGCCTCGACCACCGTGCAGCTCAAGACAGAGGACGTCGATCGCGTCGAGCTGATCACCATCCGCTCCGTGAGCACGGCCGTACAAGAAGTGAACCCCATCAGCACGGGCACCGACAAGGCCCGTCAAGTCAAGCCCGTCGCCGCCAAGCCCACCGCGCAACCGTCATTGGACGGCGACATCCGGCAGCGGATCGAGGAACTCCTGACACGCTTGAGCGGCGCCTCGGATGAGCGCAAGGAACGCCTCCGAACCGAGATGCGCAGCTTCGGGGCCGAAGGCGCCCGCTATCTCGTTTGGCGGCTGCAGACTCTCGATAATGCCCGTTCGCGATGGGTCATGGACACGCTCGGTTCCATGGGGCCGTCGGGCATCGAAGCGGAGCTGCGCGAGCTGCTGTCGTCGGCGCGCCCGGACATCCGGGCGGCCGCGGCCCAAATGCTCGCCCAACGCGGCGCCAAGGACGTCCTGCCCCAACTCCTGCAGATGCTCGACGACCGCGAAGCCGGCGTGCGCGCCGCCGCCGCCAGCGGACTGGGCGATCTCGCCGACGCCGATTCCCTCGTGCAACTGGCCGACGTGGCGTTGGATCCCGACAGCATCCCCAGCAACCAGGCCGTCCGGGCCGCGGTTGAACTGGCCCAGCGCACCTCCAGCGAGGCCGCGCTCGCGCGCCATTGGGCGCAAACCGTGCGCCGCGCCTCCGACGGGGCTCGCCAACGCATCGCCTCCGCCCTGGCCACACTGGGCGCCGGCCGCAGCGAAGGGACCTTCCCCCTCTCCGAGATCCAGGAAGCCCTCATCACTTTGATGATCGACGACGAGAAGGCGGAGGTTCGAGCCATCGCAGCCCTCGCCCTGGGGGAAGTCAAGGCTACCGCTTCCATCCCCACCCTCATCGAGCGCCTGTCCGCGGAAACCGACGTCCTCGTTCTGGTCCAGATTTGCGACGCGCTGCGACTCCTCAAGGCACGTGATGCGATTCCCGCGCTTATCGAACAGCTGAATTCGGACTCCGCGGACGCGCGCGACGGTGCGGTCCGCGCCTTGCGCGGCATCACGAGCGTGAAGCACTTGGGTACCGAGTACGACGAGTGGAACAACTGGTTGTCAAGTCGCAAATAGTTCACAAGAATCGGATTGACTTCCGCCCGGAAAGTGGCAATATAAATGTGGTGCAGGAAAAAGCGGTGTTTCTTTGTAAGTACCGAGTCGCACTTTGCGAATAGCCTAATATGCATTTAGCAACGCGATCCAAGAGAGCCGGTTTAACCCTCGTGGAGATGGCCATCGCCATGGCCGTCCTCGCCATCGCGTTGCTGGCCTTGATCAGCGGCCTCATCGAGGCCGTCCGACTGGACCAGATGTCCCGCGAGAACGTCCTGGCCATGAACGCCGCCCGAAGCATGCTGGAACGTATCAAGCAGGATCCCTTCGACTCCATCCACAACCTCTATGCGGGCGCCCCCGATACCCTGGGCCCGGACGATTTCGACGTCGACGGCTTGCGACCGGTCGACGGCGACCCGGACGGCCGCGCCGGACGAATCGTGTTTCCCGATCTGCCCGCCGGCGTGCTCAATGAGAACGCGGTGCCGCCGATCCTCGACACGGACCTCGATCTCAACGCCAACGGTGCCGTTACGGACCCGGACGTCACGGCCGACTACAAGCTCCTTCCCGTACGGATCACCGTGGACTGGCAAAGCAGTCGCGGCCCTCGACATTTCGAGATCACCACGATTTTGGGGCCGTAAATATGACGTCACGACACCGCCGCCGCGGCTTCACCTTCCTGGAAATGGCCATCGCCCTCGCGATTTTCGTCATCACCCTCACCGCCGTGTACATGGTCTTCTCCGCCGGACAAAGCACTTACACGACGGGCATCACGCGACAAGAGCTGGACAACCAAGTCCGCCTCGTCCTGGACGAGATGACCAACGAGATCCGGCAGGCGAACCCCGCGACCCTTCAGGTGGCGGCCCTCGCGAGCGGGGACCAGAGCCTGACGTTCTTCCTCCCCGTGGAAGGCGCCGCAGGGTTCGACCCGGCCGCAGGACGACCCAATTGGCAGGCGGCCCCGATCCAATACGTGACCGAACCCTCCGAAGGCGAACTCGACAACGGCCTCGACGACAACAACAACGGCCTCACCGACGAGCGCCGCATCGTGCGCGTCGCCGGCGCCCAACGCGTCGTCATGACCGATTTCCTCCGCGAGGGCACGCTGGCGTTCACCCTCGGCCCTCCGGCCGGTCCCCCGTTCCAATCCGTGCGCGTCACCCTGACCTTGGATTACCCGGACCAGCGCTCGCGCATCTTGTCCGCCAACGGGGCGTCCGAAGTCAGCTTGCGCAACCAGTGAAGGAGTCGACCATGTCCCGACGTACGAACCAGGCCGGAAGCGCGCTCCCCCTCGTCACCATCCTCACCTTGGTCATCACGCTCTTGACCGCAGGCTATCTCACGCTGTCGTTCTCCAAACACACCGACACCTTCCGGCAGATGGCTCGTGAACAGGCCTTCCGAATGGCCGAAGCCGGCATCGCCCATGCCATGTGCGAGCTCAACACCACGGCCAATAGCGTCGGCGACACCAATCTCGCCGTCGGCGCCGTCGGCTCCGCCGCCTCGCCCGTATCCGTCGGCCGCCAAAACCGGTACTACGTGGAAATGGGCAACTCCGGCCTGCAGCCCAACCAGACCCGGCTGGTCGCCACCGGGATCTTCGGCGACCCGGACGCCGTCTCGGAGCGTTGCATCCGACGCATCGAGGTCATCGTCGTCCCGCCCGTCCCGCCCGTCGTGATGCAGGCGGTGCCGGGTATGGGCGCCGTCATGGCCCGCGACTTCGTCGACATCAACGGCAACATCGACATCGACGGCCGGGATTGGAACGACACGGGGACGGCCCTGGTCGGCCCGGGCACCATGGGCGTCGTCAGCGGCGGAATCATCGCGGTGGGCGGCTCCGCCGGCGTGGGAGGCAACGCGGTCGCACCCCCCGCGAGGGGCGCCGCCGCCGGCAGCACCGACGCGAACCACGATTGGACCGCGGATGGAGTCGACAACAACAACGACGGCATCACGGATGAGGCGGGCGAGGGGTTCCCGGCCAGTCCCGACGAGGCCTTGGGCCTGCCTTCCGGCATCCTGAAACAAGCCGCCATGACCACAGGGACCTACTTCTCCACCCAGGCCGATTACACCGCCTATGTCTCCACGCACGGAGGCCGCTTCCCCTCCGGAAAGATCGTGTACTGCGACTTCGACCCGTCGCCTCCCTTCGAATTCGGCACGGGCTACAACGCCGATCCTTCCATCCTCGTCGTCCATAACGACACCGGAACGGCGGTCATGAAGAACCTCCACGGGGACTTCAAAGGCCTCCTCTTCGCCGACAAGGTCGAGCACGTCAACGCGGGCACGCAGATCCTCGGGATGGTGGTGGCCTGGGGACAGGCGGGCAACGTCTTCGGCAACGGTAATGCCACCATTCGCTTCAGCTCCGCCGTGCTGCAGAACCTGCCCAGCCCGAGCCTCTCGACCTCCGCCGTCTACAGCGTCGTCTTCTGGCGGGAGAACCTCGACGCCCAACCCTGACCGCCCTCCGGTATCGGGTCCTTCCGTTCCACTCCACGCCGCGATACGATCATGGGAGTAGACGGGGAGGATTAGACCATGAGACACATCGTCGTCGCGCTGGTACTCCTGGGCGCCGCCGCCCCCGCGCACGCCCAAGGCAAGGAAATCTCCTGGATCGACGGCAAGCTCGACCAGGACTTCAGCGAGACCGCCGCGCAGTCGCGCCACCGAACCATGGTCTTCTTCACGGCACGCTGGAACTCCGATTGCCAATTCCTCCGACAAACCGTCTTTTCCGACAAGGACATCGTCGGCCTCGCCCAGGAGTGGGACTGCATCCTGGTCGACCTCAGCGACACGCAAGACTACACCCGCGCGCGGGGGCGCCATCGGCTCGCCGGCATCCCCACCCTCCGCTTCTACTCCGAAGACGGCGCCATGGTCGACGAACTCGTCGCCACCACCGACGCCGGCGTCATCACCCGAAAGCTTCGAGGCGAAACGGCGCTCTGGAAGGCGCGCGCGATCAATCTCGACCCGAACAAGTGGCACGACACCCACCGCGTGTTCCTGCGCAACGGCAACGTCATCGACGGCCAGTTGAAGGAGTTGACCGAGGAAGTCGCCGTGCTGCAGTGGGACCCTCAGACCGAAGTCCAGATCGAACGTCAGAACCTCCTCCGCGTCGAGTGGATCACGATCCATCGCGTCGACGACGCCCCCAAGCGCGTCGACCAACCCGTCGAGAAGAAGCACTGCCCCAGGTGCGGCACGGAACTCCGCGGCGACGTGTGCACCACGTGCGTGATCAAGCGCGCCCGCCCGCCCGAGCCCGAGCCACAACCGGTCAGCCCGGACGTCTCCCAACAGGCCGACCAGATCATCGAACGCATCAAGTCCGCGACGAACAAGGACCAGGCGATCGAGGATCTCGCCAAGGCGGGTCCCGAGACGCTCGTCTACGCCGCCTCGCTCGTCGATCAGCTCCCTCCGGATACGGCCCTATGGGTTCTCACGGCCATCACCCGCGTCCGCGAGATGCAGGCGGCCCCGACGCTGCGCAAGAAACTCGCCACGATTCGGGACAGCGAAGTCCTGATGACCGCCACCTACGCGCTGAGCGCGCTGCAGGACACCGAAGCCACACCCGAGATCGCGAAGCTGCTGGAACATTCCAGCGTGGCCGTGCGGGGCGCCGCCGTGGAGGCGCTCGGTCACCTCGGCGACGAAGGCGTCCTGCGCGACCTGTGCGCCGCCGCGGTCGAGGCCGACAAGACCGTCCGGCTCAAAGCCACCAGCGCCCTCGTCGCGCTCGTTCGCAAACTCAACGCGGAAGCCTCCGTCACCATTACCCTCCAGGCCGTCGCCGGCGAAGCGCCCGAGCCGCAGCGCGATCAGGTGCCGCTCATCCTGGCCCAGCTCGGCGTCCAGGAGGCCGTCCCGTTGCTGCTGGATTACCTTCGGTCGGAGGACGCGGATCTGCGCTTCAACGCCGTCAACGCCCTCGGAGACCTCGCCGCCTCCGACGCGTGCGAATCGTTCCGCGCCATGCTGGAGGTCGAGCGAGAGCCTCGCGTCAAGGCGCAGATCTGCAGCACCCTCGCCAAACTCAAGGACACGGCCTCCGTCCCCATGCTCATCGAACTCATGGCCGACGACCAGGACGCCGCCGTGCGCCTTGCCTCCCATCGGGCCCTCCAGCAGCTCACGCGACAAGCGTTCGGGCCGGAATACGATCAGTGGAAGAAGTGGTGGAACGTCCAGCGCCCGGGCTCGCCCGAAGGCGAATGACTTGATTCCCCCGCTCGATTTTCGTATAGTGCGCCGCCTTATGGAGGAACGAGCCGCGATAGAGCTGGAAATGTGCAAGAAAAGGGGAGATGAAGAGGACCGGGAGAGGGAGAGAACCTTCGAAGATGGAAGCATTCGACTCCCCAGATCCTCGTTTCTCTCCACCTTTCCCTTTCTTACACGTTCTTAGCTTCACGTCGGGTCATTGTTATGAAGAAGGGCATCCATCCGGACTACAAGAAGGCGCTCGTGAAGTGCGGCTGCGGCAATACGTTCGAAACCCGCAGCACGAAGGATCAGATCCTTATCGAGGTCTGCTCGAACTGCCACCCCTTCTATACCGGCAAGCAGAAGTTCGTCGACACCGCCGGAATGGTCGAGAAATTCCAACGCAAGTGGGGCAGCGACGCAGCGCGCGAAGCCCGCGAGAAGGCCAAGCCGCCCGCTAAGAAGGGCGCCGATTCCAAGCTGCCGTCTCGATCCGCCAAGACCCTCCAGTCTCAGCTACCCGGCCCAGGCCCCGCTTCCCTCGCTCCCGCCGTCTCGCAGAAGGCCGCCGGAAAAACCGAGAGCAAGACCGAGGGCTCCAAGCCCACGTAGCCCCGCGCCCTCTTGCGGCCCGACGGGAGATAGTCCGTCATGCTCGATCAAGTCAAGAAACACGTGGACCGGTCCGACGAGATCGAACGCCTCCTGGCTGATCCCGCCGTCGCTTCCGATCCCCTGCGCTCCGCCGCCCTCCTGCGTGAGCGCGCCTCTCTGGCCAAATGGGTCGCGCCCTGGCGCGAACTCGATTCCGTCCGCAAGCAGAAGGCGGACGCCCACGCGATGCTCCAAGGCGAATCCGATCCCGAGCTGCGCAAGATGGCCCAAGCGGAGATCGAAGCCCTGGACGCCCGCGAGGGGCCGCTCCTGAAACGGCTCGAGGAGATGCTGCTGGACACCGACGAGGAATCGTCGCGCAACGTCATCATCGAGATCCGCCCCGGCGTCGGCGGCGAGGAAGCGGCGCTCTTCGCTTCCGAGCTCCTGCGCATGTACATGAAGTACGCGGAACGCCGAGGGTGGAAGGTCGACCTCATGGACACTCAGGTCACCGATCTCGGCGGCCTCAAGTACGGCTCCCTCTCCGTCGAAGGCGAGGACGTTTATAAGTATCTCCGGTACGAAAGCGGAACCCACCGAGTCCAGCGCGTCCCCGCCACGGAGGCCAGCGGCCGCGTCCATACTTCCACCGCCACCGTCGCGGTGATGCCGCAGGCCGAGGACGTCGACGTCGAGATCAATCCCGCCGACCTCCAGGTCGACACGTTCAGCGCCGGCGGCCCGGGCGGCCAGCACGTCAACAAGACCCAGAGCGCCGTCCGGATCACCCACCTCCCCACCGGCGTGGTCGTCGCCTGCCAGACCCAACGCTCCCAGATCCAGAACCGCAAGCTCGCCCTGCAGTGGCTGCGCGCCCGCCTCTACGAACGCCAGCAGGAAGAGAAGGCCCGCCGGCGTCGTGACCTGCGCCGCTCGCAGATCGGCACCGGCGATCGAAGCGAGAAGATCCGGACCTACAATTTTCACGACAACCGCATTACCGACCATCGCATCACCTTCTCCGTTCATAATCTCGCGGGATTCCTCGAGGGCGACCTCGACCTCATGATCGGCAAGCTCCTCGAAGTGGAGCGCGAGGAGAAACTCAAGAAACTAGCCCGTTCCTGATGGACGCAAACGCGCACTCGATCGGAGGCTCTCTTCGCAGCGCAACACAGTACCTCGCCGCCTGCGGCGTCGACGACCCCCGCGCCGACGCGGAGATCATCCTGGCCCACGTCCTGGACGTCCCCCGTCAGAAGCTCATCGCCCGCGATCGCGACACCCTCCCCGAACCGGCGCGGCTCAAGTTCAATCGCCTCATCGCCCGCCGCGGCGACCGGCGCGAGCCCGTTGCCTACATCGTCCGCAGCGCCGGCTTCTTCGGCCTGGAGCTGGCCGTCGCGCCCTGCGTCCTCATCCCCAGGCCGGCCACGGAGACGCTCGTCGAGCGGGCCATCGCGTGCCGCCCCTCCCGCTTCGCGGACATCGGCACCGGTTCGGGCGCCATCGCCGTCGCCATCCTGACGCGCCTCCCGAAGGCCACCGCCGTCGCCACCGACATCGAGGACACCGCCCTCTACGTCGCCCGCCGCAATGCGCAAGCGGGCCGCGTCCTCGAGCGACTCGACCTGCGCCAGGGCGATCTCTTCGCGCCTCTCGGCGGCGAACGGTTCGACCTCATCGCGTCCAATCCTCCCTATGTCGCCGAGAGCGAGTTCGCTGCGCTCCAGCCGGAACTCCGGCACGAGCCGCGCGCCGCGCTGGTCGCGGGCCCCGAAGGCACGGAAGCCATCCGCCGCATCGTCGCGGGTGCTCTCGAGCATCTCGTCCCCGGCGGCCGTTTGCTCGTGGAAGTCGGCGCGGGCCAGGCGCCCGCCGCGCGCGAATTCGCCCTCCGGGCGGACTTCCACGACGTCACATGTCATAAGGACCTGCAGGGAATCGAACGGGTGATGGAAGCATGCTGACGCCAGCAGTCGCGGCCGCCCTCGTGCTGGCGGCGCTCGACGACGTGAAGACGGTCGACGTCACCTGCCCTCTGGACGGACACCGGTTCCAGGCGCAGGAAGTCGTGTCCCACGATTTCGCCCGCGCCTGGGGCGGCCTCGACCGCGATTTCTGCCGGCACGCCTTCAAGACCGCCCCCTTGCAGGCCGCCGCATGGGCGTGTCCCGCGTGCGGCTTCGCCGGAGGGAAGGCGGACTTCGATGCGAAGGTCGCGCTTTCCGACGACGACAAGCGCAGGATCCTCGGACATCTCGCGCCCGCCGTGCCGATCCGCAAGGGCATGAAACAAGACGCGATCCCCGGGCACGCGAAGTTCGACCTCGCGGCCCAAGTCGCCGTCCTCAAGGGCGCGCCGGCGATCGAGGTGGCCCGGGCCTATCTCGCGGCTTCGTGGTGCGCCCGCCAGGAAGGCGCCGTCCAGCCGGCCGGTTACGACGCGTGGCTCGACCTGCGCAAACGATACAACCTGGACATCCCGCCGCTCGAACTGGGAAGCCGAAACCGCACCGATTTCGAGCTCGACGTCGCCGCCCGCATCGAGAAGTCGATCGAAGGCCGCCGGGCTCAGGAGGCGCGCGACCGAGCGACCGTGGAGGAGTGTGACCGCGACGCCGGCGACGAGCGCCGTCGCGGGGAGGCGCGCGGAAGGCTGCATGAAGTGAATCTCCTGAAGTATGGTGCGATGTATCTCTACCGCCGGCACGGAGAGAACGTCGAGGCCTTGCGCTGGATCGAGGAGCTCGCAAAGGCGAAGGGGGACAATTCCGTCGTCGACGACGCGGTCCGGCGAACGGCCGAGTCCATCGAACTGGAACGCGCTTATCAACGCAAGGCGGTCGAGTGGGCGGAAAAGACTTTGTCCGACGCCGCGCCCGAGAAGGGCGCGCAGGCTCAGTGCCGGTATCTGCTCGGCGAACTCGCCCGCCGGCTCGGCGATCGGGCGAAGGCCGCGCAGTGGTACCGGGGGGCGCTGGAGGATCCCGCCGTGGGGAAGCTGGCGCGCGAGCAGCTCAAGCGCGTGGAATAAAAAACCCCCGCCGCGCAAGCGGCGGGGGTCTCCAGCACAATCGGCGGCTCTAGTAGCCGAGTCCGAAGTTGTTCGAGAGCGTGTTCCCGAGATTGTTGCCGATGTTGCTGATGAGGTTCTGCAGCAGGTTGTTCACCCACTCCAACGGATTGGGCGGGGCCGGCGGCGGCTCCGTGGGCAGCGGCACCGGATTCAGCGGAAGCGGCCAGTCGAATTCCATCCCGGCCGTGCGGTCCATCATCTGCGGCACGGGGCTCCTCATCATGTTGAGCACGCGCTGACGGAATTGCGAATCGGCCCACAGCTGCCGATAGTCGTGTCCTTCGTCGACCAGCGCGTTGAAGTCCACGCCCGTGGCATTGTTCGCCAGCCGGTCATGGTAGCGGTTGAACAGGACCAGCTTGCCCTGGTAGTCCGTGCCTTGCAGCAAGCCGAACTTGAACATGCCCGACCGCAGATACAGCGTATCCCACGGCACGGCGAAGTGGGCTCCGATCGTGATGAGCCCGTAGTTGAGCACCGGCACTCGGAAGCTGATCCACGGCATGCCGAAGATGATCCCCTTCGTCACCTCGGGCGCCGTGACGAGGCTTCGAAGCACGTTGCCCCCGACGTCTCCGCCCTTGCTGTGCCCCAGGATCCAGACGTCGCGCGAGCCGGCGGCCATGGCCTTGAGCGCCACCTTGCGGCCGCGCTCCAGGCCTTTCGCGAAGCTCATCGGGTAGTTGTACTCGTTCCACTGGTCTTCCTGCAGATGCAGCGGCGTGAAGAGCCGGTAGTTGAGTTGCACCGCGGGCACCACCGCGCTCCCCGTGTCCAGCTTGCTGACCGCGCGCATCCACGCGTGGGCCTCGGACATCCATTCGGCCGTCGCCTTCTCGTGGTTCACGCCGCCGAAGTAGATCGCGAAGCGTCCGCCGGCGACCAGGCGGTCGTACACGTACTGGTAGTACACGCCGCCCAGCGGGTCGAACAGCTTGGCCAGGTCGTCCGCCGCCTCGTTGAGCGGCGTCGCGACCAAATCCCCCCGGTCGTACCAGGCGTCGTCGTCCGGGGTGACGGGCGTCACCGCGCCTTCGGTCTGCGCCTCGAGCTGCGCGACCACCGCGCCGCCCGCGGCCACCCCGGCCACCCCGCCGCCTCCGTCCGACCCTCCGTCCTTCCGGCATCCCGGCGCGAGCGCCAGGAGCGCACCGGCACACACTGCGACCACGAATCCGCGTGCTGGAATCATCATCTGTCCTCCTTCTTCGTCCATGACGCACTTATGACGCGCCGCATCATAAGAATCGGCGTCCCGGGAATCAAGACAATTATGACGCATTCATGACGCACTGCATCATGACCGGCGTGACGGCGCTTAGGATTATCGGCAGGACCGCCCCGCGACTGGTGCGCCCGCCGCGGATTACCGGCGCGTTCTTGCCTTTTGTAGTTTACGATTTATAATTTACAATGAGTCGGGAGAGAGCTCCCGACCGAGGGGGGAACAGTGGACAAGTTCATCATCCACGGAGGACACCGCCTTCGCGGGTCCATCCGCGTCAACGGCTCCAAGAACGCCGCCCTGCCCATGATGGCCGCGGCGCTGCTGCTCGAGCGCGACGAAGTCCTCGTGCTGCGCAACGTCCCCGACCTCGGCGACGTGCGCACCATGGGCACCCTGCTGGAACGGCTCGGCGTGCGCGTCGAGCGCGAACGCGCGACGCTCAAGCTCGCCGTCGCCGACGACACGCCCGTCCAAGCGCCGTACGAGATCGTCAAGACGATGCGCGCCGGCATCTGCACCCTGGGACCGCTGGTGGGACGCCGCGGCGAGGCCCACGTCTCCCACCCCGGCGGCTGCGCCATCGGAGTGCGCCCCGTCGACCTCCACGTGCGCGGCATCGCCATGCTGGGCGCCCGCGTCAAGACCGACCACGGGTACATCGTTGCCACCGCCAAGCGCCTCCGCGGAGGCACGGTCTACCTCGGCGGCGCCTTCGGATCCACCGTCACCGGCACCGCCAACGTCCTGATGGCCGCCGTGCTCGCCCGCGGCACCACCGTCATCGAATACGCGGCGCAGGAGCCCGAGGTGCAGGAGCTCGCCAATCTCCTCAACGCCATGGGCGCGCGCATCGAAGGCATCGGCAGCTACCGCCTCGTCGTCCACGGCGTCGAACGTCTCCGCGGCACCCGCTGGACCGTCATCCCCGACCGGATCGAAGCGGGCACGTTCATGGCGTGCGCCGCCGTCACCGCCGGAGACCTGCTCGTCGAGAACGTCCGCGCCGAACACATGACGGCCGTCCTGGAGACCCTGCGGGAGATGGGCTGCGGACTCGAGGTCGGCAGCTTCTCCGTCCGCGTTCGCGGCCCCAGACGCCTGCGCCCCGTCGATCTCAACACCCTCCCCTTCCCCGGATTCCCCACGGACCTCCAATCCCAGTTCATGGCCTGCTGCTGCCTCGCCGACGGCATCAGCGTCGTCACGGAAAAGATCTATCCCGAACGCTTCAGCCACCTGCCCGAGTTCTGCCGCATGGGCGCGCGCGGCCGCAAGTACGAATCCGCCGCCATCATCAGCGGGGTGCGCGAGCTCCACGGCGCCCCCGTCATGGCCAGCGATCTGCGCGCGGGCGCGGGACTCGTCGTCGCCGGCCTCGCCGCCCGCGGCTACACGGAAGTCCAGCGCATCTATCACCTCGACCGCGGGTACGACCACGTCGAACGGCGCCTCAACGCCGTCGGCGCCAAGATCCGCCGGGTGGCCGAGAAAGCAAAGGAAGCCCCCGTGCGGGAAACCGGCACGGGCTAGCGACCCAACCTCTTCTCGAACACCCGCAACGCCGCGTCGTACGAGTACAACGTGACGCCGTCGCCCTCGAGAACCGGCACGGCGTTCAGCGCGCACGCAAACGCTCCGCGCGAAGGGAGCTTCGAACCCCACACGCGATCCAGCACGGACGCGTCGGCCTTGACGGGAACGCCCAGGAGCTCGCTTAGAACGCGCGCATGATCCGCCGCCGTCGGCCCCACCCAACACGCGGGCGTCCAGCGCTTGGACAGATCCTCGGCGCGCCTCGGATCGATCAGCCTGTTGAGCATCAGCGCCAGCTCGTGCGCCGGTTCCGGTGGTCCCCACTCCAACCTTGGCAACACCTTGACCGGTTCCTCCAACAAACCCAACCGCAACAACGCGATCGCGCCGTGCAAGGAATCGTCCCCCCGCAGCCATCGGATCGCATCCGCGTCCCCCGCCGCCGCCAGCGCGTACACGGAAACGCGATCGGGATGTCGCGCGAAGCGCCGGCGCAGAAACTCCGTCGCCGGCTTCGCCTTCGCCTTGGCCAGCGCCGCCAGAGGCGCCTCGTATCCGGAGAGATCCGTCTCCCGTTCGAGGAGGCGGACGAAGTCGGCCGCGCACTCGACGTCTCCCCCCTCGGCACGCGCGCGCAGCGCGACCGCTTGGACGTCACGATCCTCGAACGCTATGCGCGGCACCTGGCCTATCTCGCCGAGCGCGCGGATCGCTTCGGCTTGCACCGCCGGAGACGGGTCCTTCAGGAGCGCGACGATGTCTCCGGCCGCCTCCCTCGCCCCCAATCTCCGGAGAGCCTCGACCGCCGCCGCCCGCACACCGGCCGAGGCGTCGCGCAAGAGCGGCCGCACGCGCTCCCGATCCTCGGCCGCGCCACACTGACCCAGCACGTGACAGGCGAGGCGCCGATCCGTGGGGTCCTTCGCCTCGAGCAATGGACGAACCAACGGCCGCACGAACGCGGGATTGACGTTCGCGAACACGTTCATTCGCACGTCGGGGGCGTTCCGGACGATCTCCACCATCTCGGGCACGCTCTCGGCGACACCGTGCTCGGCCAGCCACGCGAGCCTCTGGAGACAATCGTGTCCGGAATGCGCCCACGCCAACGCCCTTTCCACCGCGTGCTTGCGATCCTCGCCGGAGAGTAGATCCACGGATGCGAACGCGTTCGCGTGCATCTCCGGCGCGACCCTCCGAGCGGCTTCGGCATCTCCCTGCCGCGCCAACAACATGTCCAACTCCGGACGGTTTTCGGACGCAGTGGAGGCCAGCTCTCTGATGCGCTCGGCAAGGCCAGGAACGCGCAGCACTTGCCGCTCCCACGGACCCTCCAGAATCTCCTCCACCGTCGCCTGGCGCGCACGCGCCTCCACGGCCCCTCGCGCCTCGGCGTTGCCGCTCGTCAGGAGGACGTTCACGGCCCACTCGATCACGTCCCGATCCGTGGCGCTCAGCAGATCCCGAAGCCGTGATTCGTTCCTGGGAAATGCCAGCGCGTCGGTCGGCAAGCACCCCTCGCGAGCGACCTCACCCAGGACCGTCTCCACCGCCTCGGCTCCCCCGCGCCGGTAAAGCGCCCGCACGACATCGCGGCGAACATCCTCGGCCGCGCCATCGAGGAGCTTCGTCGATATCTTGCGCGCGCATCCTGCGGAAACGACATCCAACGCCCCGACCACCTGCGCGTGCTCCGAGGCCAGCAGGGAATCGACGCACCCTTCGCCTTGCGTCTCGACATACGCGCGCACGGCTTCCCGCAACACGTCCTCGTCCTCGACGTGGAGCATCTCCTCCAAGGGCGCCTTCGATTCCTTGGGATCCAACCCGCGCAGGTAATCGATCCAAAACCGCTGGTACTGTCCCCGACGCGCGCCCACCTCGCGGATCAGCGTCTCATCGCCCAGTCGCACGGCCCACGACGCCGCCGACGGATGGCCGGCCGCGAGTTCCCTTCGCACCAACGCGGCCGCCTCGGTATCGGCGCGCGCGACGAGTTCATCGATGGCGGCCGTACGGGCCTCGTTGTCCTTGCCCCGGGCCGCCTCGAGCAGGCGCGCGCGCGGAAGGCGCCGGCGGAGCATCACGAAGGCCTTCCCGCGCACCCAGGCGTCCTTGTCGTCCAGCAGCCGCTCGATTCCCGGCGGGCGATCGACGCTGTCGTGGGTCGCGAAGTACGACACGGCCAGGGCGCGCACGGCGGCCTCGGCGTGAGAAAGATACGTCCGCATGACCGGCGCCGACCGCTCCGGCAAGAAGATATCGATCGTGTCGATCAGCTTGAGCCGCACGTGAGGCGGCAGTGCGGTCAGCTCCGCGATCAGGCGATCCAGGTGCTTCTCCCAGCGGATCTCCAGCGCGCGAAGCTGCAGCCCGTTGAGGATGCCCTCTTCCTCGACCTTCAGCGCCCGAAGGAGATCGGGCACGAACGGATCCAGGTCGATCTGGAACACGAGGAGGGTATGAACGGTTTCATGCAGCAGCAGCGCGTCGTCGTCGCGCAGGAGCGTCTTGAGCGCCTCCACGACGCCGGGGTCGCGATGGTACTGCGCGATCGCCAGGACCTGGAACTTGAGCGGCAGAGACGTCGGCCCCCGCAGAGCGGCTTGAACCAGCGCGCCGATCTCGGCCTCCGTGCAGACGGTCACCTCGGGGGTATGGAACCACCGGACCGCGTTTCCTCTCATCCGGAAGCCCGCGTGCGTCACTTCCTGGAGGATCGCCGCGCGTTCGGCCGGGTCGGTCGAGAGCAGCCGCCGCGGAAGCGTGGGATGCGCCTGCAGCACCTTTTCCGAAACGCCGAGGCGCGCGGCCTCGTCCTGCGCAAGAACGACCATCAGGCAGATCGCGAGCATCATAAAGCCTCCGGCCTGTGATCTTACACGAACGGCGGTTCTTGTTCGCGCATGAGATTTCCTTACAATGATGACCGAATGTTCGATTCCTTGACCGAGAGCCTGGGCGGCATCTTCCGCAAGCTTGCGGGTCGCGGACACCTCAGCGAGAAGAACATCCAGGAGGGCCTGAAGGAAGTCCGCATGGCGCTGCTGCAGGCGGACGTCAGCTTCAAGGTCGTCAAGGACTTCATCGACCGCGTGAGCGTGAAGGCGGTGGGCGAGGAGGTCATCAAGAGCGTGCGGCCCGCCGACCAGATCGTGTGGATCGTGCACCAGGAACTGACGGCGCTGATGGGGCCGGTGGACCACGCGATCCCGCCCGCGGGCAAGACCCCGACGATCATCATGATGGCGGGCCTTCAGGGCTCCGGCAAGACGACCACGACGGCGAAGCTCGGCCAGTATCTGCGCAAGAAGGGGCGCAAGCCGATGCTGATCGCGGCCGACATGATCCGTCCCGCGGCCGTCGAGCAGCTCAAGACGCTCGGCGCGCAGAACAGCCTGCCGGTGTACTGGGAGGCGACGGGCCGGCCGGTGAAGATCTGCGAGCGCGGCATCGCCAAAGCGGTCGAGCAGGGTCTGGACGCGGTGGTCCTCGACACGCAGGGCCGCCTGCACGTCGACCGCGAGATGATGGACGAGCTCAAGGAGGTTCGCGAGAAGCTCAAGCCCCCCCAGATCTATCACGTCGTCGACGCGATGACGGGCCAGGACGCGGTGAAGAGCGCCGCGGAGTTCAACGCGCAGCTGGAGCTTGACGGCGTCATCATGACGAAGCTCGACGGCGACGCGCGGGGCGGCGCGGCGCTGTCGGTGAAGGCGGTGACGGGCAAGCCGATCAAGTTCGTGGGTCTGGGAGAGAAGATCGACGCGCTGGACGAGTTCCATCCGGAGCGGATGGCCAGCCGGATCCTGGGGATGGGCGACGTGATCAGCCTCGTCGAGAAGGCGAAGGAGAACGTCGACCAGGACAAGGCGCGCAAGCTGCAGGAGAAGATCAGGAAGGACGAGCTGACGATCGCGGACTTCTACGAGCAGCTCCAGCAGATGAAGAAGATGGGGCCGCTCAAGCAGCTGATGAAGCTCCTGCCGGGGCAGCTCGGGCAGATGGCGGACGAGGTGGACGAGGACGAGCTCAAGTACGCGGAGGCCATCATCCAATCGATGACGAAGCAGGAGCGCGAGAATCCGGAGCTCCTCAACGCGAGCCGCCGCCAGCGGATCGCGCGCGGGTCGGGCCGGCCGGTGCACGAGGTGAACAGTCTCGTCAAGCAGTACGTCGAGGCGCGCAAGATGATCCGGGTGATGAAGAAGCAGGGGGGATTTGGGGGCCTTTTCAAGCCATAAGCCCTGAGCCTTAAGCCAGAAGCCGTAAGCCACAAGGCCGTACAGAGGAGACCAAGCGGCATGAAACGCATTGTGCTGAGCGCGGTCGTGGTGGTTCCTCTGTTCTGCGGCGGGGTGACCGGGCAGGATGGCGCGGACGAGTGGCAGAAGCGCCTGGCGGAGCTGGACGCGAGGTTTCTGCCGGCGCTGGCGGAGCTGGCGCGGTTCTACGACGTGCAGCAGGACCCGGAGGCGACGGCGTTCTTCTGCGAGTGCGCGCTCGGATTCGGCAGCGCCGACGAGAAGCTCAAGGAGCTCAAGAAGAAGTGGCAGGACGAGGTCTACTACGGGCGGGTGCGCGGCGGAAAGGTGCTGCACGACACGTCCCCCATCGAGCGGCGCACGGCGGAGCTGGGCCGGCAATATCGCGCGCTGGTCGACGAACTGGTTCGCAAGGGCACGTCGCAGGAGGGCATCTCGGACGCGGCCAAGCGGCTGCTGCACGACGCGGTGGTGAAGAGCGAGCTGGCGCGCGGGGCGCACGAGTATGTGCAGGCGACGCAGCGCTTCAACGAGCTGCGTTTCAAGATGAAGTTGCGGGCGATCCTGTGGGATTTCGAGGGATCCAGGGCGCTCATCTTGGGCGGGTGGTATATGGGGGAGACGGGGGATTATCGGGATCCGGAGTCTGATAAGGGGTCGTTCTATTACACCGCGGATGTTGAGACGGCGAAGGGAGGGAGCGTGCGTTGTCCGAACCCGAGGCTCGCTCTTTCTCGCATCGCTGATGAAATCCGATCATATGCCCTGGCGAGAGAAGACCTGGCAAATCCGGATTCACGGCAGCTGTATCTAGGTGCTTGGACGGCGGGAAGAAGTTTCTCAACGATCAGCCTCTATGGCATTCCCTCCATAGATTGTCGGCCGGACATCGCCACACCATCTACCAGATACGCCCGCGCCACGGTGGCGGAAGAACGCGATAACTGGCAGGACGTCGAACAGACGATCAAGATCGCAGACAAGCGGGTAATAGTCGTTCACTATCCTTATGAAGGCGAACCAGACGCCCCATATGCCTTCGGAGATGGCAAGAAATCTGAACACGGTTGGGCGGACCCCAAGATCAGATTCCTTCGAAGGTGCGGGCTACCTATCATGCTCCGCTTCTACACCGACGTCAAACTCACCGACGTCAAAGTGAGTTTTCGAAAGGCGAAGGGCTCATCAGTACTTGTGCGACTCTACCTGGATAGGGACCCGCGCGTCGCGCTCTACAACCTCCCGACCGTGTTAATCCTACCTGAAAAACACCTCGACCCTTCGACAGAATACTCTGTCCAGATCAAGTGCAAACTCAATGGCGTTCCCTTCGAAAAGAAGTGGAGCTTCCGGACGCGAGCCAATTAGAAACTGTAGGCAAGGAACGCCATGTCGATCTGCGGCTGCCAGCGCCGGAACTCGTAGGCGTCCAGATTGGAGTCCCAATCCTCCATCCGCAGGCTGATGCTCGGTGCAAACCCTAACGCTCCCTCCAAGCACACCAAAGCCACGTTGATCCCGGCCACCGCGCGGCGGTCCCGACGTTTCTGCGTGAAACCCGATAGGCTGTTCGGCTCGTCGAAGTCGGCCAGCACAAACGCGACCGACGATGAAGCCTGGATTCCCCAGAAAACCGGCAGGCTCAGCACCACCCCAGGTTGCCACTCCCTGTAATCG
>JACPRB010000025.1 GCA_016190155.1 Planctomycetota bacterium
CGCCGGCGGCTGGATCGCCGTCTCGAAATCCGCCGGGTCCAGCTCCAGCCGCGCGATCGTGTCGTGGTGGCGGACCCTGACTTGCCGCAGGCCGAGCCCGCGCAACACGTCCTCCGCCCGCTCGATCATCGACAGCTTTTCCGCCGTCACCGGCTGCCCGTACGGGATGCGGCTCGAGAGACACGCCATCGCCGGCTTGTTCCACGTCGGCAGCCCCAGCTCCTTCGAGAGCGCTCGGATCTCCAGTTTCGTCAAACCCGCTTCCGCCAGCGGCGCCCGTACGCGCGCCTCGCGCGCCGCCCGCGCTCCCGGCCGATGATCCGCACGATCGTCGGCGATCTCGCCGTAGACGACGATCCGCAGCCCCTCGCGATCCGCGATCGGAAGCAGCTTCTCGAAGAGCTCGGTCTTGCAGAAGTAGCATCGGTCCGGCGCGTTGGCGCGGTACCCCTCCCGGTCGAGCTCGCGCGTCTCGATCTCGATCTGGCGCGCCCCGATCCGTGCCGCGAGGCTTCGCGCCTCCTCGCGCTCCCGTTTCGGAAACGAGGCGCTCACCGCGGTCACCGCGACGCAGCGGTCGCCCAGCACGTCATGCGCGACCTTCAGGAGGAACGAGCTGTCGACGCCGCCGGAGAAGGCGACGAGCACGCCCTCCATCTCGGCCAGCGACCGCTTCAACGTCTCGAGCTTGCTCATGCGCCGACCGGCTCCAGCGGCTCCACTTTGTATCCCTCGCGGATGATGCCTACGGCGATCCTGGGATCGTGCTCGAAGACGCAGACCCACTCTTCGCGGACGGCGTCGGCCAGCATGCGCTGCTTCAGGTCCGCCACTTCGTGCGGGAACAGGTCGTATCCCATCACCCACGCGGGCTTCACGTGATTGGTCGTCGGCATCAGATCCGCCCAGTAGACGGCTTTGCGGCCGCCGCTCTCGATGAAGACCGACTGGTGATGCTTTACATGGCCGCCGGTCTTGCGGGCGACGATGCCGGGCTCGATCTCGTGGTCGCCGTCGAGGAACTTCACCCGTCCGGCCTTCTCCAGAGGCAGGAAGTCGTCCTCCATGTAGCTGCCGCGCGTCCTGGGGTTCGGGGTGAGCGCCTCCGCCCACATGCCGCGCTGGATGAAGTAGAGCGCTCGAGGAAACGTGGGCACGATCTCGTCGCCGTCGAGCACGGTCGCGCCGCCGGCGTGGTCGAAGTGCAGATGCGAGATCACGACGGCATCGATGTCGGTCACCGACAATCCGAGTCTGTTCAGGCTCTCCGGCACTGTGGGAGGACGCACGACGCCGTACATCTCGTTGAATTTCGCGTCGCGCTTCGTGCCGATGCCGGTATCGACCAGGATATTCTTCCGACCCGTGCGGATGAGCAGCGTGTTCAGCCCCATCCGAATTCGATTCTTGGAATCGACTTCGGTCACCTTCTCCCACGCCACCTTGGGCACGATCCCGAACATCGCGCCGCCGTCGAGCTTGAAGAAGCCGTCGCTGACGATGTACAGCTCGAGTTGTCCGACCTTGATCATCCGGGCACCTTCATCCATTCGGTTGGGGTGGGCGTCGACATCCTACTGAAACGCGCGCCGGATGGCTACTGCGCAGCGGCGATGGGGTGGGGTCCTCGTTCCCTGGGGCGGCAGGAGCGCCGCCCGCAGGGATCGAGGTTGGCTCCGGAGGGTTCTCGTACGGGACGCCGCGTCCACGCACAGACGCAGCGATCGTACGCTGAAGTTATGCCCATCCCTCGTTAGACGGGCATGAAGAGGGGATTAGAAAACCCTAATGCGGCTACGGGAACAGCACGACCTTCCCGCACTTCACGCCGTCCTGTCGGATCGTCGCGATCGCCTGCTCGAATTCCGCGAGCTTGAACCGGTGCGTGATGATCGGACGGGGATCCAGCTTGCCGCCGTCCAACAGCCGCTGCATTTCGACCCAGTCTTCGAACATGCGTCGCCCGACGACCCCCAGCATCCGCCGCCCGTTCAGGATGACGTCGTTGGCCAGATCCAGCTCGATCGGCCGCGACGGGATCCCGAACGCCACGAAGGTCCCGCCCTTCTTGAGCGACCGCAGCGCGTTGACGATGGCCTTCTGGCTGCCGGACATCTCCAGCGCGACGTCGACGCCGTAGCCGCCGCTCAGCTTCACCAGCCGACCGATCAAATCCGGATCGGCGCCGTTGATGACTTCGTCCGCGCCCATCGCCTTGGCCAATTCCAAGCGATGACGATTGATGTCCACCGCGTAGAGGGCGGCCGCTCCCTTGGCCCGGGCGCATCCGGTGGCGAAGAGCCCGGCCGGACCGCACCCGAAGACCGCCACGGTCTTGCCCGACACCTGCGCCTCCGAGACGACGTGCACGGAATTGCCCATCGGCTCCATGAGGCTCGCCACTTCCGGCGGCATGCCGGGGCTGACCTTCCACGCGCACAACGCCGGCACCGCCACGTATTGCGCGAAACACCCCGCCCGGTGCACGCCGATGATCTTCAGCTCGTCACAGATGTGCATCATCCCGTGCGTGCACTGATGACAACGCCCGCACGGCACGTGACTCTCCACCGATACCCGATCGCCCGGGTGCAGCGTCGCGACCTCGCGTCCGACCTCCACCACCTCGCCGTGGAATTCGTGGCCGAAGACGAGCGGCGTTCGGATCTGTGACTGGGCCCACGCGTCCCAGTTGTAGATGTGCAGGTCCGTCCCGCAGATCGAGGTGGCGATCACCTTGATCAGCACATCCGCCGGCCCGATCGCCGGCGTCTCGACGGTCGAGATCTTCGCGCCCGGTCCCGGCAACGCCTTCACGACCGCCAGCATCGTACCCATCAGATCAGATCCCGAAGCAATGATAGATTGCGCGCGTCCATGTCGTCCTCTTTGGGCGTCTCGATGACCTTCGGGATCCGCGCGAACCTCCGATCCCTCATCAGACACCGGAACGCCTCGATACCGAGATGCCCCTTGCCGATGTGCTCGTGCCGGTCGACGCGGCTGCCAAGCTCCCGCTTGGAGTCGTTCACGTGAAACGCCTCGATTCGCTTGACGCCGATCAGCCGATCAAACTCATCCAGCGTGGCGTCGTACGCCGCCCTCGTGCGCAGATCATACCCCGCGGCGAACACATGGCACGTATCGAAGCAGACGCCGAGCCGTTCGGGCTCACGCACCCCTTCGATCATCTCGCGCATCTGCTCGAACCGGTGGCCCACGCACGCGCCCTGTCCCGCGCTCGTCTCCAGCAGAACCCGCGTCCGCAGGCCGCCGGTGCGCTTGAGCGCCTCGTCGAGCGACGCGATCATCGCGCGGATCCCCTCGCGTTCGCCCGTCACGCCCGGCGAGCCCGGATGCGTCACCAGAAAGGCCAATCCCAGCCTCTCGCAGCGCTCCATCTCCTCCACGAACGCCGACAGCGAGCGTTCGCGGATATCGCCGTCCGGCGCGCAGAGGTTGACGAGGTAGCTGTCGTGCGCGAAGGCCAGACGGATGCGATGGCGCCGACACGCTTGCTTGAACGTCATGACCTCGTCGTCGGAAAGCGGTTTGGTCCGCCACTGTTGCTGATTGCGCGTGAAGATCTGGATGACTTCGCAGCCGAGTTCCTGTCCCCGCGCGCAGGCCAAGTGCAGGCCGCCCGCGATCGACAGGTGCGCGCCCAGGTGAAGCGTGCGCCGCGCCACAGGTTGCAAGGTTATCGGTCGAATCAGCTTCACAAAGCGGGCGGCATTATAGTGATTCCAGGAAGGTCCGTGAACATCAATCGGGAAGATGAGGCCGGCGGCTGTGGCACGAAAGATCGTCACGCGGGGAGCCGGGGTAAGTACAACACTGTTGGAGTCATGACGCGCGACGAGGAGATCCTCTTCAAGGTCATTGAAGCCGCCCGATCAGGACACGTAATCCCGCCTGAGCTAGCCGCGGAATTCGAGAAGACCTTTTCGCACCCCATCCTCTCCAAGAGATCCACGCGCTTCGTCGTTCGTCGACGCCCACGGGGCACGCTCCTCCCGCCCGGCAGCCCCGCGCCGGATGGCCTCGCTCTGGATGTGGGACATTCTCTTCAACGTCATGGAGGCGGCTCAATGGAGAGGCGCCGCCCCGGAAACTGGACGAGCCGCGCGCAACGACGAGGAGATCCTCTTCAACGTCATTGAGGCCGCACGGTCGGGGCACGTTATCCCGCCTGATCTGGCTGCGGAATTCGAGAAGGCCTTTCCGCGGCCCATGCTCTCCAAGGGGTCGACGCGTTTCGTCATCCGTCGGCGCGCCTAAATCGCCGTTCACGATCAGTGAACATCCGTGAACGGCGGTTTACCCTGGACACAAGCTCCGCCTGCTTCGCGGGCGCTTTCCGCAGAGCGGAAAGCACGCCGCCGGCGGCGTGGGCTTGTGTCCAGGGTAAATCCCCGTGCACTCCTGTTCAGTATTCGTGCACGGTCATCTAGCCCCAGACTCGCAGGCGCCGCAGCCGCTATCCGTCGAACCGCGTTTCGTGCTTAGTTTTCTTGAACACAGAACGCACACATGTACAATAGCTACTGAACACTAGAGAGAGGCGGTCGTGGGATCATCAAGTCGGCTTGGACTCATCGGCCTCATACCTTGCGATGCATATCCGTGCGTCCTGAGCCGGCCGATGCCCGCGCCGTTGGGGGCATCGGTCGCTCCGGGACCAATCCCATCGAGCGTCCCGGCGCAAGGCGGCCCGGGCCGCCCGGCGCCGCGTACATCCGGCGCGATCCGATAGATGGCAGTACGTCCTGAGCCGGCCGGCGCCCATGCCGTATCGGGCGCCGGCGCTAGGACGAACCATCCTCCTCGATCACGAACCCCAGGTCGTGGATCATCTGATGATCCTCGTTGGGGCGGTTGCCCGGCGTCGTCAAGTATCCCCCCGTGAAGATCGAGTTGCACGGATACAGCGCCAGGGCCTGCAGGGATCGCAGGTTCTTCTCGCGGCCTCCCGCCGCACGGATGTCCCGCGAAGGGTTCACGAATCGAAACAGACACAACGCAAGCAGACACTTCGCCGGCGACGGCGGCGGACATCCTGCCAAGGAAGTTCCCGGCCGCGGATCGAAGAAATTCACCGGAACGGACGTCGCCCCCAGCGCCCGCGCGTTGAACGCCATCTCGACGACGTCCTCGTCGCTCTCCCCCATCCCGATGATTCCTCCGCTGCACGCCTCGAGCCCCGCGCTCTGCGCCGCCCGCACCGTGCGGACACGATCGTCGTACGCGTGCGTGCTGCAGATCTCGGGGAAGCGCCGCTCGCTCGTCTCCAGATTGTGGTTGAAACGATCCAGGCCGGACGCCTTCAACCGCTCCGCCTGGCCGTCCTCGAGGATCCCCAGCGACGCGCACACGCGGATGCCCACCTCCGCCTTGATCCGTCGCACCGCCTCACAGACCGCTTCCAGCTGCCGCTCGTTCGGTCCGCGCGTCGACGTCACGATGCAGAACTTCCACGCCTTCGCTTCCTTCGCCTTCCTCGCCGCCTCCACCATCGCATCCACGGGAAGCAGCCGATGCTTCTCCACAGGTCCCGACGCCTCCCTCGACTGCGAACAGAAGCCGCAATCCTCCGAGCAAAGCCCGCTCATCGCGTTGAGCAGCACGTGGATCTTCACCCGGTTGCCGTGGAAGTGCCGCCGAACCCGGTACGCCGCCGTCAAGACCGCCGGCAACTCGGCCCCGGGCGCGCGCAAGACCGCCAGGGCCTCCTCGCGACCGGGGGGCACGTCTTGGATGGACCGATCGGCGATCGCGTCCCAATTCACCCGTAGAACGGAAGGCCCGCCTCGTGGACCTCTCCGCCCTCGCTCTTCGCCTTGAGATTCCCGATGTACGTCTTGAAATCGGGACCGCTGACATAGGCGTCCGGGAGGACCGCTCGAAGGTGCGCCAGGTACTCTCCCAGTTCCGCCATCGCCCGCCCGCGGACATCGAACTTCTGGAACTCGTAGACCCCGCGGCGACGATAGAACTTCTCGCTGGGCAAGGCGATCAGATCCTCGGGACGCACCCCGTGCTTCGCGCCGCCGCTTCGGAGTATCTCGTCGGCGATCGCCGGGGCCTCCTCCCGCGCGATCCGCGGCTCGCGGGCGCGCAGGATCTCCCAGTTCAACGTATCGACAACCTCGACCTTGAGCTCATCGTAGTACTGCCGCTGCGCGACGCCGTTGAGCATGTCCTTGAAGCCGAACTCGACGGCGCTCTTGCCGCCCCGTTCGTCTCCGAACATCTCGAGGCCGCGGGGCACCCACTTGTTGACGTGCTTCTGAAGAGACGCGATCGACACGTTCCCTTCCCCTCGCGCGGCCGCGTGCGCCCACTTGCGCAAGGCGTTGACGCCGCTGGCCATGTGGAAGGCCTCCTCCGCGAGCATCGGCCCCATCGAACGGGCCATCGGCGCATAGGAGAACACGGTCTGCATCTCGAGCTGATACTTGCCCACGCGGTCGATGACGGCGGTGAACGTGCAATTGTCGACGAACGAATCGAAGTACAGATTGAACGCGTCCAGGACGTGCTGCCCCGTCTCCATACCCAGGAGCTGATCCATCGTCTCCGCGGCAATGTCCTGGCCGACCTTCGACCAGTCGTCCGAAGCCAGCACGAACATCATCTGATACGCGTGCCGGAACTCCTCGGCCATGACGCGCAGGACGTCGAACTGCTGCTTCGGATCCTGCGCCTTGTTCAGCGATCCGCGATGCTGTTGGATCGAGCCGAGCTCCGTGGAGCACTGCGCCTTGATGATCTTGGCGCTCTGAACGAGCATCTCGTCGTCCATGTCGGCGGCGCGGCTGAACTTGGGCCGTCCCGCGAGCTTCCCGACCTCGATCGACGCGCTCTTGAGCGGCCCGAGCTTGGCGATGAGCCGGAACGGCTCGTGGCGGTAGTGCTCCGACCAACGGGCGACGAGATGATCGAGCTCAGGGAAATGCCTTCTCTGCCACTCCGTCAAGCGCCGGTGATACGGCGCGGGCAGTTCGAGGACCTCTTCCGTGTCGAGATATCCCGGCTTTCTGACCATCGACTCAGGATCTTAGCAGACCGTCCTCGCCATGCAATGGGCTTTCGCGGGATTGTAGCGACGTGCCGCCGAGAGGTCCGCTTCTATTCTTCGGGCACCGTGAACGCGGCGCCTTCCGCGGTCCACCACTCGTGCCAACCCTTATAACTCTCCCACCGCTGCCGGGTGATTCCCCGCAGCGCATCCAACAGCGGCCGATGCAGCAGCTCCTTGCGCATGCGCGCGAACTGATCGGCATCCATCGTGACGAAGACCGTCATCTGCGACGGCTGGGTCTTGTCTTGCGGAACCCGCTTGTCCGTATAGCGCTTGAGAACGACGGGCACCTCGATGTTCCCCGAGGGCGCCTTCTCGCACACCTTCAGGTAGTCGATCAGCAGCGGAACGGACGACTTCTGCCGCCATCCCTTGAGCTGCACGACGACTTCCCGGGCGACGTAGAGGTCTCGATCGCGAAGGGTCCGCTGCAGCGCAAGCAGGCCCGCCGGGTCCCGCAGCGCTCCCAGACACTTCACGATCTCGACGCGCACCGCGGAGCGTTTCAGATTCGTCCGGTCCGAGAAACACGGAACCACCCGCGCCGCGACGCCTTTCACGTCGGTGAACTTCGCCAACACTTGCGCCGCCTCGACCGAAACCGCCTCCTCCGGCCACAACAGAAGCTTGGCGAGCACCTTGGAGGTTTCCGCATCCGGCACGTCCTCGAGCTTACGCACAGCCGCCACGCGATCCGATTCCGCGTTTTCCTTCTTGAAGAACGTCTCGTTGAACTCGCGAACGGCCTGTTCCGCCGGCGCGTCGGCCTGCTGCACCACGATCAAGGCGATCAGGACAAATGCGCTCCCCATGGCCGCTCCTTTGCCCGCAGGACGGGCAATTCACAATTGAATTATACCCGATCAAAGGTTTGACGGCCCCGAAACGGGCGCGTTCCCAGAATTCACGCGCGCCATGGAGATTCCTTCGGTTCTGATCGGTCCCCCACGATCGACTGAAGATCCGCCGTCGAGGACACCCTTCTCGATGACACTCGCGATAAGCTCGAAGAGGATCTTCTCTGCGTCCCCTGCGTCCTCTGGTGTCGATTTCTCTTTCTCAGGGCCCTCTGTCCCCTGCAGGGTCCTCCGCTCCCCTCTGGCCCTCCCGCCCCGATCAGCTCCCCGCCCTGCGCCGCAAGTCCTCCAGCCACGAAATGCGACTCTCCATCGCGGGAGCCAGGCGGAGCGCCTCGTTCACATCCGACAACGCCTTGGCGTACTCGCCACACGCGTAAAACGCATGAGCCCGGTTTAGCCAGCCCTCCACCAACGTCGAATCGCGGCGCAGCGCCTCAGTCGCGTCCTTGATCGTCGCCTCCCAGTCTCGTAGCTCGGTGTACGCCGCCGAGCGATTGACGTACGCCGCCGCACAATCGGGATCGATCCTCAGCGCTTCCCCACAATCCTCCAGCGCCCCTTGCAGATCGCCTCGCTGGCCCCGAAGGGCGGCGCGGTTCACCCACGCTTGGACGTCGGAAGGATCCGCCTCGATCGCGCGTTCGCAGTCCTGGACGGCCCCGTCCCAATCCCCCTGCTCCAGACGCACATGACTCCGGTTGACGTACGCCTCGCTTGAGCTCGGGTTGATGATCAGCGCCTTCTCGCAATCCTCCAGAGCGCCCCGCAAATCCTTCAGCCGCATCCTCGAAAACGCCCGCTGGGTGTAGGCGAAGTGGCTTCGCGGCATCAGTTTCAGCGCCGTCGTCAAATCGTCGACCGCCTTCTGGTGCTCCCCGAGCTTCGCCCAGACCAGTCCCCGCCCCACATACCCCCACACGTGCCGGGGGTTGATCCGCAGCACCTGGTCGCAATCGCGCAACGCGCCTTCGTAATCCCGTAGATGACTGCGCGTCACGGCCCGCTGGAACAACGCGTCCACGTGGTTGGGATTCTCCCGCAGCGCCGCCCCGAGATCCTCCTTCACCTCCGTCCACCGCTTCTCCCCGAACCGCACGATCGATCGGATGATGAGGAACTCCGCCATCTTCCCGCCGCGCTCGATCTCCCGGCTGCACAACTCCACGGCGGCCTCCTTCTCTCCCTGGAAGAGCAGCACCAGCGCATCGGCCTTCCGCAGGGCGTCCTGCGCCAGAACGCCCGCCCGCATCGCACTCCGCAGATCCTCCACCGCCTTGCGCTGAAGCTCCCGGGCCCGATCCTCGCGCTCGAACCGGTCCCTCCCCGCATACAGATGCGCCACGTACATTCGCACATACATCCGCCCCCGCTCGTACCGCGCCAACCCGTGAAACTCGTCGATCCGCAGCGCCTTGGAGAGGGCCTCGATCGCCTCGTCGTCTTCGTACACGAGCGAATGCGCCAGCCCCTTCAAATAGTAGCCGCGGGCATCCTCCCCCAGCACCTTGAGCGCCGCTTCGACTTGCTGCTGCAGCGCGCGCACCTTCTCCCGATATCGATCATGATCCAAATTGGGATCGGACGCCTCCGTCTGGGCCTCCATCAGCTTGAGCGCGGCCCCCGACAGCCCCTGCGCCGCATCCTCCCGCCGGCGCGCCGCCTCCGCGCGATGAAGCAACTCCCCGGCCAAGAACGCGCCCCCGATCACCACGAGCAGGACCATCGTCACGGCGACGTACGGCGCCGGCCGGCGCCGCACCGTCTTGAACACCTTGGTCCATATCCCGCTCGGACGCGCCAGCGTGGGCTGCCCCGCCAGGAACCGGTCGATGTCCGTCACGAGTTCCCGCGCGTTCTGGTACCGCCGCTCCTTCTCCTTCTCCATCGCCTTGAGACAAATCGCCTCCGCATCCTGCGGCACTTCCCGACGCAGGCGACGCAGCGGCACCGGATCCCGTCCCAACGCGCGCATGATGACCTGCTCCATCGTCCGCCCCGTGAACGGCGGCACGCCCGTCAGCAACTCGTACAAGCTCGCGCCCAAAGCGTAGACGTCCGTCCGCTCGTCCACTCCCCCGAGCTCGCCGCGCAGCTGCTCCGGACTGGCGTACTGCGGCGTGCCCAAGGCCTGCCCTCCCATCGTGATCGCGCTGTCCGAATCCACCTCGCGCGCCAAGCCGAAATCCATCAGAAACACCGCCCCCTGGCGATCCATCATGACGTTGCGCGGCTTGATGTCGCGATGGATCACCCCCTGACCGTGCGCGTGCGCCACCGCCTCCCCGATCTTCCGCACGATCCGGAAGGCCTCCAGCACCGGGAGCCGGCGATTCCCCAGCACCTCGCCGTCCACGTACTGCATCACGATGAACGGCTTGCCGTCCCATTCGCCGATCTCGTACACCTGCACGATCGCCGGATGATTGAGCGCCGACGCCATCTTCGCCTCGCGAAGAAACCGCTTCAAGCTGCTGGGCGACTCCGCCCGCAGGAACTTGATCGCCACCTTCCGCCCGAGCTCCGTGTCCTGCGCCAGATAGACCTCACCCATGCCGCCGATGCCGATGGCCTTCTGCAGGACGAATTTTCCGATGCGCCCCGGCAAACCCGGCTTGAGCTTCGAGGAACTCTCCGCGGCCGGACGAAACGTCTTCTGTTCCCTCAGCAGCTCGACGAGCTGACCCGTCGTGAGATAGCCCCGCCGCACCATGATGGCACCCAGGAGCCCCTCCGAGCCGCCTTCCGTGCCCGTCGCCCGCACCTTCTCCTGCTCCATCAGACATTCGATGAGCTGCGGCTGCGTCAGCAAGCCGACGTCGACCGCCAGCCGGCCCAACGGAACCCCCTCCTGCTCCGCCAACGCCCGCTTCACGGAACGGAAAATCCGGTACGGCAAGTTCTTGCCCGGCACTATCACTCTCCCAACAGCTCGAGAAGCTCGCGATAGACCTCTTCCTCGTCCACCGCGTACTCGCGGATCCCGTCGGCAATGACGCGACGCAGGCGGCGACGGACGTTGGCCAAGAAATTCGTCACGTCCGTCATCGAAAGGCCGAGACGCTTGGCCAATTCCTCGTAGGTCGGCCTCTTGTCCTCGTCCTGCAGGTCCATCTCCTGAAACACCTTGAAGTACACCGCCTTGTCCTCGCTCGCCAGCTGCGTCTCCAGTCTGATCAGGGCTTCGCCGATCAGGCTTCGGGCCCATTCCTGATCGAACGCCTGCTCGGGAGTCAGGCCGCCTTCTTCCGGCGGCTCTTCGAGTTCCTCGGAGTTCAGCGACAGCGGCGCCTTCCCCCGGCCCCTCTTCTGCGCCACCTCATGCCGCCGCGTGTCGACGAGGAAATTCCGCAGCGCCGTCTTCAGGAAGCTGCGGAAACGCCCCTGCGGCTCGAAACCCGCCATCTTCGACGATTGCAGGAACTCCGCGAAGAAGTCCTGCGTGAGATCCTTCGCCTCCTCGTTGGGCTTGTTCCACGCAATGCGGACGTACCGATAGACCGGCTTCCAGTAACGGCTGAGCAGATACTGCAGACCCGCTCGATACTCGGGAGACTCGGGGTCGCGACAAGCCAAGATGCGCCCCCAGATCGTCGTAGGGAAGAACCCCGCGCCACCTCCCATCGATGTATCGCCGTAGAGGCTCACGAGTCCCTCACACCCCCTCCACTCTATAAGGGTACCGTTTCTTCAAAAGAACCTGACACTTATTTCGTTACAGAAGGTTGACAGGGTCTGGTTTTTGCTATACTCCCGCGCCTCCCTTTCCGGGAGGTCGGAGGAACTTCGATGAACGCCATGTCCGGACTCACGCACTTACACATCCGTCGCGCGATCGGGATCGCCCTGGCCATCGTCGCGCTGGCCTGCGGCAGCAAGAGCGGCGGCGGAGGCGGCGACCCCATCACACCCCCGGCTTCCTCCCCGCCCGGCGCGTTCAACTTGACCAACCCCGCCAACGCCTCGCTGGACGTCGCCCAGCCCATCTCCCTCACCTGGCAGTCCTCCTCCGCCGCAACCAATTACCGCATAGAAGTCGATTCCGATTCATCGTTCGCTTCCCCGCTCGCTTACGAAACCGTCGTCGCCTCCGACACGACAAACGCCTCGATTCCGGGCGGCCTCCTGGCAGGCGCCGCAACTTATTATTGGCGCGTCATCGCGAGCAACGCCGTCGGCCAAACCACCGCCGCCAACGGCCCGTTCTCATTGACCACGGCCGCCATCACCACCTGGGCTCGCACCTATGACGGCACGGGTTTCGATTTCGGCGAAGCCGTCCAGCCCACGCCCGACGGAGGCTGCGTGGTCGTCGCGTACGTCGACTCGTTCGGAGCGGGCGACCAGAACGTCTGGGTCGCCAAGATCGCCGCGAACGGAACCCCCGTCTGGCAAAAAACGTACGGCGGCTTCACCGTCGACACGGCCTATGACGTCTCCATCGCGCCGGACGGCAGCATCTTCCTCGCCTGCCTCACGGCCTCGTTCAGCGCGGGCAGTTACGACGCCTGGCTGATCAAGCTCGCGGCGGACGGGAACAGCATCCTGTGGGAGAAATCGCTCGGAGGTTCAAGCATGGACGGCATCTACTCCGTGCGAGCCCTGAGCGACGGCGGTTGCGTCGCCGCCGGCATCACGCTCACCTTCGGAGCGGGCCTACGGGACGCCTGGTTGATGCGACTGGACTCCGCGGGACAAGTCGTGTGGCAGAAGACGTACGGAGCCACCGGCAACGACTCGGCCAGTTGCGTTCGCGCGACAGGCGACGGCGGCTTCCTCGTGGGCGGACGGACCTCCTCGTTCGGGGCGGGCGGCTACGACGCATGGGTGCTCAAGCTCGACGGCAACGGCGCCATCTCATGGCAGAAGGCGTTCGGGATCGCCTCGGACGACTACGTCTATTCGCTGCAGCCGACCACGGACGGGGGCGGCATCGTCGCCGGAACGACTCAGACGCCCGCGGGAGGCACCGACGCGTGGTTGGCCAAGCTCGACTCCAACGGCAACGTCGCCTGGCAAAAGACGGTGGGCGGACCCCAGATCGACCTGCTGGAACATATCATCACCACCCCCGACGGCGGATACATCGCCTCGGGATACACGAACACGTCCGGTTCCTCCGACTGCTGGGTGCTCAAGCTCGATGCGGGCGGCTCGGTCCTCTGGCAGAAGTCCTTCGGCGGCATCGGCACCGAAGACGCCTACGGGGTCGAGATCTCCGCGGACGGCGGGCTTTTCGTGGCCGGTTACAACACCTCCTACGGAACGAATACGGCGGTGTGGCTCTGCAAGCTCGGCCCTGACGGCTCCCTGCCCCCTCTGGCGATGGATGCCACCGCCACCTCGGCCAACGGCACGCTCGCGGCGGTGACCACCACGGTCATCGACGTCAACACGACCGTCACGGCCGTGGACACCGGAGCGACCGTCGCAACGACGAACGCGACGGTGACCCAGCAGGCGCCGTGAGGGGACCGATGTCGCGCAATCGGTGGTTGCTTCTTCTGTACGGCTTGGACAGTTGCACATCGTGTCTTTTTCTAAAGTCCCCGGCGAGAATCACGTTACAAGGGATATCTTGGGAGAACCAACCATGCGGAAGCGCCCCTTGCCCCGCAGTGTCGTGACAGCCGCATTCATGTCCGCTTTGCTGGCCTTGGCTTGCGGAGGCGGGAGCAGCGGCGGGGGCGGCGGACCTGGCCCGACGCCGGCCGCGCCTTCCGCCTTCGATCTTGCCCAACCCGCAAACGGCTCCTCGGGAGTGTCTCTTGCGCCGCTCCTCGCCTGGGACGACTCCACGGGCGAGACCTCCTATACTTTGCAAGTCGATGCCGAAAACTCATTCGCCCCTCCCCTTCTCTATGAGAGAGGCGCTCTGGCCGCCGGCACCGTGAGTTTTCCCATCCCTGATGCCGTCCTCGCCGGAGAGACCACCTACTTCTGGCGAGTTATCGCCGTCAACTCCTCCGGTCAGACCGTCGCGACGAACACGCCCTTTTCGTTCACCACCCTGCCGGCGCCCCGATGGGCGCGCTCCTTCGGCGGAACCGCCAATGACGAGGCCTTCGCGACCGTGCCGACCGCCGACGGCGGATATCTCGTGACAGGCTATACCTCCTCCTTCAGCGGTTCGCCGACGTCCGACGCTTGGATCCTGAAGCTGAACGCGGACGGCAGCCCAACCTGGCAGAAGCGCTACGGCGGCCCCGAAGTCAACGACCAGTTTCGTTCCGTTCAAGTCCTCAACGACGGATCCTTTATTACCGTGGGCTCCACGGATATGGACGTCACGGGTGACGTGTGGGTGGTGAAGCTGAATGCAAACGGCTCCATTGTCTGGCAGAAGATGTACGGCGGACCAGCCGGCGATTACGGCGCGGACATCCATCAGACGAGCGACGGCGGTTACATCGTCGGGGCTACTACCGGCTCGTTCGGTCCCGCCACGGTGTTCAACGTCTGGATCCTGAAGCTGGATGCGACTGGAGAAATCGTCTGGCAGAAAACCTACGGCGGCGCCGGTGACGATTATCTCCATTCGGTGCAGCAAACTCCGGACGGAGAATACGTCGTCGCAGGCTTCTCGAACTCATTCAGCTCCTCACAGGATGCATGGATCTTCAAGCTCAACGCCGACGGAACCATGGCGTGGCAAAGAGCCTACGGACCCTCAGGCACCAACAGCGAACGAGCGACGGCCATCGCGGTGAACGACGATGGCACTTCCGTCGTCGCCGGTTACACTTCCGTGTCGGGCGGCTCCTTGTACGCGTGGGCGCTCAAGCTGAACGCCGACGGAACCGCAGCATGGCACCGGTCCTATTCCGGAGGAGTCGCCGATTACGCCAAGTTCATCACGCCGACCGGCGACGGCGGCTACATCATGGCCGGAGAAACCTATTCCTTCGGCAACGGCCAATTCGACGCCTGGATCCTCAATTTGACCCCCGACGGCTCGGTCGATTGGCAGAGGGTCTACGGGGGCTCCGCAAGCGACTTCGCCTCCTTCGTCCATCCCACGGCGGATGGCGGATATGCCGTCGCGGGCATGACCAGTTCCTTCGGCGCTCAAGGACCGTACGACATGTGGATCTTGAAGGTCCCAAGCAACGGAACGCTCGCGCCGCTGGACGGGAACGCCGGCGCGACCGTCACGACGCTCGCGACGACGCTGACCAACACCACCGCCATATCCGGCGACAGCTTGGCTACCGTGACGCCCACGTCCGTGTCGCCCGTAGACACGAACGTGTCCGGCCAGCAACAGGCCCCGTAGCGCCCGCGCGAAGCTCGCCGTCCACGTACGTCGCGGACACCGCGGCACGGTTGCACCGATGAACGATCCGCGAGATCAAGTCGCGCGTGTTCTCCAGGTCCGGTCCGCCTGGCGGAACCACGATCCCCCGATCCAGCACCACGAAATCCGCCGGCTGGCCCGCCTCCAGGCATCCGCCGGGAAATCCCAAGGCCGCCGCGCCCTCGCGCGTCGCCGCCCGCAGCAGCGCCGCCGGATCCGTACACGCGCCCGTCGCGATCGACGCGCGCATCACGTCGAAGGGCGACAGCGACGGCCCCGCGCCCACATCCGATCCCAAGCCCACGCGCGCGCCCGCACGCCATCGCATCGTGCCGCTGCGAAGAAACAGATTCGAGCTCGGACAGTGGGCGACGCTCGCCCCGGCATCGCCCAGCGCGCGCCACTCGCCGTCGTCGAGCCAGATCGCGTGCGCGAAGATGGCCCCCGGACGCACAAGCCCGCACCGTCGATACACCTCGAGATATCGAGATCCGAAGCGCTTCTCCACCAGGCGCGTCTCCTCGCGGTTCTCCGCCAGATGCGTCTGCACCGGCGCGTCGTATCGCGCCGCCAGCTCGGCCGCGCCGGCCATCAGCTCGGGCGTGCACGAGAGCGCGAATCGCGGCGTGAAGGCGAACCGCAGCCGCCCGCGCGGCTGATGCCACGTGCGGCACAACACCGCCGCCTCGGAGAGCACCCGCTCCGTGCGCCGGCGCGCCCGCCGCAGATCGTCGCGATAACTCTCTACGTCCATCAACGGCGGCCCGATGAGCGCGCGCACCCCGGCCTTCTTGGCGGCCGCGAAGCACGCGTCCACGCCGTCGGGCCACGCCGAGGCATACAGCGCTGCGGTCGTGATCCCCTCCGCCAGCATCTCGCGGAAGAACGCCTCCGCGCCGGCGCGCGCTCGCTCGCCCCGGAACGCCGCCTCCAGCGGATAGATCCACGTCCGCAGCCACCTCAGCAGCGATTCGCCGTGCGCGCCGCAGGCCGGCATCTGCGGGATGTGCGCATGCGTATCGACGAACCCCGGCAGGATCACATGCGGCCGTAGGTCCACGACACGACCGGTCTCGCGACGCAGCTTCCAAGGACCCGCCGCGCAAATGGTCCCGGCCGCGTCGACGCTCACCAGCCCGTCGGGCCAATCGTCCCATTCCCCGTCCGCGCGGGCGGACAGGATGTGGCCGCGGTACGCCGTCAGTTTAGTCACACGTGCGATCTATGATAAGTCGATCCACACGCTCTTCGTCTGCGTGTACGGGTCCAGCGCGTCGCGTCCCAGCTCCCGCCCGAACCCGCTCTGCTTGGTCCCGCCGAACGGCAGCGCCGCGTCGTACAAGTTGTACGCGTTCACCCACACCGTACCGGCCTTGATCGCGCGCGCAACGCGATGGGCCTTCTTCACGTCCTTCGTCCACACCGCCGCCGCCAATCCGTACATCGTATCGTTCGCCTGGGCCACGGCGTCCCCGACGTCCTTGAACGACAGCACGGAAAGCACCGGCCCGAAGATCTCCTCGCGCGCGATCTTCATCGAGTTCTTCACGTCCGCGAAGATCGTCGGATTCATGAAGTATCCCTTCGACAGATGCGACGGCCGGTCGCCGCCCGTCGAAAGCCTCGCGCCCTCCTTCTTGCCCGCCTCGACGTACGAGAGCACCTTCTCGAGTTGCGTCTTCGAAATCACCGGCCCCATGCGCGTGCCTTTATCCAGCGGATCGCCGACGACGGTCTTCTTCGCGCGATCCACCAGACGCCCCAGCAGATCTTCCTTCACCGCCTCCTCGACGAACAGCCGGCTGCCCGCGGCGCATACCTCGCCCTTGTTGTAGAAGATGGCGTTCAACGCGCCCCGGGCGGCCGCGTCGAGATCCGCGTCCGCAAAGACGATGTTCGGGCTCTTGCCGCCCAGCTCGAGCGACACCTTCTTGAGGGTGTCCGCGCAGGCGCGCATCACGCGCTTGCCGGTGGCGCTGTCGCCCGTAAAGGCCACCTTGTCGACCCCGGGGTGCGCCAGGATGGCCTCGCCGACGGTCGCTCCCGGTCCGGGCACGACGTTGAACACGCCTTCGGGAAAGCCCGCCGCCTGAACGACCTCGGCGAATTTCAGCGCCGTCAGCGGCGTGAGCGTGGCGGGCTTGTGCACGATCGTGTTTCCCGTCGCCAGCGCCGGCGCGACTTTCCACATCGCCAGCAGGAGCGGGAAGTTCCATGGCGTGATCGCGCCGACCACTCCGACCGGCTCGCGCATCGTGTAGAGAAGCGCCTGGGGACGCGACGGAATCGTCTCGCCCGAGTGCTTGGTCGCCCACCCCGCGAAGTAGCGCAGGACCTCCGCCGCAAGCGTCAGTTCGATTCGCGACTCGGCGAGCGTCTTGCCGCAATTGGCGGTCTCCAGATGGACGAACTCGTCCAGCTTCGACTCCAACAGGTCCGCGGCCTTCCCCATGAGACGCGCGCGTTCGCCCGGTCCCAGGGAGGCCCACTTCCCTTCATCGAACGCCTTGCGCGCGGCCTGCACGGCGGCATCGACGTCTTGCGCTCCGCCTTCGGCGACCTCCACGATCGCCTCTTCGGTCGCGGGATTGACGACGCTGAAAGACCGTCCCGTCGCCGGCTCGACCCACTGGCCTCCGATGAACAGCTTCCGAGGCGCGGCCGTGGCCGCGAGGCCCATCTACTCCTCCTCTGCCGACTCGCGGCGTTCGCCGCGCTTGGGCGCGGCCTTGCGCGCGGGGCGCCCCGGACGGCGCTCGGCCTTCTCGGGCTTGCGGTTGTTCTCCGGCTTCCTTCCATCTTTGGCAGGCATGGCGACTCTCCTTTGCGGTGAGCGAGCTACTTCCCTTTGAATGCGGCCTTGCGCTTCTCGACGTACGACGTCAGGCCTTCCTTGGCATCCTCGCTGGCGAAGAGCTGCGCCTGGAACTCGCGCTCCATCGCCAAGCCGTACTCGAAGGCCACTTCCGAACCGCTCTGCACGGACCGTTTGATCAGCCCCACCGCCTTGGCGGCCTTGCCGGGCGGCACGAACTGCTTCGCGTATTCGTAGAGCTTGCTCATGAAGCTCTTGCCGTCGGGCGCCTCGATGATCTGATCGATGATCCCGATCTGTTGCGCCTCCTCGAAATCGAACAGGCGTCCCGTCGCCATCAGCTCGATCGCCCGGGACTTGCCGACGAGGCGCGCCAGCCGCTGCGTCCCGCCCGTCCCCGGAAGGACCCCCAGCGAGACCTCGGGCAGGCCGACCTTGCCTCCGCCCTTTCGCGCGACGCGCAGATCGGCGGCCATCGCGATCTCCAAACCGCCTCCGACCGTGTTGCCGTTGCACGCCGCGATCACGAGCTTGGGAGTCTGCTCCAGACGCGACAGCGTCTCGTTGGCATGCAGACAGAAGTAGTACTTGAAGCGCGGCGTCACGGTGGAAAGCATCTTGATGTCCGCCCCCGCGCAGAAGAACTTCTCGCCCGCCCCGGTGAGCACGATGACGTGCACGTCGTCGTCGAAGCGCGCCTTGAGGACGGCGGCGTCGAGCTCGAGCATCATCTCGTGCGTGTAGCAGTTCGCCGGCGCGGCGTTCAGCGTAATCGTCGCGATCCCGCCTTCGGTCCGATACTCGGCAAGTGCCATAAGTCTCTCCCTTCAAACTGCGGGGTACCCGTTCAGCCGTTCAACAGTTCATCCGCTCGGCCGCTCAAGAGTCCCGTTCCGACGTCCAGCTTCCGGAACGAATGAACGGGCGAACCGATGAACGGGTGAACGCTCACAGCGCGGGAAAGGATAGCGGCGGGTCTTGGAACGGTCAAGCGCCGGAACCTGGTGAACGGATGAACCGTTGAACCGCCGAACCAATGAACGGGCGAACGTGCGAACCGGTTTCTACTTGTGCGCCTTGGCGGCCAAGACCAGTTTGATCTCGAGCGTCTCCTCGCCTCGACGAACCTGCAGCGAGACCGCTTCCCCCGGCCGGCACTTGAAGAGCTTGCTCGAATAATCCTGCAGGTCCTTCACCGGCTCGCCCTTGAAAGCGACGATCACGTCTCCCGCCTTCAGGCCCGCCGCTTCCGCAGGACTGCCCGGCGCCACGTCCGCGACTTGCATCCGCTCCGTGAACGCGTAATCGGGCATCGCTCCCAGATACGGCATCGCGCCGGAGGGGGCGTCCACCGCCTCCAGATGTTCGGTCACCTTCACGTAGGACGGCTTGCCTTCCGCGTCCGCCACCCGTCGCGCCACGGCCTCGACAAAATCGACGATCGCCTGCAGGCCGTCGTAGTTGAGCTTCTCGGCCGTGTCCGTGGGCTTGTGGTAGTCGCGGTGCGCCCCCGTGAAGAAATGAACCACGGGCACGCCCGCTTGGTAGAAGGCGGTGTGATCGCTGGGCCCGACGCCGCCCTTCCCCATCTTCAGATCCAAGCCTCGCGTGTTGGCGTCCGTGAGGATCTCGTCCCAGGCGTCCGACGTGTTGACTCCGATGCAAATCAGCGTGCGATCCGTCATCCGCCCCACCATGTCGAGGTTGAACATCGCCACCGCGGGCCGCACCGGATGCTTCACGTAATGGCGCGAGCCGAGGATGCCCGCCTCCTCCGCGCCGAACCCGGCAAGCACGACCGTGCGCTTGGTGGGCCGGGCCACGAAACGCGCGGCGAGCGCCACCAGCGCCGCGACGCCCGACGCATTGTCGTCGGCGCCGCGATAGACCTCCCCGTGCGAGGAGCCCAAGTGATCGATGTGCGCGCCGATCACGACGGCTTCTTCCAGGCGCCCCGGGACGACCCCGACGATGTTGACGCCGCGCGAAAACTCCTGAAGCGACGTCTGCAATCCGAGTCGCCGGAATTCACCCTCCACATATCGCGCCGCGGCACGTTCGCCTTCGCTGCCGGCCTTGCGGCCATCCAGCGCGTCGCTCGTCAGATACGCCACGACGTCACGCGAAGCGGGCGCGGACACGGGCGTCGCCTGACAAGCGGCGATCGCCAGGAGGATCAAGCAAAGCACTTTTTTCATAGAAACCCTATCTTTCGCTCCGTAAGCTATAGCCCCTATGCTACACAGTGTCAACGGGTTACGGCTGCCGGTGGCCGGCTTGGCTTGTCTTGTCGCGGCGTGTGCGGCGAATCCGCGGCCGGCCTCTTGGGCGCAGGAGGTCCATCCCATCGCCGGCGAGCGCCACTTCGCGTGGATCCGCCGGCTCACCACGAACATCCCTCACGGCACCCACGCGGAGGCGTATTTCTCCCCGGACGGCACGAAGCTCGTCCTTCAAGCCATCCGCCAGGGCGACCGCGCGGATCAGATCTACGTCCTCGATGTGGCCACCGGCCGGATCGAGCGCGTCTCCGATGGCCGGGGCAAGACCACCTGAGGGTACTTCCTGCCCGACGGACGAATCGTGTATTCGTCCACGAAAGCCGCCGGCGACGTTCCGCCTCCGCCTCCCGATCGCTCGGCGGGCTATCGCTGGCCGCTCTACCGCGAATTCGACCTCTACGTGCTCGACCCCAACAGCGGCGCCGAACAACGTCTGACGCAAACGGACGGCTACGACGCGGAGGCCACCGTCTCTCCGGACGGCAAGCGCCTCGTGTTCATGTCGCACCGGGACGGCGTTTTCGGCTTGACCACGATGAACGTCGACGGGACGGACCTTCGCAAGGTCGAGCAGCCGCGCTGTTATACGGGCGGTCCGTTCTTCTCGCCCGACGGCCGGTGGCTCGTCTTCCGTTCGTTCTACCCCGAGACGCCGCAGCAGGAGCAGGAGCTCGATCGCATGCTCGCGGAGCGGGCGCTCATTCCGTTTCGCGACATGGTGATCGAGATCTACGTTTCGCGCCCGGACGGGTCCGAACGGCGCCGGATCACGGCGACGGGCAAGATCAACTTCGCGCCCATCTTCCATCCGGACGGGAAGCGCATCCTCTTCTGCTCCAGCATGGAGGCGAAGCACCGCGGCGGTTACAGCCTGTGGCTGATCAACGCAGACGGCACCGGTCTGGAACGCGTGACCTTTCACGAAGCTTCGGACAAGCACCCGGGCTTCGACGGCTTCCCCTGCTTCTCGCCGGACGGCCGCCGGCTGGCCTGGATCTCCAACCGCGGCGAGAACGGCTTGAACGTCTTCCTGGCCGAGTGGCGGGATTGATCTCATCGACGGCGGCGTCGCCACAGCCACACGAACGCCGGCAGCAGCAGGAATTCCAGGCCGACCGAGCCGCAGCGGTCGTGTCTTCGGCCGCTCGCCGCGGGAACGGCTCTGATCGTGAAGGTCGATACGAAATCACCGCCGGCGGAACCGTCCCCGGATGGAAATGTCCCGGAGAACTCGCCGTCGAGCCGCGCGCCCGAGGTGTCGCGGGCGGACCCGCCCAGCGCCGCCAGGGCCAGGATCTCGGTCGGATTGAGGAGGCCACCGTAGAGGCGCACTTCGTCGATCGCGCCCACGAAAGACCAACTGCCGGTTGCGGCTTGCGATCCCAAAGAACCTCGCGGAAGACTCACGGTATTGCCGAGCGACTCGACGAACACGCCGTTCACGTAGAGCGAGGGGGACCCGCTCTTGGCGGCGTACGTCAGATGGGTCCACGTCCCGATGGGCGCCGTCGAGTTGAAGATGTAGTCGGCGGTCGCCGAGAGGGCGATTCCCACCCGATTCGTCGAATTCGCCTCCATCATGAGGATGCCGCCTGAGCCGAGGGCCATCGTGTCCATCAGCTCCGCCCATGCCAGCGACGAATCCTGGCGCCGCACCCATAGAGACGCCGTCCACGGCAGCGGTACGTCGGCCGCGTCGATGGCGACGTTGTCGGACGTGTTGGCGAAACTCAACGCATTCCCCAGTCGTCCGCTCGTCCATGTCGGACCGCTCAGCGTCCCGTCGAGCCCGAGGCCCGAAACATCCGACGCGGTCGCGCCGCTTCCCTCGTCCAACGGCCATCAGCCCACGCAGTCGGGAATCGACAGATCCGTGCCCGACATCGTGATGCGATAGACGTCGTTGACGAGTTGGACGCCCGCCAGCGATATCTCGATCTGGTTGCCGACGACGACGGAAACCGCCGAGGGAACGACGGTAACGTCATCCGCGGTTCCAAGTACTCCGTCCGCGCCCGCTCGCGTCAATCTCAGGGCGCTCGCATTGGCTGTGGCGACATCGACGGCGGCGCTCAGCGTTATCGTGATGGTCGACGGCACGGACGTGAGCGTGTCATCGGGGGCGGGAGCGACATCGGTGACGGTCAGCGTGCCGGCTTGACGGGCCTCGGCGATCGAGGCGCCCAGGATGTCCGCCAGCAGGCAGAAAGCAAACGTGCGCATGCGTCCTCCTTGGGTCAAGCGATCGCGGACGAACCGATGGGTACGGCTTCGGCGAGGTGTGAGCTCTTTCATAGAACGCACCGAGCGTGACGAAACGAGCGTCGTGGTCGTGAGCGGCAGCGCGATCGATGATGTACTCGGTCTCGCTGCGGATCGACACGTCGTGTGAGTTCAGGCGCCGTGTGTCAGGTCGCCTCCATTTCGTCATGATACGCGCTGCAGCCTACGACTTGAGCGCGTAGTGTGCAATCTCAACCGCACGCGGGTCAGTCGGGCGGAGCCGAGAGCGTTCATCCGCCGAGGCAATCGCGTTCGACGCGGAGACAGCCTTGGCCGTCATGCGGATAAGAAAATTCCCGCTGCCGGCTTCCGCCCGCAACGGGAATTTCGTCTTTTGGTATGGTAGCGGGGGCAGGTTTCGGAGCTGATCCCGCGCGAGATCTCGAGTGGGAGGAGGTGGATCTGGCACGCGCTGCTACGGCTTGATCGAGACGTCCCTAAGCGATACAGCCAGCAGTCTTTCGATTTCCTGGAAAGCCTCATGCGTCCGCTCCCACGGGCGCTTATCTGGAATCGTCATGTGAGCGCCGGCTTTGTGCGCCATCCGAATGAAACCTACGAGGAGGTCCCGTCGGGACGCGTCTGCATTCAGCGAATCGATATCAGCGAGCTTCTTGTCTATGTCCTCGGTGCTCACATCATCAGTTTCGAACGCGCAACGCCTCAGCTTGTCCCTTTCGCGGTCGAGGCCGATGCCCATGAACTGCAGCAGCATCCGGCCAGCCATGACGGAGCCGACGAAGGCGGCGTTCAGTATGTCGACGTCGCCGGTGTATGGACCTCTGTCGCAGAGTTTCTTGTGGCCTCTCATGACCCCCACGACATACGGTAGATGTACTCGCCGGTACTCATTTGCGCCTTGCTCCGTTAACTTCTGTGGGTTTTTGTCGGCCATCTGACGCCTCCTGCTCAAGGATAGATGTTCCCCATCTCGATGATCCGCCACTTGTCGCGGACTCGGCCCAGGCCGCAGCTGATCTCCCAGCCTTCTTGAATCAGATCGGTGGCCTTTTTCGGAGCTGGAATGGGGCCAAGGAGCTTCTTTCCGCCGCCATCGTAGGTCTCCAGCCAGAGCTTCCCGGGCTCGACTTTGCCGACGGTAAGGTGATCGAACTCCAGATAGTCTTCGTCGGCCAGGTCGTTCGGGTCGACGGGGACGGCGTCAGCCGCTTCGAAAAGAATCTGGCTCGCGCGCTCGGCCTTGGGCAAATCACGGGCGGCGTCCGCGCCTCGTTCGTGCCCCGCCGCGGCGGCTTCTGCCGAAATGTACTCCTTCTCTTCAAGCCACTTCGAGAGCCTCTTTGTCACCGTGCCCGCCGCGCGCTTGAGCGCGGCTCCCGCCATAACCTTGCGGATCATGAAGTACCCCAGGAAGCCGCCGAGGTTCCCGACGATCTTGTCCGGTCCGAAGAGCTGGCAGAACTCGCGATGGTCCTCCCCCTTCGCGTTGAAGTGCCTATCGAAGAGCGCGGACTCCGACTTGGACAGGATCTCGTAAGCGTAGCCGTTCAGATGTTGCCGGAAGAGGTCAATCACGCTTTCGTAATGCGAGAGCACCGCGCGCTTCAGCCGAAGGCGCTGCTCGCGCAGGAATTCGTCGAGAACCTCATCGATGCTGGGGCTCGCTGGCCTCGGATAGCTCACGATTTCCTGGGTCATGGTTCCTCTCTCTGAATGTCGCAAGTTCTGTCGCGAGTTTGTCACAAGCGGCCCTCTCCATGAATCTGTCACAGCTCGGTGTCACAGCTTGTCGCAGCTCGTGTCGCGATTTGTCGCGATTCTTACCCATTGGGATCCGATGAGAACGCCGCCGGACCGCCCTCCCTGACAGAGGGGAATCGCCAACCAAATCGCCAACGAATCGCCAACCCAATCCCCAACACACGAATCATGGGACCCGATACCTCACCGCCCTGCCCTTTCCGATCATGACGAGAGTCCTGGCGTTGACAAGCGCCTTCAGGTGCCTGCGGACCATCTCATCCGAGATCCCCAAGACCGCTCGCACCTCGCGATTGGTCACGGTGCCCCGTTGCTTTACAAGATCGAGGATCGCTTGCTGAGGGTCGGCATGGGGTGGCTTGGCTGCTGGGGCTGCAGGTCTAAACCGTACCACGAACGATCCGGCGATTTCCTCGAACTCGGGCTCGGGACAATCGATCTTTTTCGCCTCCGTGAGGATCTTGTTCGTTCCCCGTCCCCACTTCTCGATCAAGCCTCGGCGGTAGAAGACGTCCGCGATGAGCCGGTTCCGCGGGATGGACTCATGCATGCCCTTGAGCTTTTCCGGCGTCAGGCCGGACGGCAGGACACCCGTGCTCCAGATCTCCAGGCGATCGTCGAAAAGAGCCAGGCTGACAGCGCCGCCGTCAATCGAATAGTCCCTGTGGACCAGTGCGTTGACGAGGGCCTCCCGAACGGCGAGGGGCGGGTAGAGAGGAGTATCGATCCGGCGCATCCGGCCTTCAACGAAGCGGCCAGCTACCGGGACGTGTTCGTCGAGGAATCGTTCGGCATGCTCGAGGAGTCCGAAGGCATGCCCTTTGAACTGGCGGTTGTCCCGGAATTCGTCCTTGGTGACGCCTCGGAACCGCGCCAACCGGACCTCGCCCATGGGATAGCCGGGTCCGCCCTCCTTCCCAAAAAGGATCGCGGCAGCCCGGGTCACCCCTCGATCCGTCACCAATTCGAGCCGCCGCAAGACGACCTCAACCTTCTCGCCAAGAACGCCTGTCAGCCGCTTGGCCTCGACCGCATCCTCGACCGTTCTCTGGATCTCGGATCGGTCGAGGTCGCGAATCTTCCAGTCGGAGGCAATCCATCGATCCCAGGGCAACTCGCTCTGCAGGCGGTCGACCACCCGGCGGTCGAACTCCGAATGGGACATCTTCTGCGTCGTGTTGCCTACGCGCAGATAGCCGCGACCCTCGAATGTGAACGGGGCCTTGCCGCGCCCGAGAGCCTCGAGGAGCACGATGGCCCTCCCGTGCCCAAGTCGCACGATGAACGTCTTGATCTCGGCAGCCGGCTCGATCCGCCGGGAGGCATTGGCAATGTCACGCCGCGTGCTCTCCGCGACCGCCTGCCCGACGATCTCACCCTTGTCGGAAACGCCGAAGATGACTCGGCCCTTGCCCTGCGCGTTCAGCATCCCGCACAAAGCCTCCATGCCTTCGCGGAGCTCGCCCGTGGTGCGCTTGAACTCGAGCGCTTGGCCCTCACCCTTGGAAACCAGGCGCTGGAGGGAGGCGAGGTTCATTCTTTTGCGTCCTCGTGGAAATTGATCATGGAGTCCCTTCCTGCGGGGCGTCGAGCGGTCGCGGTGAATCTACCCCTTCGGATTCCGCCTCCCCCGTGGCGCGCCTGGTTCGAGATCGAGGCCACCGCTTTCGCCGCTTCTCGAACTCCGCCTGCTGCCACTGGCCATAGGGCTCCATGCCGAGATACAGTTGCTGGGTCGCGTCGCAGAGTTCCGTCAGGCCTTCAAAGCCCCTAAAGTTCTCGGCAAGCTGGGCGAACCGTCCGCCAGCGTCGCGCCAGCAGTAGGGCGGCCCTATGTCGCTCATGAGCTCGTAACCCGTGAGCACGAGGACGGGCGCGCGCCACCTGTCGGCCTTGAGATTCTTCCGGCCAGCGCGGGCGAGAGACGACAGACGTTTCTTCTCACCGGTATCCAGCTCCCTGCGCAACGTGGCGAACACGAGGGTCGCGCCCGGAAACCGTTCGGCGAGGCGCCTCGCGCGATCCACGTCCTTCATTGTGAACGGGCCGAAACTCTTGCACTCTCCAAGCAGAAGGATGGGTTCATCCGCATTAATTGCGGACTCCCGCCTCCACCAGACCCCGAAGTCAATCTCGCCCAGTACGCCGGCAGATTCCTTAATTTCCAGACCGGGCACCCACGTGGCTTCGGCATGCATGCCGGACGTAAGGACCCTCAACGCCAACGCGACCGCATATCCCCCTTGTGCAAAGTTCTCGACGCTGAAGGGTCCCTGCGTGCGGTACCACCAATCTCCGGATGGGGGCTCGGCCGCAGGAAAGGGGAAATCTCGAAGACAACGTTCGCATCGGAGAACGTCAAGAATCGCACCCGGCGAGAACCAGTTCGCTTGGCTGCATGTCGGACACTGGAGCTGGAGCCCGACGCGGAGCACTCCTCGTTCGACCAGATTTACCAACTGCCCTGCCGCACGATCCGCGTTGCCCCCGTTGGCTTTCTTGAGGATCTCCAGCCATTTCCCGCGGTTCACGGCGCGACGTCGGACCCTTGGCTTCCTGGCCGGGGTCGATTCCTCCTCCGCTGTCATCTCGGCCATTCCATGGGCCATTTTGTCGAGGAGCTGCACAATCTTCACGTCGGCAATCAACTGCGCGCCCCAAAGACCTCCGAGGCAGCGAATCACCTGCCGAGCGATTCGGCCCGCTCCCGACGGATCGGCCGTCAGGCCTTGCGTACCCAGCCAGTGCCGGAAGACGGTAGAACCATCAGGGAGACTCCACCTATGTGTCCAATCGTGTTTGCACCGAAGGACGATGCCTTCCGTGCTCGTAGATGTCGCTCCCCGATCAAAGGTCTGCAATACCCGGTCGAGGTCCCGGAGCCCAGGAGGGAGGACCAGCGCGAGTTCACTGCCGTGCCCGTAGTCCCGAACCCGGACGACGTTGACCCAGCGCGCCTTGTCACCCCACCCGAACCGGTCGGCAAAGGATGGAGTCAGCGAACGAAAAGCGATTCGGCCGTCTTCAACCGCGCATTCATCATCAGCCTCTTCAGCGACCACGTCACATCGCTGAACGTGATCCTGGTCTCGGGCCCAGTCATCCCACAGCCGGGGATACCAGTCCTGCAACAAAAGCGCGTGGTCACCTGGGGAGTGAATCTGCTGGGCGAAGGCCTCAACTTCAGCCTTCATCGTGGAGCGAGACCTGAGCAGCGTCGTCCACTGCTTCATGTCGGGGTTGTGCCGATAGGGTACGTTGTTCTTCTGAACGAATCGGCTGCAGGAATCGACGGGCTCTTTCGCCCATTGCTTCGGCACGGGCAGGATGCGCCAGCCCAGGGCTCGCAGGTTCCAATAGTCGATCAGGTCTCGCGCCGTTGTCCCGTCCATGAAGAACAGCACCGGTCCTTCCGACCAGCCGCGCCTGCGAGGGTCCAGTCCCGCAGAGCCCATTCGAAGAGATGTCCCGCGCTTGGTCGTCAGGATCTCGAAGAGGTTCGCGACGTCTATGGCGGCGTCCTGGGGGTCGAAGGCATCGTCGTAAGCGCGAGCGAAGTAACGGAACGCTTCCTCCCTTGGGAATGCCCCAAAGCATGCCGCGGCGAACAAGGACAGACGGGGGTTGGCAATAGTGGGTCGGAAGACTTTGACCGGATGCCTCCGTACGAACTGGAATTCCCGCTTGTATAGATCACGATGAACATCCAGCACGCTGAGGCCGCATCCGACGTGCTCATCGCGGGTTGAGGACAGGACGTCCTCAAGAGTGATCAGCCTCCCTTCTTCGAGGTCTAGGCCGTTGGCGACAGCAGGGCTCGTGCTGACCACGTAGTCCGGCTCGAAAGCGGCTAGGTATCCCCGGACAATCTCGGATGCCGTCCAGGACTGATGAACGGACCGATGGGTCCACCACCGGGGTGTCCGACTGAAGACCGGAATGATCCCATTGAACCTGCCGCCCCAAAGGCACGTGCTCGTCTCAATCACCTTACGAAGGGTCTTCGCGTCGTCAGGGCGGACCAGGAAAGCGAGCCGCACCGGCCGAAGTTGGCGATGCACCGTAACGGTCTGCCTACCGCTGTTCATGCGTCCTTCGCCCGCTGGACACTCCGATTGTTCTCCTTGGAGGCACCACCCTCGTAAGAGACCTTGGCCGCCATAGACGCCTCCTCCACCCGATGCGCGAGCAAATCGGCAAATCCGAGGTATTGCACGGTCCGAATCGGATCGTTCTGAACTACATTGTCGTGCGCCTTGGGATTGCGAATGCCTACCATGGCCCCCATGTAAATGAGCATGAACCCTTCTTGTTCGTCCTTCTCGGAAGTCGTCGACATCGCCGTAAGCTTCAGGATCGGACGGTCTTTGCTGAACACCTTGGCCATGAGGTCGCGCCCGTCCGATCCAGCTCCGCTCTTCTCCTTGACCAGATTAGCGAGGGCCTTGTAGGCCTCGAAGATCGCCTGGGCATAGTGTCGATCGCGAAAGAGCCCCTCGGAGACGGAGCGGATGCGGGGATGATGGACCAGCTTCGCGTAGATCGCGGCGACATCCGAGTCGCTCCCTCCCGGAGCGAACGACATCGCTGCAGCGGGCAAAGGCGCCATCGGCGCTTGTCCCATCCGCTCCAACTGCTTTACGGCCCCGACATGCTCCTCTCGCCGCTGATCATAGAGCTGCTTGATAGACCGAATCTTCAGGAAGGCGGGATTCGGCTGGATGTAATTCCCGTTGAAATCGATCTTCGAATCGAGCACCGCGCCCATGGAAGCCCCGAAGCGCTGCAACACCGCTCCCCGGCGCTGAACGGTCCCCGGGTCCATCCCGGTCTCCTGCGCGATCTGCGGCACGGTGAATTGCCCGCCCTTGCGCTTCCTGAAGAGGGTCTGCAGGCCTTGAATCAAGGCGTCGACGCCCTCCAAAGCGGCGCTCTGAAACTCTTCTGGCAAGTAGAAGAATCCCTCAAGATTGAGGCGCACGGCGTTCCGACCGCCAACCGCTTCCAGCTGAATCAGCCGTTTGGTCTGGAGAGACTCAATCGACTCGACGTCGTCCGCATGATCCGCGCAGAATTCGTCGTAGCTGGGCCCCAGCCACTTCTCGTCGACACGCTTCCACAGATCGACCAAGAGTCGCCGCTCCACATCGTTCAAGGCGTACATTGCTACGCTTCCAACACTTCCAGGAACTCTGCCATAACCTGAACCTCGTCTTCCGCATCGGGCTTGAGATCTTTAGCCGGGAAGTCGGGATTCAAAGGCTTGAGCCGGATCACGGCGCGCCGCTGGCCACTCTCATCCACCGCCGGCTCCAACCTCTCGTAGCGCTTGACCGCATAGCTGCCGCCTGTTTCGGGGTCATGGATGTCCCGGTGCTGGACAAGGACGATGCGCCCCTGGCGGCTGCCTTCGACCGGGTTCTGGAAGAGGCACCAACCGCCGTCGGGAATCCTGGGCTCCATCGATTGGCCGACCACCTGTGCCACGAACATGCCCGGGCGGAGCTTGCGCCCCGTGTGAGGTTCGACCCAGCCTTCGGGTTCCACGGACTGGACTTGGCCGAATGCTCCGGCGGCGGCCTTGAGCGTCAGGAGCGGGACGCAGGTCCGGTACTTGTCCTCTTCGCGCGGCGTGACGCGGCGGAAGGGAAGGACGACCGCGGGCACGGGTGCTTCTTCTGCCCAGTCTCGGCCAAGGAGCTCCGCTTGCTCCAACACCGTCTGAGTGGCCTTCTCCTGCTTGTCCGGCGGGTAGCCGTACTTCCGCAGGATGCGCTTGACGAGAACGCGCAGCTTCGCGCGCACGGTCTCCTTCACGGTCCAGTCGATGGTGACGTTCTTGCGCACGGTTTCCACGAGTTCGCGGGCGATCGTCTTGAGGGTGTCGTCCCCGAGGACCTTGACCGCGCTATCGTTCGTCTCGAGGGCGTCGTAGAAGGCCACCTCGTCCTCCGTCAGGTGAAGGGTCTCGCCTCGGCGGCCGGCCTCGCGCATTTCCTTGGCCAGTCCGATCAGCTCTTCGATCACCTGCGCCGTCTCGATCGCCCGGTTCTGGTACGCCTTCACCGCGCGCTCCAGCATCTCGGCGAACGAGCGCGATTGCACGAGGTTCTTCCTGGAGCGCGTCTTGATCTCGTCGGCGAGCAGCTTGCGCAGCAACTCGACCGCCAGATTCCGATGCGGCAGGCCCCGCACCTCGGACAGGAACTCGTCGGAGAGGATCGAGAGGTCCGGCTTCTTCAGGCCCGCGGCGGCGAAGATGTCCACAACCTGATCCGA
>JACPRB010000284.1 GCA_016190155.1 Planctomycetota bacterium
CCTCAGAGATACTCAGGCGACTGGCCTGGAGGTTCATGAAAAATCTTGTCGTAGCACAAAGAGTTGATCGATTAGCACAGCAGGGGACTCAGAGAAGAAGCGCTCTTCTCGAACCATGCCCGATTTTCGTCATGGTGCTCCTGCTCGTTTCCTGCCGCAGCGCGCCTGTGCCGGCGGCGCCTGCGCTTCGCGATTTCCGCGGGGTGATTCACGTGCATTCGTTCCACTCGCACGATTCGCGCGGCACGTATGAGGAGATCCTCGCCGCGTGCAAGAAGCGCGGGATCGATTTCGTGTGCATGACGGATCATCCGCCGAAGGGGGACCCCGGGCGTTCGTTACGCGAGGGGTGGCGAGGGCTGCACGACGGGGTGCTCTTCATCCAGGGCGCGGAGTACGGCGACCAGATCATGGCCTTGGGGATCCGTGAGCCGATCTCGTCGAGGAGTCGTCGGGAGCGGATCGAGAAGATCCACGCGCAGGGCGGGGTCGCGATCGTGTGTCATCCCGAGGAGGTCGACGACTGGAACTTCGACGGTTTCGACGGGATGGAGATCTGGAACACGCACGCGATCTTCAAGGAGCTCTTGAGCGATCCCAAGGCGTTGTTGCAGGCGTTGAAGCTCGCGCGGGAGGATCTGGAAGGGGCGTGGATGACGGTGTTGCGGCGGCCGGAGAAGAACCTCGCCAAGTGGGACGAGCTGAACAAGGTGCGGCGGGTGGTCGGGATCGCCGGCAACGACGCGCATCAGAACACGAACGTGATGGGCGTGCAGTTGGATCCGTACGACGTATCGCTCGGGTTCGTGACGACGCACGTGTTGGCGGAGGAGTTGACGGAGGAGGCGGTGCTGCGGGCGCTCAAGGAGGGGCGGGCGTATGTGGCGTTCGAGTGGGTGGCGCCTGAGGGGACGGGTGGGGCGGTGACGACGGTGGTGGAGGCGTTGCGCGAGGAAGTGACGGTGGGGGGGAGGCCGTGGATCTATCGGAATCCGCGAGGGCGGTGAGGGGAGCGGAGGACGCGGAGAAAACCCGAATCGCAACACCAGAGGACGCGGAGGACCCTGAGAAGAAGCCGCTCGCCAGGAAAAGAAAAGGCGCGGCTTGGGGGCCGCGCCTTCGTGCGGTCTCGTGGCGAAACCGCCAGCTTGTCACGCAACAGTATGATACTGGGTCAAGGTCGAGGGCGCAATGCGGGGAGCTTATCACGATGAGTATGTGGGCCCGGGGGGACTCGAACCCCCAAGCTCCTTGCGGAGCATCAGCGTGACAAGCTGACGCGTTTGCCGATTTCGCCACGGACCCACTTGTTCAACCGCCGCTATCGAGTCGTCTGGAAACCGGCTATCGCGCCCCGTACTTCCGGTAGACAGGGTGCAAGCATCGTGCCAAGCGGATTCGTGACGGGAACGCAGGTTGGAGTAGGGGCGGGCGTTGCCTGGAGTCACGGGTGTTTCGTCAGGAAACGCCAAGAGTAGACGGGGAATTGAATGAAGAAACCTGGGTCGCTTGCCAGGAAACGGAAAGCGATTTGCTCGAAGGATTCCGTTCCAGCATCGAAGAGGAGGTAGGAGGGGGTGACGAAACTATCTTGATGGGATAGCGAGCGGACATGACGAGACGAACGAAGATACTTGGAATTGTCGCTGGGAGCCTCGTGGCCCTTGTGCTGGGTTTGGTGCTCATCGTCGATACGCTAGCCAGCCGGCGCTGGGAAAGTGCAGGCTCGCGGACGAGAGAACTGCTGGATGAAGTGCAAAAGGCGAGGTCGACTCGTCCCGTGCTGAGAGGTTCATCTGTCCCTGGGAACGCGTGGGAGGACTACTGGCCGGCGATCAAGGTGCTGGACGGGCTCAGAAAAGAAATAGGGGACTGGACGGACTTCGCGTTGTGCGAGCCCAGAGGGGATCGGGATGCAGCGCAAAGACTTTTCATGAAGTATCGCGCGGATTTGGATCAGATTCGCCGGGGTACCTTTCGCGCTGAGTGTCGATTCCCGTATGATTGGGTAAAAGGAGGCAGCGGCGCCACGATGCCCTTTACGACGGGCACGCTGATCGGGCAACTCTTGGTCTGTGGTGCGCGCTTCCTGGAAGAGGAAGGAAAAGGACAAGAGGCGGCCCGTATGCTGCTGGACACGGTCCAATTTGGCCGGGACGTGACGCACAACACCGAATCCGGGAGCCTGTTAATAGGGGCGGGCATTTGCCACATGGGGCTAAACGGTCTCAAATGGCTTATAACTTCCGGAAGACTCTCACCGAATGATTTGGACGAGATAGGCCACGAGCTTGAGATCATCGAGAGCTCGATCCCCGGCGGTGGGCAGTCCTTCTTGGTCGATCGCGTTCTCGCAGGAATGACGCTCATGTCTTCACATGATTCAGTCTTGGGGGTGCTTGAAGTTCAAAAGCGATGCATGGGCGAGGCGAATCTCCGAGACTATGGCAGATACTTCTTTTCCGCGCGCCTCATGGAAGCAGACGCGCTGGAGCGTATGGAGGCATGGTCGCGGAGGGCTGTCGCATCCGAGCATCGGCCTTGGACGGAACTTCGAGACGAGTTCGAGAGAATCAAGGAGGAGCACAGAGCTTCACGAAATCCCGTGCTCCGGATAGCCGGTCACCCTGATTGGCATCACATGCAGTACGTGCGGGAGATCGTGGCGCGGGTGCGACTACTTCGGAATGCGATCTCCTTCAAGCGTGGAGAGCCGCTGGCGGCGAGCGAAGACCCATTCGGTGGCACTCTGCTCAAGCACATCGAAGGCTCGAAGGCACGTCTTTGGAGCGTGGGGCGTGATGGCCTAAATAACGGAGGGGTAGCGGAGTTCGATTGGCTCAAATGGACCAGGGACGGTGAGGACCTCGTGATCGAGGTGCAACGATAATCGCCTGATGTGCCTGGCGCGCCGGGCACGCATTCGTTCGCTCAATCCCCCAAGCACACCCCGAGCGACCGCGCCGTGAGGATGCTGTCGCAGTCGAGCGGGACGGCCTTCATCCTCTCGATGGCCTGACTGAGCGGGATCGTCTTCACCGTCGGCGGGTCGAGGGCGATCATCACGTTGACCTTGCCCTCCGCGAGCGCGCGGACGGCCGCCGCCCCGAAGCGCAAGCCGAGGAGGCGGTCGAACGTCGTGGGGCCGCCGCCGCGCTGCAGATGGCCCAGCACGAGATGCCGCGTCTCCTTGCCGGTGAGGCGGGCGATCTCGCCGGCGATGTGCTGGCCGATGCCGCCCAGAAGAACCTCGCGCCCGGCCTCCTTGGGCCCCCGCGTCATCATCTGACCGCCGGCGGGGCGGGCGCCCTCGGCGGCGACCACGATGGCGAAGTGCTTGCCGGCCGCCTCGCGCTGCATCACCGCCTCGCATACTTTCGCGAGGTCGAACGGGATCTCCGGGATGAGGATGATGTCCGCCGTGCCGGAGAGGCCGGAGTTCAGGGCGATCCATCCGGCGTAGCGGCCCATCACTTCCACCACCATGACGCGCTCGTGGGCCTCGGCGGTGGAGTGGAGCTTGTCGATGGCCTCCGTCGCGGTGGTCACCGCGGTGTCGAAGCCGAACGTGACGACGGTGCCGCTGAGGTCGTTGTCGATGGTCTTGGGCACGCCGACGACCGGGATGCCTTTCTCGACGAACTTGTGCGCGATGCGCAGGGATCCGTCGCCTCCGATGCAGATGAGCGCGTCCAGCTCACGCGCGCGGAAGTTCCGGACGATCTGATCGGAGACGTCGACGAGCTTCGCCCCTTCGGGGGTCTTGGTGGGGTATTCGAACGGGTCGCTCTTGTTGGCGGTGCCGAGGATGCTCCCGCCGAGATGCGTGATGCCGCGCACCTCGCTCGCGGTGAGCGGGACGAGCTGGGTGAGGTCGAGCAGGCCGCGGTAGCCATGCCGGCTGCCCCAGACCTCCCACCCGCGTTCGAGGGCGGCGAGCGTGACGGCGCGGATGACGGCGTTGAGGCCGGGGGCGTCGCCGCCGCCGGTGTTGACGGCGATGCGGCGGATCTTCGCGGGATTGAACATGGGCCTGAGTATATCGGGGTGGGGTGGAGCCGGGAAGCGATCGTCTCTGGGTCTTGACCCCCCGGAGCCCTTCCCGTAGTATCGTCCGCTCATCCATGGTCACCAAAGTCACGCTCCCGGACGGATCCGTCCGCGAATACCCGGACGGCGTCACCGCGTTGGACGTCGCCAAGTCCATCTCCCAGGGTCTGGCCAAGGCCTCCGTCGCCGCGAAGATCAACGGCGAGATCTGGGATTTCCATCGACCGCTCCCCAGGGAGTGCCGCGTGGAGATCGTCAAGGAGGACACTCCTCCGGGTTTGGAGGTCATTCGCCACTCCGCCGCTCACATCATGGCGGGCGCCGTTCGGCGCCTGTACGGACCGGGCGTGAAGTTCGGCTACGGCCCGCCCGTCGAGGACGGTTTCTACTACGACATGGAGTTCCCCGAAGGCGCCAAGTTCTCCGAGGACGATCTCCCGCGCGTCGAAGCCGAGTGCAAGAAGATCATCGAGGCGAATTATCCGTTCGTGCGCGAAGACCTGCCCAAGGAGGAAGTCATCCGCAGGATGCGCGAACTCGGCCAGCCCTACAAGGTCGAGACGCTCGAGAAGGACATCCAAGATCCCACCGCCTCCGTCTACACCGACGGGGACTTCATCGACTTGTGCGAAGGCCCGCACGTCCCCTCGACCGGCCGCGTGCGCGCGATCAAGCTGACGAAGGTGACCGGGGCGTACTGGAAGGGCGATCAGAGCAATCGGATGCTGACGCGGCTCTACGGGACGGCCTGGCATTCCGACAAGGCGCTGCAGGAGTATCTGCGGCGCATCGAGGAGGCGAAGAAGCGCGACCATCGCCGGCTCGGGCAGGACCTGGAACTGTTCATGTTCCACGACTGGAGCCCGGGCGCGGTCTTCTTCCTCCCCAAGGGCGCGGTCATCTACAACGAGCTCCTGGCGTTCGTCCGCGAGGAGTACCGCAAGCGCGGCTTCGACGAAGTGCAGACGCCGCAGCTGTTCAACAAGTCGCTCTGGGAGATGTCGGGACACTGGGACCACTACCGCGAGAACATGTTCCTCCTGAAGGTCGACGAGGAGGACTTCTCGCTCAAGCCGATGAACTGTCCCAGCCACCTGCTGATCTTCAAGCACCGCCGGCGCAGCTATCGCGAGCTGCCGCTGCGGATCGCCGATTTCTGCCCGTTGCACCGCAACGAGATCAAGGGCGTACTCTCGGGCCTCACCCGCGTGCGCAAGTTCGAGCAGGACGACGCGCACATCTTCTGCGCCGAGGACCAGATCGAGCAGGAGATCCGCGGCCAGATCGACTTCGTGAAGTACGTCTATCGCGACGTCTTCAAGATGCCATTCCAGGCGAAGCTCTCGACGCGCCCGCCGAAGTTCGTCGGGGTGATCGAGACGTGGAATCGCGCGGAGGCGATCCTGGATCGCGTGCTCAAGGAGAGCGGCGTCGAGTACGTCGTCAACGCCGGCGACGGCGCGTTCTACGGACCGAAGATCGATTTCGACATCAAGGACGCGTTGGGGCGGGCGTGGCAGCTGGCCACGATCCAGCTCGACTTCAACTTGCCGGAGCGTTTCGACGCGGAATACGAGGGCGCGGACGGGCGGCGCCACCGCCCGGTCATGATCCATCGCGCCATGCTGGGATCGCTGCAGCGGTTCATCGCCGTGCTGACGGAACACTATGCGGGGAGCTTCCCGTTGTGGTTGGCGCCCGTGCAGGCGGCGGTCGTGCCGGTGAGCGAGAAGCTGGAGGAATACGCCCGGCAGGTGTATGCGAAGCTGCGGGAGGCGGGCCTTCGCGCGGAAATCGACTTGAGCAACGAACGCTTGTCCGCTAAAATCCGGAGCTTCGAGCTTCAGAGGATTCCGGTGATGCTCGTGTGCGGGCAGCGGGAGGCCGAGTCGGGCGCCGTGGCCGTGCGCGAGCGATCGAGAGGGGACGTTGGAGTCGTCAAGGTAGAGGAATTGATCGTTAATCTCAGGAGGGACATTGCCGCCAAGACCGCGCTTTCCGGGCAAGCCTGAACGCAAGGACGAGCACCGGATCAACGATTTCATCAGGGTTCCCGTGGTCCGCCTCGTCGATCAAAACGGGGCGATGGTTGGGGAGGTGCCGACGGAGCAGGCCCGGCGCATGGCGCGCGAGGCCGGCCTGGATCTGGTCGAGGTCGCGCCGGAAGCCCGACCGCCCGTATGCAAGATTCTGGACTACGGCAAGTTCAAGTACGCCGAGAGCAAGAAGAAGAAGGCGCGCCATCACGTGGCGGAGTTGAAGGAGGTCCGGATGCGTCCGCGCACGGACGATCACGACTTCCATACGAAGCTGCGCCACGCGCGGGACTTTCTGGAGCACGGGCACAAGGTGCTCTTCACGATCTTCTTCCGCGGACGGGAGATGGCGCACAAGGAGCTCGGCAAATCCCGCATGGAGCAGATCAAGAAGGATCTCGACGACATCGCCAAGGTGGAGCACGATCTGTCCATGCAGGGGCCGCGCATGCAGATCACGCTCATGCCCAAGCCCGGGGTCAAGCCCAAGCCGGTCGGGGACAAGCCGGCGACGAAACCGGAAGATGGAACCTCGCGTCCCGAAGGCGCGCCGGTACCGCAACCCGCGGCGACTCAGCCGCAGGCAACCGAATCGAAGGAGAGCACGAATGCCCAAGCAGAAAACCAATAAGGCGGCGAAGAAGCGGTTCAAGGTGACCGCCACGGGGAAGGTGCTTTTTCGGGCTCCGGGCCATCGCCATTTGATGTCGTCGAAGAGCGCCAAGAGCCGCCGCCGGACCCGCAAATGGCAGCTGATGCGGGCCCCGCACGACATCGAGAACGTGCACATCATGCTGCAGACGCGGCCCAAGCGGACTTCGAATCCGCCGCCCGAGCCCAAAGAGAAACAGTAACGAGGAGAAGACGATGCCCAGAGTACGACACGGTGCCGCCCGCCGGCGGCATGTCAAGCGGACCCTGCAGCGGGCGAAGGGGTACCGTGCCGGGCGCCGCCGCCTGTACAAGACCGCGAAGGAAGCCGTCGCGCGGGCCGGGAAGTACGGGTTCGCCGGCCGGAAGCTCAAGAAGCGCGACTACCGGGCGATGTGGATCATCCGCATCAATGCGGCGCTGGAACCGCTGGGGATCAGCTACAGCCGGTTCATGAACGGCCTGCGCAAGGCGAACATCCAGCTCAACCGCAAGGCCCTCGCCGAGTTGGCGCTGTCGGAGCCGAAGGCGCTGGCCGATCTGGTGGAGAAGGCCAAGCAGGCCCTGGCGGCCGTTCCCGCCGCGGCGGCCAAGTAGAGCGGTCCCGATGGAGCTGCAGGAGAAAATCGACGAGCTCCGTCGGCGGGCTCAGGCTACGCCCGCGATCGGAGAACCGGCGATCCGCAACCGGCTTCTTGAAGAAGTCCGCCGGCTCTTCCAGGATCTCGCGAAACTTCCCAAGGAACAGAAGGGCGAGTTCGGCAAGCGCTTGAACGCGCTGAAGGCGGAGGTGGAGGAGCTTTCGACGAGGGCGGCCGGGGAGCGGCAGGTGGCGGAAGTCCGATTCGAGGACACGCTGCCGGGGACGCCGCGCGAACTCGGGCGGCGCCACCCGATCTATCGCGCGTGGGACGAGATCGCGCGCGTGTTCCTGAAGCTCGGTTTCGAGGTCGAGTACGGACCCGAGATCGAGACCGAGGAGAACAACTTCCAGAGTCTGAACATCCCGCTGGAGCATCCCTCGCGCGACGCGTTCGACACGTTCTACGTCCGCGCGCCGCACTTGCTGCGTTCGCATACGTCGCCGGTGCAGATTCGCGCGATGCGACGGCGGCGGCCCCCGTTCCGCATCATCGCCCCCGGGAAGGTCTTCCGGCCCGACGATGCCGACGCGTCGCACTTGCCCAGCTTCCATCAGGTCGAGGGGCTCATGGTGGGAGAAGACGTGTCGTTCGCGCAGCTCAAGGGAGTCCTGCTGCTTTTTGCGCGCGAGATGTTCGGTCCGGACACGCGCGTGCGGTTCCGGCCGAGCTTCTTTCCCTTCACGGAGCCGTCGGCGGAGGTGGACATCTCGTGCTTCCTGTGCGGCGCGAAGGGGTGTCCCGCGTGCAAGGGCTCCGGCTGGATGGAAATCCTGGGGAGCGGCATGGTGCATCCGAAGGTGTTCGAGGCCGTCGGATACGATCCGGAGAAGGTGACCGGCTTCGCGTTCGGCATGGGCGTGGAGCGCATCTGCATGCTGCGCCACAACGTGCGGGACATCCGCTGGTTCGTGGAGAACAACTTCAGGTTCTTGAGGCAGTTCTGACATGGAGAATCGCGTCTTCTCCGGGTCCTCTGCAGTATTCACAATCCAATTCTCCTCGCGGCGCGAAGATTGTTCCGCGTGTGTGAGCAACACACTGGGTCTCAGGCCATTGCGGAGATATCGGCCGAAAGAAGTCCGATCAACCGCGGAGACCGCTGAGACCAGGAAGGAGAATGCAGAGTTTTCAAGAAAGGAATCTCTGCGTCCTCTGCCCGGGCTCTGCTGTGCTAATCGATCAAATCTTTGTGCTACGACAAGATTTTTCATGAACCTCCAGGCCAGTCGCCTGAGTATCTCTGAGGAAGGCAGGAAACCAGGAAAGGAAGTCGGTCGTCCTATCC